>MHAR01000049.1 GCA_001803045.1 Ignavibacteria bacterium RIFOXYB12_FULL_35_14 | reverse complement strand
AAAGTGGTGTTTGTTTGTTGATTTATTGTTTTTATCTATACAAAAATAAACAGCTTATGCCACTTTTCCTGTTTTTTATTTTAGAATTTTAGGTATTAAAACAATTAAGCTGTCTTTAGGTATACCTATTTCCACAATTGATTTACCAACAAGACCAGAATTTTCGGCCATATAAAAATCATAAAGATCCGTTTCGCTGTCTGCCGTAGATTCAAATTCAATGGGAGACTTTACTTTTTTTGACAGCGGCAAATCCAGCTTTAATAATTTGGCGACGGAGGTTAAGCTCCACCCCTGGAGTAAAGCAGATGTTAGAACTATGAAAAACACAATACTAAATATCAAATCAGCATATTTTACACCGGCCAGCATAGGAAAAGTTGCTAGAACGATTGGCACAGCACCACGTAAACCAACCCACGAAACAAATGTTTTTTCTTTTAATGATGTTTTTGAAAATAAAAGACTGATATAAACGGATAATGGACGAGCAAAAAACATTAATATAATTGATAAAAAAAGCCCTATCTCGATAATGGCAAATAATTGAGAAGGAAATACCAATAGTCCGAGTGTAAGAAACATGCCTATTTGTCCCAGCCAGGCTAGTCCATCAAAAAAACGGATCAAGCTTTTTTTGTGAATAAAATCCCTGTTACCTATTGAAATACCCGCAAGATAAACCGCTAGAAATCCGCTTCCACCGAGAATATTTGTTGCACCATAAACTAAACCTGCAAATGCAAGAAATAAAACTGGATATATCCCTTCGTAACTAAAATTAATTTTATTCAATGTAAACACAATTACTCGACCTAGAATTAAGCCCAGAAGTCCACCAATTCCAAACTGCCTAAAGAAAAGCGAGATGGTACTCAAATAATCAGATCCTGGTATCGAAATTAATTCGATAATACCAAGAGTCAGAAAGATAGCCATCGGATCATTACTGCCTGATTCAAATTCCAGAAGTGATTTCAGATTTTGTTTCAAGCCAACATTCTTTGACCTGAGAACATTGAATACGGCGGCGGCATCGGTTGATGATATAATCGAACCCAGCAAAAGACCATAAATAAGTTCTATCTTTAAAAGGTAAGCTGCTGCAACCCCAAAGATAACCGCTGATAAAAATACCCCAATAGTTGCCAGACTTAATGCCTCGAACTTAATAGGTCTAATGCTTTCTATGCTTGTGTCAAGCCCCCCTGAAAACAATATGAAAATAAGCGCAATTATTCCAATTGATTGGGCAAGTTTTGCATCATTAAAATAAATTCCGCCAATACCTTCAGAACCCGCTAGCATACCAAGTGCAATGAAAAGAACTAAAGTGGGAAGGCCCAAATTGTCAAATAGCTTTGCAAATCCAATGCTCAGTAGAATTAGTAATGTAATACCTACAAGAAGATAATCTAATGTCATTAAGTGTTTATAATTGCTGTTATTGCAGAATATTAAATTTTAAAAAATTATTGTATAATATAACACAGTAAAAGAAACATTACCATTTGTATTAAGCTCATTATCCATGTTGGATGATTAAAAAGTGGTACAATTAGTTTTAAGAGAAGATATCAAGATGATGGTACTTCTTCTTTATATTTATCAAAGGAATAAATTTTTTTTTGAACTTTAAAAGTATTTTGAAGATAAATCTTTTCATTATTACCATAATTCTAATGTCAGCTATAACTGTTATTCCTCAAAATCAATTTGTTATTACGCGTGATTCTAAATTCATTCTCAATGGTAAAAACTTAATATTTTTTGGATTTAATGCTTATTACCTTCAAGCAAATGCGGCAGATTCGAGAAAAAGATATATCGTGGATGATGTGTTTTCGTTTGCAAAAAGTGTCGGGTTCAAAGTAATCCGAACATGGGCATTTAATAATAATTCCGATAGTGTTTATCCCGGCGTAATTTCTTCAAAACCAAATGAGTTAATAGAACAAGGACTTGTCGGATTAGACTATGTTGTAACAAAAGCTAAAGAGTATGACTTGTTACTAATTCTTACATTAGCAAATAATTTTACCGATTACGGCGGTATAGAACAATATATTCGCTGGGCAAATCAATATCTTGCACAGCCATTTTACCATAATCATTTTTTCACGGAAGATTCAATCGTCAATTGGTATAAGTTTCATCTTAGCAGCATTCTTAATCGAAGGAATACATTTAATGATATTCTATATAAAGATGATCCGACAATCTTTTCATTCGAACTGATTAATGAAGCATCTAATTCCGGGTTTTCTTATAGTTATGTTAAAAACTGGTATGATAAAGTATCCGAATATTTTAAGAGCATTGATACAAATCATTTGCTTACCACGGGAGAAATTGGATATGATGCTGATGCTTACAGATATTCTAACTTAAACTTTTTTTATAACGGTTCCGATTTCTTATTCAATGGTTCCAAAGGAACCAGCTTTGCTGTAAACTCCGCCTTACTAAATATTGATTACACTTCTATTCACTCATATCCGGAAGCATGGAATATGAACGCAAAAACCGGAATAACCTGGATAAAAGATCATGCAGAAATAAGTGAGGCATTAAATAAACCAATAATGTTGGGTGAATTTGGAGTGAAGCAAAACAAAATTCCTACTTATGAAGATTGGTTAACTGAAGTTAAGAAAACAAAATCGAAATCAGCTCTAGTTTGGCATTATGTTCATAGCGATGTTATAAATAATGATGGTTACGGATTTAACGAGTACAATTCACCGGAACTGGTAAATCTCTTCAAGGATTTTATCAAGAATATAACTGAAGATACATCTGCACTGTATGCTGAAATTCCAAACGAAGTGGAATTGTATCAGAACTTTCCGAATCCATTTAACCCGGTAACAACAATTAGCTACAGCTTGCCAAGAGATGATTTCATTTCAATTGAATTATACAACAGTCTCGGTGAGCTTGTGCAAGAAATAGAGAGGGGTTTTAAGCCCCGGGGAGAACACGAATTAACACTTTCTTTCAACAATAGTCTCTTATCGAGTGGAATTTATATTTACACTTTAAAGACTTCAGATAAAACTCTTTCGAAAAAGCTCATGCTCCTGAAGTGATAATTCGTTATCTCAAGTTATGCAAGGTAATGAGGAAAATTCGTAAACAAACCCAGTTCCTTTGATTTTTAGGACTATGCGTTAGGAACTGGGTTTGTATTCTTCACTTTTACGTAAAGTGAGTTATTAAACTTGCCCTATCCAGTTGTCGTCATTCTCTTTAAACGATTTTCTGATCATTGAATAAATTTCTTTGGGTAGCTTATCTTTTTCCAAGAGCTTCAAATTCTTTTTGAGATGATCAATTGATGATGTTCCAATAATAATAGAACTAACTCCCTCAGTAAATGCCGAAAATCTAATTGCAGCTTCAAGCCAATCTAGATCCAGCTTCAAATTCATTTTCTTCATTCTTTTCCAATACTCTTCGCAATAATCACCATAAGGCTGCTCATCGAATTTCCATGGAACATTTGCAATGGGACGTTTTGCTATAACTCCGATACTATTCTCTTTTGTTATTGGAAGAACTTTGTCAATACTTCTTTGATCGAAAGGATTGATTGAAAATTCTAAGCTTCCAAATTTTCCTGTTGTGGCTGCAAATTCCAGCGCTTCATTCTCTCCGGAAAATGCGGCAACTCTAATTTTTCCGCTTTCAACTGATTTGTTCAAAGCTTCAATCACTGCTCCTCTTCGTAAAACTTCAAGCGAACATGAATGAAGATGCACAATATCAATATAGTCCGTTCTTAATTTTGTTAATGCCTCATCAATTCCCATGATAACGGAATCATATGCCCAATCATTCACACCGCTAATGCCATAACCGCATTTTGTGGAAATGATAATTTCGTTTCTTCTATGAGATAAATGCTTCCCAATTCTTTCTTCTGATAATCCGTATGCACGGGCTGTATCAAATAAATTTATCCCTATGTCCACTACTGAATTGAGAAGGTTTGATATCTCCGCATCGGTGAAGTTATGCCCGCCAATGTGTCCAGCACCAAAACCTAATGTTGATACTTCTATCCCGCTTTTTCCGAAAGCTCGTATCTCCATAATTATTTCCTTCAAGAATTGTTACGTGTTTTTTCGTTGAATTGAATAATTAAAAGTTATAGAATCGAAAAGTATTGTAAAAATGCTATTCGCTTTTATAAATATTAACAAATTCCTTAAAAACCTATATGGATCATTCCCCAACTATCAATTCGATTTTGTTAGAATATAAGTTCTAACAAATCTTAAAGTGATATGATCTTAATTGCGTTGTATTATTTCGTAACAATATTTTAATAAAAAATTACGATTTTATTAACAAAACAAGCATTTACTGATGGCATATGACTTGCATTTCTGAAACTAAATAAAACACAAGTTTAATAGAAGACACGAAAGAATATGGCAACAATAGTAAATTCGATGGAAAGAAGAACAGCAAATTCAAAATCGAGAAATAAAGCTCAACAACTCATTTTAAAGTCATTCATCATGGGTGCAATGGGCTACTTAGTTTTTTTATTTACGCTGGCAACTACTTACTGGTTTATATCTAAGCAATTCAGATTCGGTTTAACCAAAATAGATAATACAGATTTGATAATATCATTAGTTGGTTTTTTTTCTTTATTCGCCTCTTACTTCATAAGGGGAAGAAAACACAATAATTTTCAAAAATAATTCGGCTAATAACCAGGAGATAATTTTAATAAATGAGAGAATTTATGAAGTCAATTCCTAATACGAATGATGATGACATAGTTGAGCACAAATCTCCTTTTTTTATCGGCTTGAAGAAATACTTTATACTTCCGATAAAAGCTGGTTTATATGGATTCACATTGGTTTTTGCCGTAATCTTATTAGTAAAGCTCCTGTCTTTTCTTCTTGGAATCAATGAAGTATTTAATCTTGATCTCATGGATGTGATACTTTCATCTGTCGGTTTCTTTTTCATGTTTCTTATCTACATTCTTAAAAACTTACATTAAAATATTGTACTAAGAAAGTAATACTCATTTTAAAGTTCCTTTTATCTTAGACATTTCTATAAAACATTATTTAAAATTTAAATTTATTTCCATAAGATATTGAACAAATATTTTAGTAATTCTGTTGACCGTTAAAAAAACCTGCAATGAATCCACCCAAATAACCATTTATTTTTATTTTGTTTTGGCGGGCAATACTTGCTAACATTTTCAGTTCCCAGGTGTACTAGAAGAATGGAGATTATGTAAGAAGTCTTGGAGAGAGATTGCCTTTTCCGAAAAAAACCAAATTATAAGAATCAGATGCGAAATTCGATTCTTTCCTCATCAAGCAGACTTTCTCTGTTCTATTATATATTAAATTTCATAATTCACTTTTCAAAGAACAGCTTTGCAGCATAAAAAAGAAGAAATACACCAAACATTTTTTTTATAACTGTTTCCGGTAACTCAACGGCTATTTTGGATGAGATATAACTGCCGATAATAAAAGTGACACACATAATTGCTGAAGCTTTAATGTTTACAAATCCCGCATTATGATAATTCAGTACAGCAAGTATGCCAATTGGCGGCAAAAGTAATCCAAGCGAAGTTCCTTGTGCGTTTTGCTGAGAGTAACCTAAAAGATAAACCAAAGCAGGTATTATGACTATGCCACCACCAATCCCAAGAAAACCGCTGATAATTCCTGCCAATAAACCAATTAATAGTAAGATCAATACTTCCATAAGACTTCCTCCATTTTAATTCTACTGAAAATATAACAAACTTAAATGAATGCGGTATGCTTACAATGCCAAAAAATATTTCTAAGATGTTCCTAAACGTAAAAGAAGTTGGATTAAATCTGAATTTACTATTGATATTCATGCGGTTTTTATGAAACCAATTTATGCCGTTGTTGGGAATTACATAAATGGTGCGGCTGAAAAACTCGTCCTACAAAATCAGCATCATGATATTTTAATTTTAAAAGCCAAGGAAGCATCGTTCACCCGCGCTATTCATCAGTAACGCTTGGATTGCTTAATGGAACTTTACCTCAGGGAATAATTATGTGTTATGAGGTGGGAAGAGTTTGTTCACAACATGCATGAAATCCGAATACCGCCAATGGATGTTGTAGCCCGGCTTTTTGAAGAGATGCATTAGTAATGTTTCCGAGTAAAGTAATTGGTTTTGCTCTCAATAGTAAAAACGCCTCTGAGTTTGAAGCTGAAAAAGTAAGAGCGAGAATAAAAGAGAAGCATTGTTTACCAGTTTGCGATGTTTTGAGAGAAGGTTCAGATGAACTGGTGGAAGCGATACTAAATTATAAGAAGAAAATAATTCCCGCCTAAAACCAAATTTTGTACCCCGGAGAGGATTCGAACCTCCGACCAACAGTTTAGGAAACTGCTGCTCTATCCATACTGAGCTACCGGGGCAGACACTTTTATAGAGTGAAAAATAATTAACTTTAATTTGAAGTTAAAGAACAACTGATATACTATTCTATCTGTCTAGTCTTTAATTGAATAGATCCGATAAACCAATGCTGATCTACTAGGAATATTAACTTCGAAATTCAAACCCAGCTTATCTTTTGAAATAAACGATCCTTTTTCACCTGATAAAACCTCCTCATAGCTTATTTTTTGTTCATCAAAATAAAGTGAAATGCTGTCTGATATATCTCCCAAATTAAATGCGATCACGAACCAATTGTCATCTAATTTACGCTCAAACACGAAAGATTTTTTTTCATCATTTGAATAAAGAAAATTCAATGTTCCTTTTTGTATAGCCAAATTATTTTTTCTGAGATGGGTCAATCGTTTATAAAAATTTAGAAGTACTATATTCTGTTCAACCTTGTAACTTCCGAACCCTTTTTTGAATCCCGATTCTTTATTGATCACTTCATCATCATAACTTAATCCATCCCAAACCATTGGTTTACGGTCATGAGGATCAATAGCACCCCACATTCCAACTTCATCGCCATAATAGATCATTGGTGCACCGCGATACGTCATTTGAAAAACCGCAATCAGCTTTTGCATTTCATAATGGATTGCATCTGGTTTCGCTGGCGAATAATTGGTATTTCTTTCATCTGCATCTCGATTGTAACCTCTATCTGGATTAACAATCATAGATAACAATCTATCTGTATCGTGACTGTCAACTAAGTTTTGCAGAACATCCAAGTACACTTGTGGGTAAGTAATATCAATCTCTTTTAATTTGTCGATAAACTCCGAAACTTTTATCTGTTTTTTATTTGCAATAAAAAAATCATTAACTGCAAAAGCAAAGTTATAATTCATCAAAGCATCGAAAACTCCATTTTCAGAAATATAATCCGGTGATAATTCCCACAGTTCACCAACGATTATTGCATTCGGGTTTGTTGACTTAACTAGTTTTCTCCAATCTCTCCAAAAACCAATGGGAACTTCCCTTGCAACATCCAATCGCCAGCCATCAATTCCATCCGACGGATCGCCATCATTATTTGGGTCCATCCATCTTTGTGTTGAGTGAAAAATGTATTGCTTTGGACCCGAATTAAGATCGTTTTCAGTTCTATTAAATTCGGGAAGAAATTTTGTTCCCCACCAACCTTTGTAATCAAACTCGTTCTTAGATGTGCTTGGATCATCAAATGAATGAACGATAAACCAATCTTTACATTTAGATCTTTCCCCATTCTTAACAATATCTTGAAAAGCCCAGAATTGAATTCCGGTGTGGTTAAACACTCCATCAATAATAATTTTCATTCCACAATTGTGAACTTCCTCGATCAGTTTCAGAAAAATAGAATCTGCTGAAGTCCAAATCCAAGTTGTGGGAAGATCCGGAACTTCTTTTTTGATTATTTCCTCATCGTGACTGGGATTGGGCCCAAAATTAATATCAATGTGATGAAAAGTTGAGCCATCATACTTATGCAAAGAAACCGCATCAAAAACAGGATTAAGGTATATTGCACCAACTCCAAGTTCTTTTATGTAATCTAACCGATCAATTATTCCTTGAATATCACCTCCATACCTTCTCTGTAGAATACGATCGCGAAATTTTCCGCCAAGATTTTTTTCCCAATCAGCTTGTTCAAACCAATTGCTGGTCCACATGCTCACTTTCCAATCCGGTGGAATGAAAGTATCATTACTAAAAACTTTTTCCGCAGCAGGATCATTACTTTTATCACCATTGGAAAAACGTTCGGGAAATATTTGATACCACACAATTCCTTTTGCCCATTCCGGCAATGTATTTTGTGGATACGATGAAATGCTGGTTATAAGTAAGTATAAAACTAAAAAGATGAAATATCTCATAATGCCAACTGCATTTTTATTATTGAAAGAGCTTCAGTTATTGAATGTGGTTTATATCCCAATTCTGTTTCTGCTTTAATTGTGATTAGACCAGATTTTAATGGACGTTTTGCCGGCTGTTTTAATTCTTCAGTTATAATTGGTTTAATTAAGTTTTTATCAAGATTAAAATAACCTGCAATCAAAAGAGCGAACTCATATCTGTTTAGGAAATTTTTTCCTCCGATATTATACAGGCCATATTTATTCAACTCAATTATCTTGTTTATTGCGCAGACAAGATCTTCAACAAAAGTGGGATTGTTTATCTGATCATGAACCACTCTGATTTGCTTATTTTCAGAAAGACTGTTAATCACCCATCTTACAAAATCGGGTCTGCTGTTTGCAATACCATATAGAACATTGGTTCTAATAACAGAATAAATAACCGCACCAATCTTAAGAGCATTTTCACTTGCAAGTTTTGTGCGTCCGTAATAACCTAAAGGATCAGCTTTTGCATTTTCATCGTAAGGACCATTTAAACCATTAAAAATGTAATCGGTAGAGATATGGATTATTTTTGCATCGATTGTCCGACAGGCTTCAGCAAGATACTCTACACCTTTAACATTTATTTTCCATGCAGTTTCTCTTTCGGTTTCACTAAGATCAACATTAGTGAATGCAGCAGCGTTGATAATTACATCAGGATAAAAACTGAAAACTACTTTCTTAACATCTTCTCTAACGGCCATGTCACATCTAACATATGGAACGTTGCTAAAAGTTGGTTGATCTTCAATTGAACAACCTAAAAGTTCAACATTTTCTTTTGCAGTATAAAATGCTATTAACCGCTGACCTAAAAGACCATTGGCGCCAACTACCAATATTCTATTTTTAATTATATCGTGCGAATACATTTATTTCCGTAACCTAAATTCATTTAAATTTTGAACAGATGCTGATTGGCCAGCGGCATAGTTGGCAGCAATTAAAGAACCAATAACATTTTTAGTAATTAAATAATTGTAAAAGAAAACGCTGCCGAAAATATCTCCACAGCCAACTTTATTATTCACATTGACCTTCTCTGCCGAAACAAACACCGATTCAATCTCATCATTTTGATTAAAGTAGGCACGAGCACCGGCATCTCCTTTGGTTACAATTAGGAATTTTGTTCCGTATTTCAGAATCTCAACTGCAGTCTCCAACTCACTATCAAAATTAAAAAGAGTTTTTGCTTCGAGTTCATTTGCCTGAATTAAATCAACCGACGAAGCCCATTGAGAAAAATTCTCAATTTGCCGGAATACTCTTGTTTTACTTTCATCAAACCCACGAGAAAGAGAGTGGACATCAAGATAAATCAACCCGTTAAAATGCCTTCTAATTTCTTGGAGCTGTTCTAGATCTATGTCAAACCCCGTAATCATATTAATTAAAATTCCATCGAAATTATTTGGCGTGTTGTAATCGACATCAAGATTTTTAGAAACATTCTCATAACATTCAGTGCGTTCTACCGAATCATGAATGATTAAATGCACTTTGGGGATTTTATCAACCCAACTGATATTCTTTTTATTGATCTTACCATAAATATCAGAAAATAAATGTTCATTACTTTTTTGAAGCGCTGTTACTAGATGAATTTCATCGTTTACAGACATCATTTTTGATAATCCCAGCACTGAATAATAAACTCCGCCGGGTTTTATTATCGCCTCATTATTCTGATGAATATGATCCTCAACTGAATGACCAATTGCTAATATTTTCATAAAGTATTAGTATGAAATTGATAAAAATGCCTGAAAAAAATAATTCATTAAAAAAGTTTATATTTGCTCAGAACTAATCACTAAAGATAATTATTACTAATTAAATTATAGAAAAAAGCAGCAGTATGAAAATAGGGATAACATGCTATCCAACCTATGGCGGAAGCGGGGTCATAGCTACAGAACTCGGTAAAGCTTTAGCGCAACGCGGACATCAAATTCACTTTATTTCTTATGCTCTTCCATTTAGACTTACAGGCTTTGTTGAAAACGTTTTTTTTCATGAAGTGGAAATGAGCAGCTATCCTCTGTTTGAATTTCCACTTTACACTTTAGCGCTTGCAAGCAAAATGGTAGAGGTTTCGGAGTTTGAAAATTTAGATTTGCTTCATGTTCACTATGCTATTCCACACGCAAGCAGTGCATATCTGGCTAAAAATATGCTTAAGAAGAAAAAGGATATTAAAATAATTACGACTTTGCACGGTACGGATATAACCTTAGTTGGATTAGAACCTTCTTTTCTTCCTTTAGTAAAATTTAGCATTGAAGAAAGTGATGGAGTTACAGCAGTATCACGATTCTTAAAAGAAAAGACAAATACAAATTATTACATCGATAAGAACATCGAAGTAATTCCTAATTTTATTGATACGGAACTATTTAAACCGATGGAAGCTTGTACATTTAGAGAGCATATTGCTCCCGATGGTGAAAAGATTTTAGTGCATACGTCAAACTTTAGACAAGTAAAAAGAGTCGCTGACACCATAAGAATATTGGAAAGAGTTATCAAAGAAGTTCCGACTAAGCTTATTTTGGTTGGCGACGGACCTGAAAGATCCGAATGTGAAAGACTTTGCCGCCAACTCAATTTGTTTGAACATGTTAAGTTTTTGGGAAAGCAGGAGGGATTAGTAGAGATATTAAATTCTGCGGATATATTTTTGATTCCATCACAATCAGAAAGCTTTGGTCTGGCAGCTTTGGAAGCTATGTCATGCGGTAAGCCTGTAGTTAGCTCAAGTGTTGGCGGATTACCAGAATTAATAAAGCATAATGAAACGGGATTTATTGCAGAAATCGGCGATGTTGATAGAATGGCAAAATATGTTGTGGATCTTTTAACCAACGATAAAAAGTATGAGGCGTTTTCCAAAAATTCAAGAGACAGAGCAATAAATCATTTTGATAAATTAAAAGTTATTCCGATGTATGAAGAATTTTATAAGCATATATTGAGCGCTTAGGTGATATTATCGACGCAAGCTGCAGCTAAAATTTCTTAGTCTCATGTAATTTGTGAACTACCAGCCAAATGGATGAAAGAAACTTCATATCACTTTGGATTCAAAATCTTAAAACCGAATCAATTAAGAACTTTCCGGCAGATTTTATCGTTACGAGCGAATTTAAAAACTATAACCTCCCGGGAAATGGTCTTTTAATTGGAAAGGAATTTTTTGGCGACTACGAGCTCATTAGTGCAGAAGGATCAGAAGTTCTACGAGTCGAAAGCTATGAGAAGGCGAAATATTTTATTTACGCAAACAGAAATAAGCCAAAAATTCTCGCGGTTCCAATTGATGAAACCGCAATTAGAAATATGAACAAAAAGTATGAAAAGTACCTGGATTCAATAATTAAAAGAATTGATCAAGATTACCGGAGTAAATTTCCAGGTGCGAAGAACTTCAGCGAAATTTTAAATCAAATATTTAATCATCTAAATTTAATTCGATTGAAATAAATTTAAGTGAACTACATCAGCGAAGCCATACTGAATTATATCACTTCCATTTACGGAAACGATCTTACCAATACTTACAAAGAGTTAATTAACCAAGAACCAGCACAATTCATTCGGGTAAATCTTGCAAGAATAACCGAACAAGAATTATGCTCTGCATTGAAACGAAGATACGATATTGAGTGTGATAGAATTTCAAACTATTCAAATATCTTTAAAGTAAAGGACAAGAATAATCTTCTCGGCAAAACTCTTGAACATATTCTTGGATATTACTACATACAATCTTTTTCTTCATTCATACCGCCATTAGTTCTAAACCCAGGCGAAGCTGATATTGTTTTAGATTTATGCGCGGCGCCAGGTTCTAAGACAACAGAACTTAGTGAAATAATGAATAACAAAGGCACTATTGTCGCCAATGAAATTCAGCTCAATAGATTAAAATCTTTGGTACACAACATTGACCGCATGAATCAAATGAATGCTGGGGTTACACACTCAAAGGGTGAACAGCTAAATACAATTTACGCTGACTACTTCGATAAGATTCTTGTTGATGCACCTTGCAGCGGCTTGGGAATTGTGCAGAAAAAAATTGAGGTGAATGATTGGTGGACACTTGAAAGGGTGAGACATCTATCCGAACTTCAGCTTAAGCTGCTTGTATCCGCTATTAAAATATTAAAAATAGGCGGAGAAGTAGTTTATTCCACTTGCACCCTTACGGTTGAAGAGAATGAATTAATTATTGATAAGATTCTCAAGAAATACCCGGTTGAGGTTGTTGACTTTGGAATTCAAATCCCTTCAAAAGATGGAATTACTTTTTACAATAATCAAACACTCAATCCTTCTCTTGCAAAAGCAAAAAGAATTTTACCATGGGAAGTTGATTCAGATGGTTTTTTTATTATTAAGCTAATGAAAACTGGAGAGACTGATTCCCCTTATAAAAAGGACTTGCGAGTTCGGGATGTGAAGTTATTAGAGTATGATCATAAGAAGATAAAAAATTATCTAAAGAATATTCAAGATGATTTTGAAATTGAGGAGCTGGTGCTTGCTCAGTTCAAATACATAATTAAAAACAATGATATATTTTTTATTGATAAGAATTGGTTTGATCCAAATCCGGGATTATTCGAGAGAATTGGAACAAGGTTTGGAACAATCAATAAAGACGATAAAATAATTCTCAACTCGCTAGCTGTTCAGGTGTTATCTAATCATATAACAAAAAACTTATTTGAGATAAAGAATCCACAAGAGCTAAAATCCTACTTAGAAGGCGGCACAATAAAAACAACTTCTACTCAAAGAGGTCAATGTGTGGTTAAATATGAATATTATACTTTAGGTACTGGTGTTTTTACAAGCGCAGGATTAAAAAGCCAATTCCCGCGTGCTTTTAGAACACAAGAAATTAGTTTGGCAAAGTAAGATGAACAGCGTAATCTAATTCTACAACCAAATTTATTTCTAAATACTAGTTTCTACTTGATAAGCTGATAAGGTTTGGATACCATACGCTGGATTGTTATTAAGGTTAAATAAAATGTAGAAAAGGTTTTACAATCATCAGAATAAGTTAGGTTCACTCATTCATCAAAAAACAGTTTTGATAATTAAAAACAATATTAAAACATTAAATCTTAGTAACTCGCCTTACACAAAAGTGAAAAGTACAAACCCAGTTCCTAACGCAGAGTACTAAAAATCAAAGGAACTGGATTTGTTTATGAATTTTCATTACTACCCAGCGTAACGTTTGATATTTTTCTGACTAAAACCTCTGCTGTACACTTTCATCATGCTGACTTAAGTCCAACCCGATGTCTTCCTGCTCTTTAGTTACCCGAAGCGAAATTAAGAAATCGGTTAGCTTGTATAACAGAAATGATCCTCCAAAAGTAAAAACTGAAACTATTACTAAACCAACGATATGAATAAAAAATATTTGCGTTTGTCCATAAATCAGTCCGACTTCATTAGCAAAAATTCCGGTCATTATCATTCCAACAATTCCTCCTAATCCATGACATGGAAAAACATCTAATGTATCATCCAAAGTAGATCTTGATTTCCAGGTTACAGCAAGATTACTTACAATACTAGCAATTGCCCCAATGAAAATGCTGGCACCTACGGAAACAAAACCCGCAGCTGGCGTTATTGCAACTAATCCTACAACAGCACCAATACTTGCACCTGAAGCAGAAGGTTTTCTGCCAAGCAGAACATCAAAAAATATCCACGCAAGAGCGGCAGAAGCCGAAGCAGTATTTGTAGTTGCAAATGCAAGTACAGCAAGGCTGTTGGCACCAAGTGCAGATCCTGCATTAAAACCAAACCATCCAAACCATAATAATCCTGTACCTAAAATAACATAAGGTATATTTGAAGGAGTATGTTTTTCCTTTTTAATGTGTGATCTTCTTCTTCCAAGAAGAATGGCACCAGCTAATGCGGCAAAACCGGCTGACATATGAACTACCGTCCCGCCAGCAAAATCCAAAACTCCCATTTTTCTTAGAAATCCATCCGGATGCCATGTCCAGTGTGCTAATGGCGAATAAATAAAAATGGCAAAGAGAATCATAAAAAGAATGTACGATGAAAAACGAACTCTTTCTGCAAATGAACCTGTAATCAAAGCCGGTGTAATGATTGCAAACTTTAATTGAAACATTGCAAACAGAAGTAAAGGAACCGTTGGTGAAAGCAATGGATGCGTATCCCCATCAACACCGCGAAACATAAAATAAGTTAATGGATTACCAATTACACCACCGATTGAGTCTCCGAACGCAAGACTAAAACCGACCACTACCCACATTAAACTAATAACACTCATAGCAATTACACTTTGCAGCATTGTTGATATGATATTTTTAGAGCTGACCATTCCACCGTAGAAATAAGAAAGCCCGGGCGTCATTAGCAGAACCAGTCCAGTTGCAGTTAACATCCATGCAATATCGGCTGCAGAAGCCGGCTCACCTTTAACGTGTGAATAATTATAATTTAGAAATGCGCCCATACAGGCAACTACCAGCAGAATTATAAATGGTACGTATTTATATTTATGCATAATTTATTTTCTTCAAATGATAATTAAATGGATCTTTTATTCTATATAAAAATAGAGCGAGAATGCTCTCGCCCGATTCTTTAACACTATTTGGGTTACAAACCCAGTTCCTCATGAAAAATTCCAAAATGCAAAGGAACTGGGTTTGTTTGTGAACTTTTATAATTACCTTTTTAAATGTGATTTAGAACTTACCCTTACACATCATAATAAAGTCCAAACTCGTAAGGATGAGGTTGAAGAGCCATTGGTTTCACTTCCTTATCGATTTTGTACTTTATCCAGGTTTCAATAACATCTTCAGTAAATACATCACCTTTTAAAAGATAATCGTGATCATTCCTTAAACATTCAAGAGCCTCACCCAAGCTCCCTGGAGTAGAGGGTACATTCACTAATTCTTCTGGTTCCATATCGTAAATATCTTTGTCTAAAGGATCGCCCGGATCAATGCGATTTGTAATTCCATCCAAGCCTGCCATAAGCATAGCAGCAAAGCCAAGATACGGATTGCATGATGGATCAGGGCATCTGAACTCAACTCGTTTTGCCTTTGGACTTGATGAGTACATCGGGATTCTGATTGATGCACTTCTATTTCTTTGCGAGTATGCAAGATTTACAGGAGCTTCAAATCCGGGAACTAATCTCTTATACGAATTAGTAGTCGGATTTGTAAATGCCAATAATGATGGTGCATGCTTTAGCAAACCGCCGATGAAATATAAAGCCATCTCGCTCAAACCGGCATAACCAGAACCCGGGAACAGTGGTTTACCTTTCTTCCATAAGCTTGTATGAACATGCATTCCGCTGCCGTTATCACCGAATATTGGCTTGGGCATATAAGTTACAGTTCTGTTATTCTTCTTTGCTGTATTTTTTACAATGTACTTAAACATTAAAAGCTGATCTGCTGATTTAACTAATGGCTGAAATCGCAAATCAATTTCACATTGACCGCCGCTTGCAACTTCATGGTGTTGGGCTTCAACATCAACTCCGCAATTTATCAGATTGGTTACCATTTCATTCCTTAGATCCATCAAAGCATCAGTTGGAGGAACAGGAAAATATCCTTCTTTGAATCGAGGTTTATAACCGAGATTAGGGGCTTCATCTTTTCCGCTATTCCATCTTCCTTCAATCGAATCGACAAAATAAAATTGGCTATTCGGCTGCGAATCAAATCTAACATCATCAAACACAAAAAATTCAGCTTCGGGTCCGTAATAAACTGTATCGGCAATTCCTGTGGATGTTAAATATGCTTCTGCTTTTTGAGCGATGTTACGAGGACATCGTGTATATTTCTCCTTTGTAGCAGGTTCATAAACATCACATATCAAACTGATTGTTGGCTGATCAATAAAAGGATCAACAAACATTGTGCTTGGATCCGGGATGATAAGCATATCGCTTTCATTAATTGGTTTCCATCCACGAATTGATGAACCATCAAAACCGTAGCCATCTTCAAAAGATCCTGTGTTAAATTGAGTAACCGGAACTGTAAAATGCTGCCATTGACCCGGGAAGTCCATAAACTTCAAATCAACGAATTTTACTCCGTTAGATTTTATGTACTTTAATACTTTATCAATGGGTGATTCAGATTTAGCCATGAATGCTCCTTATATAATAAATGAATGATTGAATGAATGAATAATTAAAAGATTAAATATCTATTTCGGTTGTTTCCTTAATTGTAGAAAGAACGAATGTTGTCTTGGTTGCAATAACACCGGGCCAAGATTGAATGTCGGCTAAGAGTTTCTCAAGCGCTTCGGTATTTTTTGAAATTGCTTTCAGCAAATGAGAACCTTCACCTAGAACGGAATGACATTCTATTATCTGCGGCAGCTTGTCAACATGCGATATCAAAGACTTGTAATGCTTCGACGATTCCATCATTACCAGAATGTATGCCATAATATCGTAACCAAAAGCCTTGCGATTCAGCTTAGCATAATAGCCTTCGATAATTTTCTTCTCTTCCAGCTTATTAAGTCGCTCACTAATTGCCGGTATTGACAAACCGGCAGCATCTGCAAGTTCATTTCTTTTGGTTCTTCCTTCTTTTTGGAGGATCTTCAGCACTTTAATATCTAAGTCATCTAACATTATTTACCTAATAAATTAAGGTTATTGGGAGTGATTGCTTCAAATATAAAGCCATAATACCATTTATGCAAGACATGGTCTTTTTTTAATTGAAAATTTTTCAGACTTAAATTTTTGAAAAAATTTCTAAGAAAGTTTTACCGATTTGAGAGGAAAATTTTCCTGCTGTATTTTATTTCTAAAGAGGCAGATTGTTAAATAATGAGAGATTGTTTGAATTTGAAACTGAAATTTGCTTGGCAGTGAAGGACGATTCCTTGACAAAACACCTCTTATGTTGAATATACTCTGTCATGGTGCGACCATGACAGCCGAGAAAAATCACCTCAGTAAAATCATTCCTTTTGTCTGGGAAGATCCCTCGGTTTGAAGATTATAATAGTAAACTCCGCTTGCTATACTTCTGTGACGATTACTATCAAAAATAACTTCGTGAGTTCCGCTGCCAATTTCTCGATCAACTAAAGTTTCAACCAATTCTCCAACAGAATTGAAAATCCGCAATTGCACCTTCGACTGGTTTTTTAACTCAAAACGAATTGTAGTTTGTGCATTAAATGGATTAGGATAATTCTGATAAAGCGTAAAATCTTTTGGAGTAATTTCTTCTTCGACTGATGATACTGGTCCTCTGTAAATGATTCTGAAAGCATCTGCTGCGACAATGCCGGTAGTATTATTGCTCATTTCTATTGTGATTGATCCATTGGAATTTAATATTGCTTCAGATAAGAAATTCCATTGCCCACCGTTAGTTTTCTGAGTTTTGTCAACAATCGTTTCATTACCATTCGCATTAATAACAAATCTTGTGCTGTAAGAAAAGCTGCTGTTTGAGGGCCACCATCCATAAACATCATAAATACCAGATTCAAGATTTTGAGTTATGTATTCAATTGTTGAATTACCATTGCCAGTTGGAGCTGTAAAGAAATTATCACTGTAAAATTCTAATCCGGCTGTATCGGTGTTCCAGCTTCCGGTTGCGATGGTATTTTTATTATCGAGAATGTACCATTTAGGATGCGATAGTTCTAAATACTCTGCAATTGCATAAACATTACGATAACCAAGTTCCATTAAATTTGAATCTGTCACCCAAACGTCTGATGAATATTGGTCGTAAGGTGTTTCATAAGTTAATGCCATTACTTGCTCACCATGGTTATTCCATAACCAACCTTCAGGAAATTTGGCAAGTAGATTTGATTCGCTGTAATCATCAGGAACAAAGTACGGATTATCTGATGTATTCAAATTTGAAAATTGATATTCTCTTCTGTAAAACCTCGGAGAAGTTGACCCAGGAGTGTGAATCCAAAAAGTACAATATGATGCTGCCTGCGAATGCAGATTATTAAAAACCGAAAAAACTCGTTCATTATTAATTTGCGACATTCTCTGCTTAAGTATTTTTACTTCAATGCTTGTTTCAAATTCCGGCTTATCCCAATTAGATTCAACGTCAATTCCATTATAGTTTGTTCTTGATCTTCCATAATAAACACCATCAGGATTTGTAAATGGAATCAAATAAAAAACCACATTTTGCCTGTAGTATGAAATTACATCATCACTGCTCAACAACTTTTGAACGACCCCGTCAAAATGCCAGGAACTTGGCGTTTCGCTCGGGTGAGTTCGTGCATGAATCCAAACTCTACGCTTTTCAGTATCAGGAACTAATGGGTCTGTGATTGTAATCTGTTGAATAGGAAGTCCGTTATCAGTTATTCCGAGAGTATCAATTTTAGTGAAAGGATTAAGCTTCCATTCAGCTATTCTTTCCTGAAGATAGCTATAATTATATGGCGTGTAGTAGGCAACATAAACAGTGTCTTCGGTAAAAGTTTTTTGAAACATGCGAAGAGACGGACTTTCCGATTCAGTAAATCTTGTAAAATCTCGATTGTTGTATGAATACATTGGACGGTTAACATCAGTGCTCGTAATTGTGACGCGGATAAATTTATCCTTCGCACCTTTAATTCTAAAGTAGAACCATCTTCCACCAATGTCAGAAATTGTAGTTACTGTGTAGTTTATAGAATCGGTTGTCGTAACTGTGTTAATGTTCCCGCTTTCAAAGTTTGCATCAAACGAGATTTGAGCTAATGAGAGAGCATTAATTAAAAGTAATAGTACAAATATTTTCAATTCAGTTTATCCCCAATTAATTACAGAATGTAAATTGGTTAATTATCTTTGCAATCCAAATTTAGTAAATGGTTCTGCCATTTTTTGCACTTCAGCAAATAATGCCAGATTTTTTTTATCTCTTTTTTGTAGCGTGTGAAAAAGATGATATTGAATTGCAATGTTGTTCAACGATTTAATCTTGATACCCAGCAGCTCCAACCTAAATTGAATATCGCTGTCCTCGCCAATAGATGGCGCTTCATATCTTTCGTCAAATCCGTTTATTCTCTCAATATCCTTTTTGTGAATTGAAAAATTGCATCCAAGCAAACCTCGTTTTTTTATGTTAAAATATTTTCTTAAAAATTTATTCTTAAAATAAAATCCTTTTTCCACATCAATTGATTTACCAATCAATCCATCAATGATCAATGATAACATTTTCTTTTCCAACTCCCCTTCTCGAACGGCTTGACTCGTTAGCTTTTCAGTTATCTTTTGCGAGAGATTAACTCTCCGTCCGGTTAAGCAGCTTCCGATTAAGCAATTAGCTAAATGCTCTTCTATAAATTTACAATGGGGAATGCAATCACCATCAATAAAGATTAAATAATTTGAAGATGAATTTCGGATTGCCGAGTTAAGGATTCTATTTTTTCTAAATCCTTTATCTTCTTGCCAAATGTGAACGAAAGGAAATGAAATTTGCTTAGTAAGAAGTTCTATTCCGCGAACAACATTTTGATTGGAGCCATCATCAGCTAATATTATTTCGAAGTTGCGAAATGTTTGCCGTTCGAGTCCAGCAAGTACTAACTTTAGATAGTCAATTTGATTATAAAAGGAAATTATTAATGAGCAATCAATCATTCAATATCAGTTTTCACTTGTATTTTTACGCAACTTTTCCTTCTCCTTATTTCTGTCATAAGCATCTTTGCTTTTTTCGATCTTAGGCGGTTTTTGAGGAATGGGAATTCGCATCTTTTTTTTCTTAACAGTTATTTTCATGGGAATGTTAGCGTTAATTCGTGTCCCTTAATTAACAGATTCGTAGTAAAAAATTAGTGCCGCCAAACCGTTAGTTAACGAACACTAATGGATCACGAATAATCCAATTAAAAAATTGCATAGATGAATGGCGCCAAAGCAGAACCTTGAGTTAAAATGATTAGTCCGCCAAGCAGGACAAGCATAATAAGTATTGGTGCAAGCCACCATTTTTTTCGTACTCTAAGAAATTGCCAAAGTTCTTTGATGATAGATAGTTTACTCATTATAACATTCCTTTTTCATTTCGAAGTAAAAGTTAAATTTTTACGGTATTACTTTCAACTATTCAGATGGTGACTATTTTATTAAAAAAATACCGCTTGAGTTGGAAGCCAATTCTAAAACACTATTGTTAATATACATTTCATTTTGAATTTCCCAAAGATCAACCACTTTTGGATTGTTACCAATAATTTTAGAGAATGATTTTAGATCGATATTTATCTTATGACCACCGTTATTTAAGACCACCAATACTTTTTCATTATCATCAATTCTAAAGTAAATATATACTTCATCTTTGGGCGGAAAGTGAATTATGCCTCCATGGCGCAAAGAAGAATGATTCTTTCTAAGTTGAATAAGATTTTTAATAAAGTGGTATATCTGGTTTTCAGTTTCTGTTCGACCATCCTCCGTAAAAGCGTTTCTTTTATGTTTTGGAAAACCACCTGGGAATTCTTCTCTTAATTCTCCATGTGACCTTCCACCAACCATGCCGATCTCTGTACCGTAATAAATCTGTGGTATTCCTCTTGTGGTCAGCAAAAAAGTAATAGCAAGTTTAAATTTAGAAATATCTTCCTCGGCAGTGTACATTAGCCTTTCTACGTCATGATTATCTGTAAATATTAAAAGATTATTTGGATCAGAATAAAGAAAATCTTTAGCCAATGTTTCATATAGATTATTTAAAGAACCATTAGGTTTGGCAAAATTTCTGATTGCTCTGTATAATCCGAAATCAATTAGGGAAGGTAGATTTGTATTTAATTTATTGTTGAGTTTACTGTTTCCTTGATATGGAGCAAGCAGAGCAGGATCCTCAATCCATACCTCTCCCGTTATATTAAACTCTGGATACTCACTTAATATTGTGTTATTCCATTCGGCTAAAAATTTTTGATCCGAATATGGATATGTATCTTCACGAATTCCATCTAATCCTGTATATTCAATCCACCAAAGCATATTTTGAATAAGATATTTTGCAACAAAAGGATTGCGCTGGTTAAGATCAGGCATTCCTTCCACGAACCAACCTGTAATTGTGCTGTCACTCGTAAGTTTACTGGAGTGAGATGAGAAGATAGATATTTTTTCGTGCGGTGTAGTGAAATGATTTTCTTTAGAACCATTAAACCAGTCATCAAATGGGGATTTATTGACCCACGGATGATTAATCCCGATATGATTATTTATATGGTCAAAAATCACCTTCAATCCCTTTTGATGTGCCGTTGTTACTAGTTCCTTGTACAACTCATTTGTTCCAAATCGTTCATCAATTTTATAAAGATCGGTGGCTGCATAACCATGATAGCTCATTGCACCATTATTTTCTAGAAGAGGATTTATCCAAATTGTTGTATATCCGGTTTCTTTAATGTAATCAAGAAGAGTTATAATTCCTTTAATGTCGCCGCCGTGTCGTCCCCTCTCGGAGCCAAAAGGAAAATCTTGAACAAATCCCCCTATACTATCATTGCTTTCATCTCCGTTACAAAACCTATCAGGTGTAATTAGATAAATAATATCATCAGGATTAAAACCTTTATAGCAAGTCTGACAGTTCTCTCTAATAAAAACTGGAATTTCAATCATCACCGTATCAAAGTGATTTGTTAAAAATATTTTGTATGCAGCATTCTTATCAATTTCAGGAATTTCAACATCTATAAAACAATAATCGGATTTATTAGCATTATAAATTTTATTCACTTTTAATTCACTTATGTTTTCAATCACTTTTAGATTATTAAGATTTTTCCCATATAGCATAAATTGAACTTTATCATATTTCATATTACTCCACCAATTTGGCGGTTCAATTTTATTAACACTTAGACTCTGAGCATAAAACTGAAAAGCTAATAACAGAACTATTGGTAACATTTTTAACTGCTTCATTTGTTCCCTATTATTCAATAAGAATTCTTAATTATTCAAGCTAAATATAAATGGATTATACTATAATTCCACTTTTATGGGATAGAAGTATTTATTAATTTTTATAACATATAAAGAGATTCTATTGAAATTAGCGAAGAAGAAAATAAACCAAGTCCAATCTCCAAAAGGGGTGAGAAAGCAAGCACCGAAATGGTTTTTTATTATGCTCATATTAATTCCAGTAATCTTCTTCATTCTTTTGGAACTATCATTAAGACTTTTTGATTATGGAAAAGATATACCGCAATGGGTTGATGCGAGGAGAGGAAAATATATTATAAATCCGGAAGTAGCATTCCGTTACTTTAACCAGGTAGAAAATATTCCAACAACTATTGAGGATATTTTTGATCAGCAAAAGAAGAATAACGCATTTAGAGTTTTTGTACTGGGTGGAAGCAGCGCGGCGGGTTTTCCATATATGCCTATGGGGTCATTTTCACGCTATATTAGGAAAAGATTAGAGCTCACCTATCCAAACTCTACCATAGAAGTGGTTAATATCAGCTTATCGGCTGTAAACACTTACACAATATTAGATATGTTGCCTGGTGTTCTCGAGCAGAAACCCAATCTGATATTAATTTATGCCGGTCATAATGAGTATTATGGTGCTTTAGGGGTAGGTTCAATGGAGTCATTAGGCACTTTCAGGAGTTTTGTCAAGCTTGTTTTGTATCTCAACAAATATAAAACTGTTCAGCTTATTCGTAATATCATCTCTGGAATATTTTCATTATTTGCATCTAAAAATTTAGAAGAATCTCCCGGTACTTTGATGTCACGCATGGCTAAGGACCAGTATATTCCAATGAATTCCGATAAATATACTATTGGGCTCGAGCAGTTTGAAGGAAATATGAGGGAAATACTGGAGCTGATTAAAAGCCATAATGTTCCAGTTATTGTTGGAAAAGTTGTAAGCAATTTAAAAGACCAAAAACCATTTATTTCAGTTCCCTCTGAAGACTATCCAACTGCTAATCAGGTTTATGAAGAAGCAAAAAAGAAACTCATGAATGGCCATTCTAAAGATGCCGATTCCCTTTTCAGATTAGCAAAAGACCTGGATGCACTAAGATTTAGAGCACCGGAAAAGATAAATCAAATCATCCGGCAAGTATGTGGAGAATATAATGCTACATGTGTTTCTATAGATTCTATATTTAATTCTGTAAGTCCATACGGAATTATCGGCAATAACCTTATAACCGATCATCTTCATCCTAATATCGAGGGATATCAGCTTATGGGAAAGGCCTATTATGAAGCAATGGAACAAGCAGGTTATCTGCCGAAAAATGAAAAACCACAAATACCTTTTTCTTCACAAGATAGCCTTACAAGAATAGACTTTACGTTTACGGATCTTGATTCAACAATTGGTAATTGCCGAATGCTCTTGCTGCAGAATGATTGGCCCTTTATTGAAAAATGGCAAAAGAAGCCCACAAGACTCTTGTTTACTCCAAAAAACTTTCTGGATTCCATTGCATTTAATTTCATGATGAACAAAATTTCATGGGCAGATGCTCACTTAAATGCTGCGGATGCTTACTTGAAAAAACATGATGTAAATGGCTACTTGAAACATATGGACATTTTATTATATCAATATCCAATTGTTGTTGAATATTATGATCAAATATCTCTAACGTTGCTGCAAATGCAATTATATGATGCCGCATTAAAATATCTTCATGCAAGATATAAAATTGAGCCTGATGACTATTCCGCAAAATGGATTGGCAATATTGCGCTCTTTAAGGGAAATGCCGATGAGGCAATTAATTATTTAACTAAAAGTTATGAACTAAATTCAACTGATGCACAGGTTTTATATAATCTTGCCGGAGCTTATTATCAAAAAAAATTATACAATGCTGCTCTTAATACAATTAATAACTGTTTAAATATAGAACCAAATTATCCACAAGCGAATATCTTAAAACAACAGTTAACACAAGCCATCAACAGTCAATCAAAATAAAAAAGCCGGTCATATTTCAAACCGGCTTTTCTGATACTAAAAGATAAAAGATGCTTTTGCGCTATTTACTATTACGACATTTGTCGCTATTTCATCAATATCATCTTCTTAGATGCAGTATAGTTTCCTGCTTTTATTGTGTAGAGGTAAACACCACTGCTAAGTTTCGAAGCGTCAAAATTAACTTCATAGGAACCCGAAGCCAATTCTTGATTCAAAACTTCCTCAACTTTTTCACCCAGCAAATTATATATAGAAAGCGTTACGTTTCCTGCGTCAGGAAGAGTAAAACGTAAAGTCGTTGAAGGATTAAATGGATTAGGATAGTTTTGTTCAAGTGAAAATGATTTTGGTAACCCACCATCAATTTCTCTTACAGATGTAACCGGACCTGACTCCTCAGGTTTCTCACCATTGGTCCAAACATCTTGAGGCATTGTAAATGGGCTGGCAAATGTTCTTGGTGTTGGCTGAGCAATGAATCTAACTCTGGCTTCACCCTGACTGCCATCTTCCTGAGTAAGACCAGTTGCATTTGCGAAGGCATATTGGTACAAAAATCCATTAAATGAAGGACCATTAATCGTAAGTGTGCCCGTATAAATCATATCCGCATTCGGATCTGTTAATTGTAGAACTCTTTGCTCAAGAGTCCATACCAATCCATTAACAGCATAGTAAAATGGCTGCCTTGGTATCCAGTATACAGTGTCAGTTGCAGGATTGAATGCAAGTACTTGCGATGTTGCAGGTGTCATATCAACACTAAACTCAACTTGAACACTTGTACCAACAGGTATTACCCAATCAGTATGAATGCCTTCAAAAAATACAGGCAGCACTTCCTGTGTGGGGCTTCCCTCAAATACTACCGGGCGATTTCGATCACTTTGGCTTGTTGGGGTACCTATATAAACCTCCCAGCCAGTGTTTGAATATGGGGTACTGCCAGGTCCGTTTTTAATAAAATATTTATAGTATTGAGTTGAACCTAAGACATTTTGCACAAAAGGAATATTTAAATACCAGGAATTGGGATTCCCGGGATCCTGATTTAGAAGGGATTTTTCTGGTTGGGAACTGCCCCAGCCATTAAAGCCTCCACGTATTTGAACTGAATCAACATTTGGATTGAAAACGCCGAGTTCGTTTGCAACACTCATATCAACTTCAAAGAAAATGTTACCATCAGCAAGCGTTATATTAGGATCGGTATTCTCCCAGAATCTAGTTACTACGTTACTACCATCATGCACTCCATAAATTCTGTTTTTGTCAGTACCAAAGAAGTCATCTCCCTCAGAGATGGTTTCCCAACTACCAGAAGCTGCGGCACCAGGGCTATGGACGAATTTATAAATAGCTAAGGCTCCGGATGTAAATGGTACATCACCAGAGTAAATGGTATCATTATCAGCATCGAACAGCTCAATAGCACCGGTGCCCCAATCAGTAAAGTTACCGGCTATGTATACATGGTGCGATGCCGGATTAAAACTGCCTTTTGCCGGAAGGTGCATATCAACATTAAAAGTAACTGTAGATGGAACCCCGGTGTAAGGAGTATAATCATTAAAGAAACTAGGATCAACTGTCATATTAGATGAACCCACAACTACTGATCTGTTTCCCCCCTGGTTTTCATCTTTTCCATCCCAGCCCGAACCTACATTGAATTTATACTCATAAGATTTGTTGGGATCCATTGCTATGGTGATAGTATATACACTATCATTATCCAAATCTGTCATTACCTTTTCCGAGTTTGCTGGTGGTTCATTTAACCAGTTATTAAAGCCACCCGGACAAGTAACAACATTTGTAGCAGGGTTAAAATAACCAGTAGCTATTTTAACGCTCATATCTACCTGAAATGTTACATCAACCGTTGCTGGAGCAGCAGGTTTTTCGAACTTTTGTATTGCAGGAAGAGATGTTGCTCCAAAACATGTTACATATGCATATTGACCATCCGGACTAAAATCCAGCCCTCGCGGTC
>MHAR01000048.1 GCA_001803045.1 Ignavibacteria bacterium RIFOXYB12_FULL_35_14 | reverse complement strand
TATTGGTAAATACACTTTAATTTATCATTCTGACATAACATTATTATATAAAGGCTTATGCTAATATTTTATAAAATTAAGTTGACGCCTATGCGCTGTTGGCGGGATAAACTTTTATTCTGCAAGGAAAGCCGGGAGTTAGGTTGTCTTCAAAATTTGTGTCTTCTATTTTGATTCAAATATTTTGAAGACGGCAATTTGACTCGGGCATATACCTGTGATGGCGGCAAAGATCATCCCTGCTGGTGGTATAAATAGGAGCCAGTGAACATTTGAGAAGCCTGTGAGATAAATCCCTAACCATATTATAGCTCCGAAAAAAGCGAACCATATGCGCATTGAGTTAGAGGCTTTCATTTTGGTGATCCTTTCTTTAGATTTTTGTGATTATTTAACTGATACAATTTGCTATCATTTTCGAATACAGATTTTTCTTCCTATACTGTTCTCATGCTAAATTTCTTGACGTAAATGCCGTATAGCGGATTGCAAAAGTACTCGATGCCGAAGCGAATTCGAATAGATTTATTTATCGTGAGCGAAGCAAATCAGCTTATCAACAAGGGGAGTGTCGTACTTTTGGTTGTTAAGTGAAGTTGAATGAGTCACTTCAAGATCGTCTAACATCGTCCGCATCTTGCAATTTAGAACTTGTATTTCAAAGGATATCCTTCTCTAGTTACAGATAAATTATTTGCTTTCTCAAATTCAATAGCTTCTTTAATTAGCTCGCTTTGGCGATATGCTTTAACAGCATCTGCACTTTCCCAAACAACAACCGTAACTTCATCCCCTTTGTCAGGGCGGTCAAAATGATAGATGGAATTTACACCTGGTTGTTTCTGAAATCGTGGCAAGAATTCGGCTAGGAATTTTTCCACTTTTTCTAATTGCACTGAGTCAACCTTGCTCGATGTAATTGTTATAAACATGCTTTTCGTCTCCTTATTGAAATGTTCATCATGATTCGTATTTCCGTTTTGCATATTGGAAACAAGAAAACCAATCAAAATTATAAACATAAGAAATATGCCATATCGCATAAAAGATCCTCCTTAATTTAGTATTGGTCTGTTTTAACTCAAGCCGCCGAACAGTTTGAAAGATATGTGTTCTTCAATCAAGCCCCACCGGTTATAGGATCAATGATCGATTTCACTTCGGATACAATATTAGCCGGGAAGCCGCCTTGTTGCGCATGTTCACGAACCATAGTCTCGTTTGGTGCGATGTACACACAATAGATTTTGTCACCGGCAACGTAACTGTGAACCCAATTTATCTGTGGGCCCATCTTGTTGAGTACACCACATGATTTCTGCGCGATGGCCTGAAGTTCTTGCTGGGACAGCTTGCTGGCTCCTGGAATGTTTCGTTCAATGATGTATTTTGGCATAAAGAACTCCTTTGAATTATTGTTACTTACTACTATTGACTACGAGTTGAACGGTTTCGACTGTTATATCAAAGGCTTAACCAAAGATAGCTATGGCATTGAAACATATCTTTTAACGATCTTTGATAACGTCGAAGTCCAGTTTACTGCATGGTGTGCAACGATTAGTAAAAGCATGCAGTACTATCTAGGGTACATCTCGGTAATCACGGTTTAGCGTACTGATCAGCAGTCATCACTTCAATTCCAATGAAGCGTTCGTTTCCCTCGACCCAAGCATCGTGACCTGGCGGTATTGTATATGATTCACCTGCACCAATGGTTTTATTTGTTCCGTCCTTGAGACGCACAGTCAGCCGCCCTGAAATAGCATATCCCACATGGGATAATTGACATTGATCTGTTTTGACAACTGGTTTGATACAATTAGACCAGCGCCATCCCGGTTCGAAGGTGAAACGACCGATTGTGAAGCCTTCAAGTCGAACAATCTCGACACGGGTTTTATCCGGTGTACGAACTTCGTCGGGCGAACTGTGGGACTTCGATTCGAAATTGCTTACTGCAACTGGTGTTACCATGTTTTACTCCTTTAATAATTGATTAATGATGATGTACAGCTCTTTTATTTTATTAATGTGTAGTTTCAGGATAATACTCTTCTTCTGAGCATCTTTCCACTCTCGGTCAGAATCACGGTCTGAAACCGGAGGTACGCTTGATTCTTGCTCTTGTATTCATTCCGTGGCTAATAAAACCATTCCTATGTGTTTCGTACCATGTTTCTTTTCTAACATCTTCGATTAGATGAAACATCTTTTACCTAGAATACATGAAATTGCTATTAAATGAGATACATTAAGAAAACAATTTTGTAATGTATTTTAGTAACAAAATAATTCCATCCGGTGAAAAAAGTCAGGAGATAACCAGTACGACTCATTTTTTCTTTGTTTCAGGAACCGTAAGCATTGGTGGAGCCAGACTAGTATTAAAAATATCCGCTACAATCATCCATTTTCCATTATCCTGTCGTTTCCACACAGTAACGTATTTTCCTGTGTCGGCGACAGAACCAAAGACTCCTATATAAGTACCAATTTCATATGCTAAATCACCACTGGCATCAAAACTGGTCATCGAAAAATTGAATTCATTCATCATACTTGACATCTCTTTAAAAGATGCCTCGATATTTTCTTGACCGGTTACCATCGGGCTGTGCTGAGGAAGAACAGTAGCATCATCTGCGTAGTTTGCCGTCATACCTGCAATGTCTTTGGCCGCAAAGGCTTTTATTTGTTGGGCATCTGCCTCTTCGACTTCCTTTCGGATTTCTTCAACATTGGGCGGCTGCTTGCATGACAGCAGAACAACCGAGAGGGTCACCACACAGAACTGAATTATTCTTAAATTACTCATGAGTACCTCCTTAAAAATATTTAATCTATTAATTGCTTGATGAAGTATAATCTTAGTGGCTTTTCTTAGGAGCCTTGTAAGGATGTTCCTTCAACTCTACTATAAGAAACTTTACCTGCTTAGTTCCGGCGTTTTCGGTTACATGAGGACGCTCGGGTATACTGAACCCAGATTCACCAGCTTTAAGATCAAAGGTTTCATTTTTTCCGTCTGTGTAGTGAACAGTAAGTTTTCCATCAGTGAGAGCATAAAAGAAATGCGCTGGATGAGAATGAGTGTCACTCTTTTGACCAGGTTCCATCGTAACCACAGTTGCTCGTAAGAGGGTTGTATCCACCAAGATATTGTTCATTTTTGGATTGATGTTTTTCCAATCATGAGCATTCAGGTCAGATAAAAATAAGAAAAAGATCAATATTCCCCCTGCCACGTAAAAGAGAGTTTTTTTCATAATGACTCCTTTATTTATTGATTTAAGTTACCAGAAGTTTAATTATGGAATTATATTTTCAGCGCAAAAAAATCTATGTTTTCGAGTTGAAAATGTCAAACGTAAAATGTGAGATAAAACACGCATGTGATATTAAAACGTATAAACCTTGAACTGAAGAAAGATATGGATGCCAGCCAATCAAGCTTAGCAAAAAAAACTACCACGGAAGGAAATATAGAGTTGAATGAAGAGCTCATAAAAATTTGTCTTAAGGCAGTTGAAAAATATGTCGCTGCTATAAAGGAAGGGAAGTTTCATTTATCAATGCTTGAGGATAGAGAAGCTAAAGTTTGTCAGTACTGTAACTTTAGAGCGATTTGCAGGATACAAGAAGCGGGGTGCAGAATTTCCAATATTTGATTTATCTCATGCAGTTTCGTATTGAAAACTTTTAAGTTTATCGGGGTTAACTCTTAAGCTCAAATTTAAGATTTCAACTCCAACTACCTTACCCTCACTATTAAAATCGAGTATTACACCTGGCTGGACTTCTTCAGACTCTACAATCGTGGAATCATCCAATCGAAAGTACAAAGCATCATTTTCTTTATCAAATTTTAGTTTCATTTTTTTTCCTTTCTCGACGGTCAAAAAATACGGTAATTATTTTCATGGGAGTCTCCAATGGATTTACTACTACATGCAGGATTCGATTCCCGTGCTCGCTAATACTTAAAATCATTTAATCGGTTGGCAGTTATAATATACAAATCCTCGTTATCAACTCACTTAAAACTTATATAATTTTTTTGAGGAGGTCAAGAGTAGAGAGTAACAGAATAAGCCAAAGGTAAAGATCACAGATTAAGATAACCATGAAGACATGTTAGACTTAACCAGATATGTTTGCCTTAGAGGAAGACTGATAAATTTGGCGAATAAAGATTAAGTTTTCTAGGCAAAAGGTTAAAAAAAGCAAGGTACACCCCGGATGGGAAAGTCTTCTTATTCTTGACAAGCTAGATTTATTTTTTTAAGTTTCACATGCCACTGGCTAAGCCGTGGTAATTTTTTTTTAAATTGCTGAATATTAACCCAGATAAGAGAAAGTTATGGCTGATAATAATTTTGTTTACTTAACAAAAGAACGACTCGTAGAGCTTGAAAGAGAGCTTCAGGAACTGAAAACAAACGGCAGAAAAGAAATCGCTGCAAAGATTGCCGAAGCACGTTCGCATGGCGATCTTTCAGAAAACGCCGAATATGATGCCGCAAAGGAAGAGCAAGGCATGTTTGAATTGAAAATCAACAAACTGGAAAAAATCTTATCGCGTGCAAGAATAATTGACATGTCTCAATTTTCAAATGATCAAGTTCACATCTTATCTCTTGTTTCTATCAAAAATTTAAAGACAAAAAAAATTTTTGATTATACTTTAGTATCTCCTGAAGAAGCTGATTTTCAAGCTGGTAAAATTTCGGTGACTTCACCGGTTGGTCAGGGGCTTCTTGGTTATAAAGTCGGCGACAAAGTAAAAGTAAAAGCACCTGCCGGCTTAATGGAGTTTCAAATATTATCGATTAAATAAAACTCTTTCCCTTGACAGATGAATCGTACATAAAGCTTGCAATTGAATTAGCTAAAAAAGGAATTGGAAAAGTCAGTCCGAATCCGCTTGTTGGCTGTGTTATCATTAAAGATGAAAGAATTATCGGGGCTGGCTATCATGAAAAATTTGGGGGAAATCACGCCGAAGTTAATGCAATAAACAGTGCAAGGGAAAATGTAGAGGGGGCTACTCTCTATATAAATTTAGAACCATGCAGTCATCAGGGAAAAACTCCTCCATGTGTTGATAAAATTATTGAGAGAAAATTTAAACGTGTTGTCATCGGTACTCTGGATATGAATCCCATGATTAGCGGCGGCGGGGTAAAAAAATTAAAATCCGCGGGATTGGAAGTCAAAGTCGGTTTACTGGAAAAAGAATGCGTTGAGCTGAATAAATTTTTCTTCAAGTACATAACAAAAAAAATTCCTTATGTAACATTAAAAGCAGCGCAAACATTAGATGGAAAAATCGCCGATGCTTCAGGAAATTCAAAGTGGATTTCCTCGGCTTCCTCTCGTCGTCTTGTGCATTCACTAAGAGCAAAATACGATGCCGTTTTGATCGGTGCAGGAACCGTATATGCTGATGACCCAAGCTTAACAGTTAGGTTAACTGAAGGACGGAATCCTAAACGGGTTATTCTTGATTCAAATCTCGAAATAGCTACTGACTATAAAATTTTTACCGGCAATAGCGATAAGAATTTAATTATAGTTACATCAAAAAAAAGTATCAGTAAGAAGCGAAGAATACATAAAATAAATTCCTTGGGAGCAAAGGTTCTTTTCGCAAGGGAAAATGAAAATGGAAGAATAAATCTTAAATCGGCATTGGTGGAATTGGCAAAAAATCAGATCGCATCGGTGCTTGTGGAAGGAGGAAGTGAAATTTATACTTCTTTCCTGCGTGAAAATCTTTTTGATAACATTGTTTTGTTTATCAGTCCAAAAATTTTAGGACCCGGTCTTCCTTTTGTAAATGCCTTTGGAAAAGGCACATTAAAGAAAGCTCTTAAAGTTAAGTTTGTAAATGTTGAAACCATTGATGAAGATTTGTTAGTTGAAATAACAAAATAACTCACGCTGCGCAATGTCAAAATGAAAATCCGTATACAAATCCAGTTCCTTTGAATTTAGGACTATGCGTTAGGAACTGGGTTTGTATTCTTCACTTTTGCGTAAGTCAACAAAATAATTTATAAGCTAAGTTACTGATACTTTCCAGATCGATCACTCATTCATCGCTTTAGAATTTTTCTTAACTTTACTTGAAAAATCAATTATTATTTTACGGGAGTGTTACATGTTTACAGGACTCGTTGAAGAAAAAGGAGAATTACTTCAAAAAATAAAAACCGGCGATGGATATCAGCTTGCGATTAAAGCATCTAAAATTATGGAAGACCTTGACATCGGAAGCAGCATAAGTGTTAACGGATGCTGTTTAACGGTTGTAAAAAAAGACAGAAATACTTTCTCGGTTGATACTATCGAGGAAACTTTGAAGAAAACAAATCTTGGTATGCTTGTGCCTGGAAATAAAGTGAATTTGGAAAGACCCCTGAAAGCGGATGCACGGCTTGGTGGACATTTTGTACTCGGTCATGTTGATACTAAAGGTGAGGTTTTGCAAATAAAAGAATTATCGAACAGCCACTTCTTCACAATTGGTTACCCGGAAGAGTTCAAGAAATATTTAATTTACGTTGGTTCAGTATCTATTGATGGAGTTAGCATGACTGTCGCACAGCTTGAGGGAAATACTTTTTCGGTTGGCGTAATTCCATTTACCTGGCAGGAAACAATATTCTCCCATAAAAAAGTTGGCGATACGGTAAATCTTGAGTTTGATGTACTGGGTAAATATGTTGAAAGGATTATGTCAACAAAGGCAGAATCTTAATTGGATAAGAAAAGTATTCTATCTTAAGAATGAAAAAAATTGACGAGAAAATAATTCGCTTTATAGAAGAGCAAGAACTTATCGAACGCGGAGATAAAATTTTAGTTGCTCTCAGCGGTGGACCAGATTCGGTTTTTCTTCTTCATTTTTTGCTGAAGTACAGAAAAAAGTATGGAATCGAAATTGGAGCGATGCACGTCAATCACATGATTCGCGGTGAAGAAGCTAATAAAGATGAAAAGTTTTGCAGAAAATTATGTTTGAAGCTTGGAGTTGATTATCACACTGTAAAAAGAAATGTACCCTCATTTGCAAAAACGAATAAGATTTCGATTGAAGAAGCAGCAAGAGAGATTCGTTATAAAGAGTTAACGAAAATCCAGAAAAATTTTTTTTATGATAAAATTGCAACTGCACACAATTGCAGCGACAATGCGGAAACTGTTTTTTTGAATTTGATTAAAGGTACCGGACTAAAAGGATTATCCGGAATTCCAATAAGAAGGGAAAATATCATTCGACCGATTTTATCGATAAGTAAAGATGAAATTTTAGAATATCTAAAAAAGAATAAAGTGGAGTATTTAATAGATAAAACCAATCTTTCAAACATTTATGAGCGCAACTTTGTTAGAAATGAAATATTCCCCCAAATCAAAAAGTATTTAAATCCTAAAATTGAACAGACAATATTCAAATCTTCATTAGTTCTAAAGAAGCAATCAACGGTTGTTAATTCTGCGATAGAAATGATCAGCCAACATGTTGTCAGAAAAAAAGGTGACAAGCTTGAAATAAATGTTGATAAGTTAAACGCAATTGATAAGAATATTTGGAGTGACGTAGTAAAGCTTTCAATTGAAAGAAACTATTCAACTCAGGCTTCGTTTAATGACTGTAAGAAAGTTATTTTGTTATTTTCAAATCAGATTGGTAAAAGCGTAAATATCTCCAATGGATTATCTGCTCTGCGCGAGCGAGGTAAGATTTTGGTCTACATCAAAAGGAAGCAGAAGAAATCAGAGTACGTTGAAATTAAAATCGGTGGCAGCGGGACAATTGATAATAAGAGAATCATTATTAATCGTGTTGATAAAAAGATCGCGACCAAATCGAATAATAAAAAAATAGAATTAATTAATGCAGACAAAGTCACTGATAGATTTCTACTTAGATATTGGAAAAATGGAGACAGATTCTCTCCCTTAGGATTAAATGGATCAAAAAAGGTATCTGATTTTCTTAATGACCAAAAAGTTTCATCTTTTGAAAAGAGGAAACAATTAGTTCTGATTAATAACAAAAAAATCGTGTGGGTTGTCGGTCATAGAATTGATGACAGATTTAAAATCACGGATAAAACACGAAAGGTTTTACAATTATGTCTGAAATAAGCAAGGATAAAATTGTTGTTGGTAAAGAAGTCTTCTCCGAATATCTAAGTGAAAAAACAATACAATCGCGTATAAAAGAATTGGCTGATACAATTTCAAAAGATTACGAAGGTAAAGTCCCGGTTTTCATTGGGGTTCTTAATGGGTCTTTTATTTTTATGTCTGATCTTGTAAAAAATATTGGCATAGATTGTGAAATCGATTTTTTCAAATTATCAAGTTACGGCGATGAGAAAATTTCATCCGGTAATGTCAAGTTAGTTAAAGAGCTTAACTGCGATGTGAACGGAAGAGACTTAATAATTGTTGAGGATATAGTTGATTCCGGTTTATCAATTAAATTTATTGAGGAACTTATTAGCACTCATCATCCTATGAGCATGAAGGTTGTGAGTCTTCTAGTTAAGCCCAATAGTCTTAGATATGACGTGAAAATTGATTATATTGGTTTCGAAATTCCAAGCAAATTTGTTATAGGATTTGGGTTGGATTATGCGCAAAAATATCGGAATTTGCGCTCAATTTACATGTTAAGTTAATGATTTCATTTAAATTCTTAGGATAATGATTTAATAATATGGCTGATAACAAAAGCAATAAGAACTCACCATTAAAACCAGATGGTTCTAATAAAAGTGACGATAATTTCGACTGGTCTAAAGTAATTAAGTTGGTTTTTGGCTGGGGTGCAGTAATCGTTGCTGCTGTAATAGTTATGCAAATTTTCAGAACTAATAGCGTTAGCTATACTGAAATACCTTATTTGCAATACGAGAAACTACTTACCGAAGATAAAATTTTAAAAGCTACAATTACCAAATCTGATATAAATGATTACTCTTTCAAGGCAGAACTTCGTTCAAAGCAAAAGATAAGTATCAATAACAAAGAGGTGGAAGTAAGAGAAATTTCTGTTTATCTGCCTGAGCCAATAATAAAAGATCAGGAAGCCATTTGGAAATTGAAGGGGATTGACTATTCCTTTGATAAAGAATCGAATGAATGGTTGAATATTGTTCTTGGCTTTATTCCTTGGATTATTATTATCGCCGTGTGGCTGCTTATAATGCGGAGAATGCAGGGATCTACAGGAGGTACAAGAGGAATTTTTTCTTTCGGAAAAAGTAAAGCTAAATTAATAACACAGTCAGGCCTCAGAGTAACCTTTAAAGATGTTGCCGGAGCTGATGAAGCCAAAATGGAACTTCAAGAAATCATTGAATTCTTAAAAGAACCGACAAAGTTTCAAAAGCTTGGCGGGAAAATTCCAAGAGGCGTATTATTGTTAGGACCTCCGGGAACAGGAAAAACTTTATTAGCACGAGCAGTTGCAGGTGAAGCGGGTGTACCGTTTTTCTCAATAAGCGGAGCAGATTTCGTTGAAATGTTCGTTGGCGTTGGTGCCAGCCGAGTTAGAGATTTATTTGATCAAGGAAAGAAAAATGCACCATGTATAATCTTCATTGATGAAATTGATGCCGTTGGACGCCATCGTGGTGCAGGTTTAGGCGGCGGTCATGATGAACGAGAACAAACTCTCAATCAGCTTTTAGTTGAAATGGATGGATTTGAACAAAACAGCGGCGTAATAATTATTGCTGCAACAAATCGTCCTGATGTTTTAGATCCGGCACTACTTAGACCGGGAAGATTTGATCGCCAGGTTGTTGTTGATAGACCTGATGTTAAAGGTCGTGAGGGAATTTTAAAAGTTCATACACGAAATATTCCTCTTGATCCTGCTGTTAAGCTTGAAATACTAGCCAAAGGAACGCCGGGTCTCTCAGGTGCGGATCTTGCTAACTTGGTTAATGAAGCTGCACTTTTAGCTGCAAGAAAGAATAAGAAAAATGTTGAAATGATTGATTTTGAGGAAGCCAAAGATAAAGTTATGATGGGAATGGAGAGAAAGAGTTTGATCATTTCGGAGGAAGAAAAAAAAATCACTTCATACCATGAAATTGGGCACGTTCTCGTTGCAAGAATGCTTCCCGAAGCTGATCCTGTTCACAAAGTAACTATAATTCCGCGTGGAAGAGCTTTAGGCGTTACAAGCTATCTTCCAATTGATGAAAAACATACTTATTCCAAAGTATACTTGGAATCTATAATTACGTATGCACTTGGCGGAAGAGCAGCAGAAAAATTAGTGTTCAAGCATTATACAACCGGTGCAGGAAACGATATTGAAAAAGCAACAGGCATTGCACGAAAGATGGTTTGTGAATGGGGAATGAGCGAAAAGCTTGGTCCGGTAAGTTACGGCGCAAAAGAGGAGGAAATCTTTTTGGGAAGGGAAATTCAAAAGCACAGAGATTACAGCGAACGCACTGCGATTGAAATCGATGATGAAATTAGATCAATTGTGAGTGCGGCAATGGATAGATCCGAGAAGATATTAAAGGACAATATGGCTTTGCTCCATAAGCTTTCTATGGAATTGCTTGAAAGAGAAATTCTTGACGGCGAAGAAATAGATGCTATTGTTCGCGGCGAGGAATTACCGCCAATTAAAAAGAATGGTGGTGCTGAGAATGGCACCGAAATCGAAGTTCCCGATCATGTAAAAAAATTAATTGAACAGAGGAAACCGAAAGAATCAATCTCCACAGATGACGCAGGTTGATAACGGCACTATTCATTACAGAGATGAAATTTTTCGTAAGCTAATTCATCTTTGCTCACTTTCGATTCCAGTCAGTTATTATTTCATACCAAGGAATACCGCCTTAATTATTTTAGGAATGATGACGTCAATCGCATTGTTCCTTGATCTTGGTCGTTACCTTTCTCCGGCAATCGGAAAAATATTTTATAAGTTCTTTGGCTTTTTACTAAGACAGCATGAGCTTGATCATAAAAAGCGAAATCTCAACGGAGCCACTTATGTTCTCCTGTCGGCATTCATCTGCGTTATAATTTTCCCTAAAGTAATTGTTGTAACTGCATTTGCTGTTTTAATAGTCAGCGATACAATGGCAGCATTAATTGGACGGCGATTCGGCAGGCATAAATTTCTTTTCAAAAGCCTTGAGGGAACTTTAGCTTTTTTCTTTAGTGGAATAGTCGTTGTTTTACTATCTCCCAAAATCGAGTACATGCTTTCTGAATATATGATTGGAATTGTAAGTACCGCATTTGGCGCAATAATAGAAAATGTGTCCTTCGGATTAGCTGATGATAATCTCGTAATCCCGATCTCAATAGGATTTGCAATGTGGTTATTATATCTGCTGTTTCTTCCGGAATTAAATTTAGTTCTTCAAAACGTTCCGAGGTAAAGATGAAAATTATTTTTTTGATATTGATTCCTTTTTCACTGATTTTTTTATCGTCATGTGATACCGTAAATAAGCCGGCAAAAGGTTTGGAGGATGAAATATATGTTATTGCTGACTCATTGGAATATGAAGAACTCAGAATGGCTCTTGAATCAATTTTTGAAAAAGTGATTTATACTCCCCAGCCGGAAAAACTCTTTACGCTTAAAAGAGTTTCACCGAATGAAATCGAAAAATATAGAACGCGTAAAAATATCATCATTGTTGCACCAATGAATTCAGGCTCGCTTGCGTCACAATTCATTAATGCTGTGATTGACTCTGCAATCAAATCGCAAATAATGTCCAACCAAATGTCGCAGGTTATGAAATATAATCTTTGGGCAAAGAATCAATTAGTTGTTGTTTTAACTGCTCCGGATATGCAGGAACTCGAATTCAACATTCTAAAGAAAAGCGATAATCTTCTTTATGCATTCCAAAAAATCTCCGATGAGAGGCTTTCTGAAAGTTTATATAATGCACGTTACGAACGAAAAGATATCGAAGGAAAACTAATTAAAGAACATGGCTGGGTTATTTATGTTCAAGCGGATTTTAGCTTAGCAATGAATAAGCCCGAGGATAATTTTGTGTGGCTCAGAAGATCTCCGAACAGCGATTTGGAAAGATGGATCTTTGTTTATTGGATTGAGGATGCAAGTCCCGCTTACTTGAACGTTGATTCAATTCGTGCGATCAGAAATAACATTACTCAGAAATATTATCGTACAACAGACGATCGATCACATGTGATTATTGCTGAAGAATATTTCACAACTGTTGAAGTCAACTTTAAAGAAAGATATGCAATTTTGACTCAAGGCCTCTGGGAAATGAACACAAAAGGAATGGGTGGGCCATTTATTAGCTATACTTTTTTTGATGAGAAAGCTAAACGCCTGTATATGGTTGATGGATCTATTTATGCCCCTAAGTACTACAAACGTAACCTAATCCAGCAGGTAGATGTAATTCTGCAATCCTTTATGACAGTAAGTGAGCTTACTGACGATAGAATAGAGGAATTACTGGATGCAATTGAGGATTAATTTCACTCAATCACTCTCATCAACTCTGGTGACAGCTTATATTGAGGCAGAGCATTCTTAATCTTATTTATATAAACCTTAGCCCTATCTGATTTATTATTTTGCATTTCATAAATCGCCCGTCTTGCTAACATCGATCCGACTTTCTCTTCAATAAAATTTACATAATAATCTCTTCTCTCAGGAATTTGAATATTGAAGTCGGCTTCCTTAGCTGAAACGTACTCCTTTGTCCTCACAACTTTGAAAAGAAATAAATTCGGCACTAAATAATAATCTGGTGGTAAAGTAAATTCACCTTTTTGCATTTCAATATCTACCATTTCGGGCGCAAGATAGATATTATATTTCTCAATGTTGGTTGTGACCAGCTTTGTCATGATTTGACGGAAAAGACTTTCAAGTAGCTGTGAGTTGTAATTATCACTTCTTTCAAATGGTTCGAGTGCTTCAAGAAACATTTTCACTTCATGCTCTAATCCAGAAAAAAGATCAGGATAACTTCGCTTAAGCTGGTTGTAATACCATGATCGTCTTAGTAATTCCTTGTCAATAACAATCACATCTTTCTTAAGTCCATCCACATTTTGAAAATAATAAGAGGCTGAAATGAAAAAATCCCATTGATAGCTAAGCACGATTGATTTTCTATCCATGCTATTCATGAGAGATTTTGTATAGTCCTCAAAGATTTTGGTGTTTGATTGATCAACCTTTTTGAAATTATATGATGCAAAAATCAAAGTAAGAATCAACGAAGTGATTATGACAACTAAATTCTTGTGATTTGATAGCTTTAAGAATGAGTAAAGCTTTATTATTCCGAATGCAGAGAAAAATGCAAGAGCAATGTGAGCTAACAAAAAGTACGAATCAATATCTACAATGTCGTAATTAATTGAGTACAAAACTGTTGATGCAAATAAAACTGTTAAGAAAATAAAAAGCTTTTTGCTGTATGAGTAAGTAAATAGAACTCCGATAATAATTGGGATTAAAGCAATGTTGAATTCATTGGTTAGGTTAGAAAAGAAATATGCAAATTGTTTTTTTGCTGCTTCCATCGAGGAGAATAACCAAACCTGATACTGCTTTCCAGAAATGTGTCTTAGAACTCTTTCCATGTCAATGGGATTTCCCCAATTGATTATTGGCCGCTGCGAGGCACGAATCGGCAAATATGAATAAATGATTGCAAGAATAGTCAGGAAAATGGTAATCATGACGAACATTTTCCTTATGCTGGCTTTGTTGAATCCATATTGGGTAAAAAACAAATATGCAATGGCCGGAAGAACCAGCAATGTTGTCATGTGATTGCTGAATCCCAATGCAAGTATGATTGCAAGAATAAACCAAAAATTCCAAATGCCATTTTTCTTTTCTTCACTTTGAAGATAAGCTTTGAGTAAAATGAAAATGATTATGCAAATTAAAAGAAGATGAAGCGAATAAACTTCAACTGATGTGCTTTGAAACCAAAATGTTTTACTGAAAGCGAGAATCAATCCGCTAAAAGCTGATGTGAATAACTTAACGATATCGGGAATTTCTTGTTTTTCTTTCTTGCTGTTAGCATTATTCTGCTTATCCTTTCGGCTTTTCTTCTTCACCTTTTTGATTTCAAGGGACTTGCCAAGATTAAACTTATCAAGATTATCAAGTGCCAACTTCACAGATTGAACAAAGAAACCAATCGCCGCAGCACAATAAATTGCGGCGAGTAAATTCATCTGGTAAATTTTTGTGAAGGGAAGAGGGATGAGTGAAAATAGGTAACCCAATACTGTAAAAAGCGGGTAACCGGTAGGGTGTGCAATTCCCAATGTGATTTGAACTGCTGCAAGCTCACCCGAATCTATCTGAACAACTGAAGGTGCAAGAGTTATCAGATAGATAATGAATGCAATCGTGCTTACAATTAATGCTAAATATTTTTTTATGATGTTCAATTTTTTGCCAGGTATTTTTGGAAAAGTAATTTATTTGATTTCATAACTTCATTCATGCTAAGCTGAAATTTTTCCAGATCATCAAAATTCATTTGTTGGGAGAGCATTCTCAATTTTTTCTTGTCACCTGGAAGTAAAGATGTTGTAGCATTGAACATAACCTGGATCAGAAAATCTAATCTTTTTAGGAATGAGAAATTATTTACAAGAGACGTACGCGCATCTTTACTGATTCGCTTATCAGGCAATTTTGTAAGAGCTTTTAATCCTTTACCTGCAATCTTTGAAAAACTATCCTGGGAAGTGATGGCTAAATACTGAAGAATAAATTCAACATCAATTATTCCGCCTGCACTTTTCTTTAAATTTATCATGCTGAGATTACCACCTAAATTTTTGGGATAAAGCTTCCTTCTCATTTCTTTTATTTCAGTTTTAATTACTTCTTCCTTTTCTGTTCCCAATTTTGTTATAAGGGATTTCAAGAAAGTATTGAATAGCTTTTTATCACCGCATAGAAAAGAAATTTTTGTGAATGCCTGTAATTCCCAAATTCTTATTCTTTTTTGGATGTAGAGATCATAACTATTTATATCCCAAACCAGAATGCTGCTCTTTCCTTCCGGTCGTAATCTGAAATCAACTTCAATTGGGGAAAGTGATTTTCTGATTTGCGATAATATGCTTTGGAATATTTTTTCCGCATTTGGAATTGCTTTTAGATCATTAACTACAAAAACCAAATCAATATCAGAGTTAAAGGTCATTTCATCTGAACCAAAACTTCCTAATCCTGCAATAAAATATTTTAACGAAGGATATTTGTTCTGAAGCGATACGTTGAATAAGCGGCTTATTTCTTGCTTGTAAAAAGCAGAAAGAGTTTTCGATACTTTTTCGTGATTTATAATTCCAAGTGTAAATTGAACTGTTAATGTGAAGATTATTTTTTTCAGCAAAAATTGACCTGGCATTTCGGGATTGATTCTCTCAAATACTTTCCTGTTTAGAAAAATCTCGATCAGCTCATCGTCCTCTGCAAACATATTAATTGAGCGTTGAGAAAATTCACAAACCGTTAAAAATGATTTTAGAAATTTCTTATCTGTTAGTTCTCTATACCAAATAAATGGGAAGCTCGAATGTTTTATTATTCTAACAAAATTTTGAAGCACAGCATCGGGATTGATTGCATTTTTAAGATAATTAATAATCGCAGGTTCAATGATTTGAAATATCGTAATCGTTCTTTCATCAAATTCTTTTTGACCTAATAAACCTTTTCCTTCGCGAAGAAAAGTAAAATCTTGCAGCGCTTTCTTTTTATTTTCAAAATTGATATCGGAAATATCCCTTTTCTCTTTCACTTTAATTTCTTTGCCGATAATAGACTGATAAATTTTAGAAACATTTTCTCGATTTACTTTTAGTGTTTCTTTAAATTTTTTCGGATCATCAAACCGAAGATAAGTGCTGATTTTAGAAAGCATTTCATTATCAGCAGGAATTGTATGTGTCTGCTTGTCATTCATTAGTTGAAGATAGTGCTCAATCTTCCTGTAGAATATATAAGCATTTTTAAAGATGTTGGCCTCACTGCTAGTTAAGAAATTTTTTACTTCAAGAATATCAATGCTCTTCAATGTGTTTCCGTTGCGCAGCTCTTTCCATTTACCGCCATTTATTAATTGCAGGGCTTGAATGGAAAATTCAATATTGCGAATTCCTCCCGGAAGCAATTTAATATTTTCTTCACTTCCTAAATTTCTTTCAATATTCTTTTTAAGTTTTCTTATTTGTTCGGTTGGCGAAATTGAAAAGCTTACCGGAAATATGAATGGCGAAAGATAGTTTATAAAATGATTGTACAAATTTAGATTACCGGCAACAAATCCTGCTTTGATTAGCATTTGTCTTTCCCAATCCTCGCCTCTGCTTTCATAGTAACTTAAATATTCACTTATGTTTCTGCATAAAGGTGAGTTTCTTCCATCAGGACGTAATCGAAAATCAACTCTGAAAATAAATCCTGTAGATGTGATTGAAGAAGCGCTTTCAATGAACAAGTAAATAGCTTCGGTTAAGAGTTCATGATAGCTTTTGTTTTTAATCGTGATATCTTCATCATAAAAAATAATTAAATCAATATCTGAGCTGTAGTTCAATTCGTTGCCGCCGAGCTTTCCAAGTCCAATTAAGCAATAGTCACTGCTTATATTTTTTATCTGATACTTCGATTTAATTTCTTCCAAACTAAGCTCAAATAATTTAGCTGAAATTACCTTTGCAAGTATTGACAACTCTTCAGTGATAACTTCCAATGTACAGAAACTAAGAATATCCTTCAGACCGATTCTTAAGATTTCTTTTCGTTTTAGACTGCGGAAAAAATTGACCTTCGATGAGAATGTTTTATAGAGACTTAGAGATGAATTAACGTTTTTTGCAAAATCTTCAAGGTTTAGTTTCGGCTCTAAATTTGAAGGATTTACTATCCAGTAAAAATATTCTGGGTTACGAACAAGAATATCGGTCAAGTAATTGCTGTTAGCTGAGATTGCAACAATGATTTCAACGTAATGCGGATATTTTATACAATCGGTTAGAAAAGAATATTTATCATACATCGCGGAAATAATTCTCAGCAAATTTGATTCTGAAGAACGTGTGAAGTGATGATTGGAAATTTCGGATTGAAGAAGGACAATCAATTTATCAAAGGTTTCAGATGGTAAGTAACCGGCAGATATTTCTGCAAGCTTTGTAAAAAATTCTTCAGATAAGTTTTGTTGATCTTTAATTTTCACAACTGGTTATAGATGTATAAATCAAAAATATTATTTAATACTGAGTTGATTAAAAATCAGAATACACTGCACAAATATAAAAAGTGATTTGGAACAAGTTCAGGCAAATATTTCAAATTATCTATCGTACAGGATAATTAATCCTTTTATTTGCAGCTAAAACAAAATTACAATGAATAATTCAATAAAAATATTTTTAGTGGTTATTTCCATAATACTTTTATCATCTTGCTGTACAGATGTTTCTAAAGATAAAGTCAACCTTTCAATCCCCGGAAACACTTTAAAGAATCCAACAAGCATCGCAATAAATAAATCAATTATTGTTGCAAAAGTGGAAGAAATATTTTCTAATAAAAATGGAAGCTTTGTCGTTAAAGCTCTTATAACTAGTGTTGAAGAAGATCCTGGTTATCCGAGCCTTGCAATGCAAGGCAAATCTTACAATCTTATTCCAAATTTTCTCCTTGATGATGATAAAAAAATCATTTCTAATTCTAAAAAAAATAGGGATTTATTTTCACTTGCGAAACAAAAAGCCGGAAATGAATTCAAAGCGATAATCTTTTTTGAGAACTTAAATGGTTGGTTTATTCAAGAAGTAATGTCAAACTGAAATATCAGTATGAATTCTTTTAATCGAATATGGAGTTTTGTTTTATTAATAATCTAAAAGGGATATTTCTATGAACTCTAAAATTTTCCGATTGTTATTACCTGTCTTTCTATTAGGGAGCTTTTTTCTATTTAGTGAATTTGTTATCAGAAGTGATGAATTCACTATGAATGATTTCATTCAATGGAAAATTGAAAAGAAGAAGCAAAAAAAACCTACTAATGGGATGCCGGATAAAGCAATGCAATGGTATTACGAGCAAAGAGCTTATCCTCAAGGTTCTATTCCGGTTGATTGGCGGGAAAAAGCTCTAATTGAAATACAGCAAAAAAATCAATTGAACAAAGGAACTGCAGCTCTAAGCTGGACGCAATTGGGTCCTGGTAATATTGGTGGAAGAGTTCGTGCAATAGTTGTTCATCCTACTGATCCTAATCTAGTTTATTTGGGCTCGGTCAGCGGAGGAGTATGGAAAACCACTAATGGGGGTACAAGCTGGTCCCCATTAAAAGATAACATGGAAAATTTAGCGGTTTGCAGTATAGTTATGGATCCAACTAACTCCAGTATTTTATATGCCGGTACTGGTGAAGGATACTTTAATGGTGATGCATTACGGGGCGAAGGAATATTCAAAACAACTGATGCTGGAGCTACTTGGGTTAGGCTTAGTTCAGCCAACAATTCAAATTTCTACTATGTGAACAAATTAGTTATTGATCAAAGCACAAATGCATTGTACGCTGCAACAAGAAAAGGTTTATATAAATCTACAGATGGAGGAGCTTCATTTACAGGAATGTTAGTAGGAACCGGCGGCGCAGATGTCCATTGCATGGATGTTGAGGTTGCTTACACTTCGCCATCAACAATCTACGCTTCTTTCGGTCTTTTTAATGATGCTTCAATTTATAGAAGTACAGATGGTGGAAGCTCTTTCAGTTCAAATCTCGGTCAAAGCGGACAAGGAAGAATTGAAATAGCAACATCGGCATCTAACCCACTGATTGCCATTGCGTCTTTCTGTGATCTTACCACAAATGGTGTGACCTTAATGGCAAGCACTTCCGATGGTGGAGATAATTGGTTTACCATGACTGTGCCTGGCCCAGCATTTTCCGGACCTGACAATTACGCCGGTACACAGGCGTGGTATGATAATATTGTTTATATCGATCCTAATAATTCCGCCACCTTATATGTCGGTGGATTAGATTTTTGGAAATCTACTAATTCTGGTTCAAGTTGGACACAAAAAACAAACTGGTACTCACAAGCCGGTGCTCCACAATATGTTCACGCAGATCAGCATGCTATTGCGTTTGCACCCTCAAACACCAACATTATGTATTTAGGCACAGATGGTGGAATTTTTAAGTCAACAAATAAAGGTGAAAACTGGACTGCGATAAACAATAATCTTTTTATAACTCAGTTTTATTATGGTGCTGTTAATCCGACAGGCACTACATATTACGGTGGCACACAGGATAACGGAACTCTGAAATCAACGGGTTCATCTTCGTGGACCACTGTCATGGGAGGAGATGGCGGTGCTACTGAAGTCGATTTTAGTAATACGAATAATTTATATATGGAATATGTTAACCTTGCTTTCTTTAAATCTACTAACGGCGGTGCAACATTTTCCAAAGCGATGAGTGGTATTCCTGTTGGTCCGGATTTCTGGGATGGAACCACTGATCGAACTTTGTTTATTTCTCCATTCTCGATGGATCCTAATAATTCTAACATAATTGTTGCAGGAACCTATCGTGTGTGGAGAACGATTAACAGTGCAGGCAATTGGACTGCAATCAGCGGTGATTTAACTGGAGATGGAACCGGTTCATCAGGAAGTAAAATATCCACTGTTATTGTAGCAAAAGGCAATTCTAATGTTATTTATGCTGGTTGCAGCAATGGCCGCATTCAAGTTACTACAGATGGCGGTTCTAACTGGAATTTAAGAAACAGCGGATTACCCGTTGCCTACTGTACTCGTATTGCAACCGATCCAAATAATCCCTCTACGGCATTTGCAACGTTTTCTGGTTTTAGTTCAGGTAATAAGGTTTTCAAAACAACCAACTTTGGAGTTAATTGGACTAACATATCAAGTAATCTTCCAAACATTCCTGTTAACTGTCTAGTTGTAAATCCATCGGACGCGAATAATCTTTTTGTTGGAACTGATCTTGGAGTTTTTTCAACTGTAAATGGCGGAAGCTCTTGGGCTCAAGATAACAATGGTTTAGCTAATGTCTCAGTTGCCGACTTAGATTACCGCTTATCTGATAACAAACTATTTGCCGCAACACATGGAAGAAGTATGTTTTCAACCACAATTGTTACATCAGTTGAAGAAATTAAAACGACAATTCCTGATAAGTTTGAGCTTTCACAGAACTACCCCAATCCATTTAATCCATCCACAAAATTTAGATATGCTTTGCCCGAAGGAAAAAATGTTAAAGTTACAATTTTTGATTTGAACGGAAGACGCGTTACCGAACTTGTTAACAATTATCAAAATGCCGCTACTTACGAAGTAACCTGGAATGGAAAAAACGATTCCGGAGTTCAAGTTGCAAGCGGGACTTATATTTACAGAATAGATGCTGGTGATCCTTCGTCAAGCTCAGGACAAAGTTTTAATCAAGTAAGGAAGATGGTTCTAATAAAGTAATTAAAAATTAAAAATTACAAATTCAAAATTAAGGCGGTCTTCGGACCGCTTTTTTTGTGAAACCTTGAAGGTTATTGTGTGTTATTCCGTTACATTAACCTTGAAGGTTAGGGCTTAAGATACTTCTCATACCAATCTTTCCTCAGCTCATCAACTTCTTTTCTATTTTTTCTTAGAAAGTGATCACCGTTTTGGGGCAGCACAAGTTTATGAGGAATATCATACTCATTAAATTTATAAGCAAGTTTAATTGATTGCATTGGTGAGACTGTACCATCTTCTGCACCATGAATTAGGAGATAAGGAATTTTAGGAAGCTCTTTCACAAAATTAATTGCTGATCTTTTGTTCAATTCCATCTCAAGCTTTTCTTTCCCGATTAGATTTTTATAATAAGTTTTTAGATTGGTATTTGTGTTCGCATATTCTCTAACGTTGGAAATTGCTCCGACTAAAACTGCACATTTAAAATTTTGGTTACTTCTTAAAGCCAAAAATGTCATCATGCCGCCGCGGCTCCAACCCTCGATTCCCCAAATATATTTGTTTGCCTGTGGTAATTCATCTGCAAGTGGTACCAGGTTTAGAATGTCATTAACATCATTGCTGCCGACTTCATCATTTCCTTCACTTCCCGCGTTACCTCGGTATTGAGAAGCAAAAACAGAATAACCCCAGCTTGCAAGCTGTCCATAAATTCCTCGTGCAGTAAAAGTATCTATTGCACCTTTATTTCCAGCTCCACCTCGGCACCAAATTAAACAAGGATATTTTTTTGATTGATCTTTCGGATAGGCAATGTAGCCTTTAATCTTTAGACCATCTGACAAGTAAGTTATTCTCTCGACAACAGAATTTTCATAAGCTTCTTTTCCCCAACCGCTGATAATCATTTTAGAATGGGTTTCAGAAAGTTTTATTTCATGTCGTTCGATTATATTTGAAGTCATTTTAACTTGAAATTTATTAATAATTGCCCCGACATTTATGTCGGGGGTATAATGGGTTAGGATTGCTGGGCTTTAGCCCAAGTTGATATATGGTGGCTAAAGCCAAAATTATATCCTGTTATTGTTTCCCCGAGTTGAAACTCGGGGCTATTGTAAGCAATGCAATTATCCAGTATATAATGAATCATCGATTAACCAGAAATATTTTTTAATTTAACCACAACAATAAAAACAATTTTTAATTATATGACAAATCTGAAAAAGAAAAATCAATCAAAGCATTCAACTATAAAACCGATTGATAAAAAATATTATGTGATTACAGGAGTGCTAATTGCGGCTATAATAATTTTATTTGTCTTTCCGGGAATACTTAATAAAGAAAACATTGAAGAGGTTTATTACATGTTTCAGAAGGAAGGTGAGTTGACGATTGCTGATTCTATAGGCATGCAGAAAGCCAGAATTGATCTTGAAATCGCCGATACTGACTATGAACGTCAGCTTGGATTAATGAAACGGGTTTCTATGGAAGAAAAGCAAGGAATGCTTTTTATTTTCCCGGATGATGCAATGCAATCTTTTTGGATGAGGAACACTCTCATTTCACTCGATATGATTTTTATTAACTCAAATAAAACAATAGTTACAATTCACAAAAACACCAAAGTTCTTTCGGATCAATCTTATCCATCAACCGCTCCGGCTCAATATGTTTTAGAAGTGAATGCGGGATTCACAGCTAAACATGACATTCAAGTCGGGGATCATGTTGGTTGGACGAACACAAAATAGGATTATTTTTTTATTCATTCAGTTTAATTAAAAATTTAAGAATTGATTTTTTAAAGGAGAAACTAAATGTCATCATTCAAAAATATTGCGATACTTGGCGGCGGGAATATTGGATTAGCTATAGCTCAAGGATTGCAGAGCTCAAGTTTATATGATGCTAAAAATATTTTTATAACTAGACGGAAGGTTGATATTCTTGACGAATATAAAAATTTGGGTTTCAAAATTACTTCAAATAATATTGAAGCAGTTGCTAATTCCCAGGTAATTTTAATAGCTGTTCAGCCTCAGCAATTGAATGAATTGTTATCTGAAATTGCCCCTGTACTCAATCCCGATAAGCATATAATTATCTCAGTTGTTTCCGGAGCGAGCATAAAAGCAATTAAAAATCGTGTAGAAAAAAACGTTGAAGTGGTAAGAGTTATGCCCAATACTGCGATTGCAATCCAGGAATCAATGACATGCATTTCTGCCGACCATAAAAATAGCGATGCGTTGAAAGTGGCTGAGGAAATATTTAGTCAAGTTGGTAAAACATTAATAATTGATGAAGAATTAATGATTCCCGCAACGGCTCTTTGTGCTTGCGGAATAGCTTTTTTTCTAAGAGCAGTAAGAGCAGCATCACAAGGAGGAATTGAAATCGGTTTTCACTCTGATGAGGCGCTATTAATGGCGGCTCAAACGGCTAAGGGTGCTGCAACTTTACTGTTAAGTGGAAAAGCCCATCCGGAAAGCGAAGTGGATAAAGTTACAACTCCTCGCGGCTGCACAATTTCAGGTTTAAACCAAATGGAACACAACGGATTTAGTTCAGCATTAATAAGAGGGATTGTCACTTCTGCAGATAAAGCAGCAAAACTTTACAAGATTGATTAGTTCATAAAATACAAATTAACCGTAAAGATTGTCTTCTACTAGCTCGCAGATAATATGAGCAATTGTGATATGTCCTTCTTGAATTCTTTGAACATTGTACGATGGAATAACAATTGGAAGGTGGGCAAGTTCTTTCAGCTTTCCACCTGTTCCTCCAAGAAAACTAATCACTTTCATCTTTTTAGTTATTGCCATCTCAACGGCTCTGATAACATTGGCAGAATTACCGCTTGTGGAAATTGCGAGCAAAACATCACCTTCGTTACCTAAACCTTCTACACTTCTTGCAAATACATTTTCAAATCCAATATCATTTCCACCGGCAGTAAGATTTGATGTATCGGTAGTTAATGCAATTGCCGGGAGAGCAGGACGCGCAATGTCATGGCTCAGTCTGATCATCAGTTCAGTTGCAATATGCTGACAATCTGCAGCGCTTCCGCCATTTCCGCAAAGCAAGAGCTTCTTTCCATCTTTGAATGTCTTAACTAAAAGATCGACTGCAGAAAGAATCTCATCCATACATTGGTTCTGTATGGCGATTTTAGTTTCAGAGCTTTCCACTAACGAATCTATAATAAATTTTCTTTTATCCATTTTAATGTTGGGAAATGTGATTAAATAGTGACTGGCATTTTTTTATGAACCGCATCTGCAAATTCCTTTATCAATCCCCAATTATTTTCATTTTCGAAAAAGTTTCCGGTTACAATAATTTTAGCTCCGTTATCAACTTTTTCTCTTGCAGCGCTTGGTGATTTTATTCCGCCACCGACAATGATTGGAACAGAACATACGGACGATACTGCTTTCACCATTTCATTTGGAACGGTTTGCTGTGCGCCTGAACCTGCTTCGAGATAAATTAATTTCATACCGATATATTCCGATGCTAAAGCAGTCGCTGCTGCAATCTCAGGTTTATTTCTTGGAATAGGTAAACTACCGCTCATGTATTGAGCAGTTGTCGAAGTACCTGACTCAATCAGAATATATGCGGTAGAAATCGGTTCTAACTTTGCTCTCTTAATTAGAGGAGCAGCTAAAACATGTTTTCCAATTAGATGTTCGGGGTTTCTTCCGCTTACTACAGAGAGAAATAATATCGCGTCAGCATATGAAGAAACTTGATTGATTGCACCGGGAAAAATCATGGCGGGAAGTTTTGTTGATTGTTTCACCCTTTTTATAAAACCATCAAAATCACCATTGAGCATTAAACTTCCGCCAATTAAAAATCCATCAACATCTGCGTCATTACATTTTTTGATGAATGCTTCTAATTTATCGGAGTTCAGCTTATCCGGATCTAGAAGAATTAGATATGCGGCTCCCTTTTTTTCTATTGTCTTTAGCAGTTGATTATAGATATTCATACTTGTTGATGATTTTACATAAAAATATAAAGATTTTATTTACTACAAGGAAGGTTATTAAAAAATATTTTTACTTTATGTCCCGAAGGTTAATTGAGAAACTACTATGATTTGTGAAAGGTAATTACATAATCTCAAAATAATAAAGGGTAAAGCAATGTTAAAAAGAAGCTTTTTGTTAGTTCCGTTTCTTGTATCATTACTTGTGATTACAGCTTGTAAAGATGAAGTTACTGTCCCAACAAATCAAATGAGTGAGCAGCAATCGGTTCAAAAATCAATATCATCTGTACAAAGCAGCTTAGTTTCCGTAAATCGAATTAAATCAAATGATGATGGATTGTGGGAGGTTAAAGTTGTAACACCTTTTGGTGCGATGATAAAGTTCGAATATTTTGAAAATACGGGACAGATCAGAGAAATCCATGGATTGATCGGTCCATTTGATTATGATCTTGATCCCGGTAATGAACTGCTTCTCTATCAAGATGTAAGAGCAATTGCGTTAAATGCTAAGTCTGGAAACATTACATCGTGGAAACTTGAGAAAGATGAAAGTAATATCAGATGGGAATATAGATTTTTCATCACCGCTACTGATGGTAATTGGGAATTGAGAATCAGCGCTGTTGATGGTCAAGTTTTAAGAATGAAACAAAAGTAACAAAAATAGACTCATGCTTAAGCCGTTCCCGAGACGGCTTTTTTTTTGATTAAATTTAAGTGAAGATTTTTTTGCTGAGGAATGTTATAATAAAAATAATAAATGCCAGCACAACCGCTGTTGGTCCGCTGGAAAAATCGAAGATGAATGCGAAGTAAAGTGAAACCGGAGGAATAATCGCTCCAATTAAAACCGAAACTAAGAATACCTGTGATATTTTTTTACCGATTAAAATCCCGATTGATGAAGGGATAATTAAAAATGCAAAGACAAAAACGTCTCCAACGAATCTAGTTGTTAAAGAAATTCCCATTCCAACAAATAAATAAAATATCAGCAGCCAGAATCTTGCATTAATACCATGAGCCATAGCAGTTTCAGGATCGAATGTCACAAATTTTAATTGCTTTTGAAAAATCACAAAAACCAAAACTGTTAAAAGAGTAGCAGCAAGTAGTATAATAAATTGCGTTTGTCCGATAAATAAAATATCACCTTTTAGAATGTATTCTATTTCACTTACTTCGGCAGCAGGACTTTTTTGGATGAAAATTATTCTAAGTGCAATTGATATAACGAAAATCATTCCCAGAATTCCATCTTGCGTTATATACTTTTGACGATAGGTTTGTGAGAAAATTAAAACGCAAATAAATGCAAATGCTAAAGAGTAGAATGCCGGCTCAAAATTGTGAAAGAAAGCATTATGTTCAACATCAATATTAAAAATGCCGGCAATAAATCCTTCCAAATTTAACAAGTGAAGAAAAGAAAAAGCTACGCCAGCAATTGAAACTTGAGTTAGTGAAGCGCCTAGGAAAACAACGCGCTGTGATATCACAAATATTCCAAGGAAAGCACAAATAAAACCTGCGACGATGCTGCCTAGAATTGCATAAGGAAAAAGCTCAATTAATTGCTGAATTGTTTCCAAGCACTTACACCTTTTTCTTAGAGCTAATCAAGTACTCGCCATTAATTTTTGAAACACTGAAATCTGATGAATAAGTTTTTTGCAAATTATCCTCAGATAAAATGTCTTCAATATTTCCAATTTGAAAATGATTCCTCTCAAGGAGTATTAACCTTTTTACAATGTTTGCTACATCTGTTAACAAATGACTTACAATCAGAACTGTCAAGCTGCTCTCATCATGAAGGTGGGAAATCAATTCAAGCAGGGAATAATGAGAAGGCGTATCCATGCCGTTAGTTGGTTCATCTAAAATTAATATTTTCGGCTGAACTGCAAGTGCTCGAGCAATTAATGTTCGTTGACGCTGTCCGCCGGATAATCTGTTGTAATTATGATTTTTTAGATCTTCAATTCCAACGTGAGAAAGACATCTATCGACAATTTCTTCATCTGCTTTATGAGGATTGCTCATTGTCCCCATCAAAGAATATCTTCCCATCATAACAACATCACGAACGGAATATGGAAGAAGAGGCTGCACCAAATCTCTTTGGGGAACATACCCAAACTGCACTTTATTTCTGGTTACTTCACCCGCGAGAGGTCTAAGATTCCCAAGTAATGTTTTAAGCAGCGTGGTTTTTCCTGATCCGTTAGGTCCAACAATACCGATAAAATCGTTTTCCAGTATTGAAAAATATATATTCTCAAGAATTCTTTTCTTCCCATAACCAATTGATACATCTGTAAATTTAATTATCTCATTATTCAAAATTATTTCTCACTAAATCTTTTAGAATTGTTTACGATTAAATGTAATTAAAGATTATTTGAAAGTGAATTTATAATCGAATCCATCATTTGAATGTAGGAATTGATCCCCGGTTGACCGTAAACAGAATTGGCAACCTTAATCACCTTTGCACCGGTTGAGCGTGCAAGTTGATTCGGTGCATTGTCACTATAATAATTTTCCATCAAAATAATTTTGATCTCGGATTTCTTAATACCTGAAATCAATTCTGCATTGTGCGACGGAGTTGGAGGTATTCCCGGTTTCGGTTCGACTTGTCCTACGACCCTTATTCCGAATCTGTCTGCAAAATAAATCCAGCTTTTATGAAAAGTGATTATTGATCTTCCTTGTGAAGAAGCTAATTTAGATTTCCACTCACCAATCTTAGCATCTAATTTAGAAATGTAATCATTTAAATTTTTTTTAAAATAATTTTCATCTTGCGGTGATTCAACTGCCAGCACTTCAAAAATATTTCTTGCCATAATCTTTGCGTTTTCAGGATCGAGCCAATAATGAGGATTACCATTTGGGTGAATGTCACCTTGACTGGCATCTATTTTTCCTGTTGGCACATCCTTTTTTTCAATATCGGTTGAGAGGTCTATCAATTTTAATTTGTCATTTCTTGATCCATCTATAATTTGCTGCAACCATATTTCCAAACCCAATCCAATTTTGAATACCAAATTTGCATTTCGAAGCTTTAACATGTAGCTGGGAAGAATCTCGAGAAAGTGAGGATCTTGATCTCCCCGGCAAATGTAATCTACTTTAACTTTTTCCTTTCCAATTTCCTTCACGAGGTCATAAATAACTGTAGTGGTAGTTACAACTTTAACTTCTGCGAGAGATAATGTGCTGAATAATAAAATTAGTGCTGATAAAATTGATTTTTTCATTTTCATATTCCTTATCAGATTAAAATGGATGTGCTTTATGTGGACCAAGTGAAAATAACATTTGAAGCGTGATGGTTGTCTCATTATCTCTTAATGTTCCATCATCGTACTTAAATGAAAGATTTTGAACACCAAGCCGAAAAGCTAATGTTTCTTCGATGGGATAATAACCAAACCATCCGGAGATACAATGAGTCATATTTTTATCGTCGTTAGACAGTGTGCTGAATGAAGGTTCATCACCAATAATGCCATAAGTGAAGTCGTATTTTGCACCAACACTGAATTGCCTGCTGAATAAATAGTCAATGAAAATAAAACCACCGAAAGAGTTTATCTTTTCTGATATTTCAACAGGAATATTTACACCAACATCACCCTGATGAAAAACCTGGCGGTTATTAATTAATCCTTCACCTTGCACTGTTAAGGCAGTGTATGAATCTGGTTTGTATTTTAACTTGAAATCAATTCCACCGTAAAAATATTTAAGTGATTTGTTTTCGAGTTCCGCAGTTGAATCACCCACAGTATTGAAATCCATTTTGGCATGAACACCGTACGAACTGCTTAAGCCAACTTCAAGATTTGTGTAATCATCGAGATCGAAAAAACTGCTTAACCTCCCGACGAAAATTGGTGAATTGCCTCGGAAGTCTACATAGTTGTCAGCATCTGCAGGATCAAAGACTTCGGTTTTTGCAATAGCATCACCCTTGCAAATGCCTAGATCCAAATTACTGTAAAAACTTTCGGTGGGAAGAATGAAGCTAAAGTTTACACCAATATCATTAAAACCTTCTGGACCAAAAAACACTTGATGAAACAAAGGTCGTTCGATAAACTGCCATGCATGGGGATGAATTGTATTTATCTTTCCATATCCAACAAGATATTTGCCTGCTTTAATCTGCATATCAAGCGGGAGTCCTCTTAAAATTTGTGCATAGATTTCCTCTAAGTGAAATTCGCCACCTTCAAGTGCAATATTAGCAGTTGCATGTGAATAAGGATTCAAATAGCCATCAATGTATAGTTCCATTGATGGTGTTTCGAAATTCAATTTGCCGTGTTCGGGTGTATCCTTAATATTATTAGTAAAAGCGCTGAAAGTTCCGATAAGACTTATATCCGGATTCACATTTGATTGTGAATAAGTATTCGTAATTAAAAGTATGAATAAAAAAAAGATCAGAATGTATTTCATTTTTTTCCTAAAATCTTAAAAAATGTTTTATCATCATTCCTTCGAAATCACGAGTTTTGTGAAAGCACAATCCCTCTGAAAGAAAGATGAAAATAAAAATATTTAATGTTTAAGAGAAACCGGGAGGAGCTCTTGATGTATTTTTTGTGAAGAAAAACTTTGAAAGGAATCTATCGCTAAAAACTAATTTTAATTCTTCTCCGGCATTTAGAAACGGAGAAAAATTATTTGAAGAAAATCTAAGATCGAGAATTGAATTTGAAAAATGGCTGATGGTACAAAATGAATAGCTGTTAGTAAGGAAATGATTATTTAAGGAATTTAATTTGGAATAATTATTAAAACTTGGATTATCGAAAAGCGAATATCCATGAAAATGAATCGTATTGGTAATGACGAAAGCTAAATAGGCACACAGAAATATTGAGGTTATTTGTCTTTTATATTTAATTGGGTTTTTCACTGCGAGTCAAATATATAACTCCAATCAATAGCCAGCAAGTGAAAAATGATTAACGATTTTTTCAAATCACTTCTCACTCAAAAGTTGATTCTTACATTTTTCGAGACTCCCCAACTGTTCCTTACCAAGTTCAGGATACTTTAAGTTCAAGCTTTCAAGCTTTTTCACAATAATTTCTGAAACGAGAAGCCGCATAAACCATTTTTTATCTGCAGGGATAATGTACCAAGGTGCATGACCTTTACTCGTTGCTGAGATTGCTTCCTCATAGCATTTCTGATAGTCATTCCAATATGCTCTTTCCTTTAAATCTGCTTCGGCAAATTTCCAATTTTTGGATTTATCATCGATTCTTTCCAGGAATCTTTGCTTCTGCTCTTCCTTTGAAACATGCAAGAAAAATTTAAGAATGATAGTTCCATTTTCGTAAAGGTATTTTTCAAAATTATTTATCTGTTCATATCGCTTGTGCCAAATGTCATCTATTTTTACTTCATCGGGAAGTTTTTGAAATTTAATTAAATCATGTACACGTACAACTAAAACCTCTTCATAATGCGAGCGATTGAAAATTCCGATACGACCTCTCTCAGGTAAAGCTTTGCTTATCCTCCAGAGGTAACCGTGATCCAATTCTTCATCGGATGGTTTCTTAAAACTAAAAACCTGTGTTCCTTGAGGATTCAACCCGCTCATCACATGTTTTATTGTTGAATCTTTTCCCGCTGCATCCATTGCTTGAAAGATCAAAAGCAATGAATACTTATCGCTTGCATACAGCCGGTTTTGAAGCTCCTGCATTCTCTCAATATTTTCCTCAAGAATTTTATTTGCGTCTGATTTATCCTTTAAATTTTGTGTGTTGTCTGTCGAGATTTTGGAGAGATTTATTTGTTCTCCGGGTTTGGCTAAAAACTTTTCAATCTTCATTTGATTTTGCCTTCTTGATAAATGAATAATTTGCCTGATAAAAAGATATGAAATCAATGATTAAATTACATGAGGGGATTGAGAATCTTTTGAAAAGCTCGAACATCAAACAATTAAAAACATAAGGAGTTAGCATGTCCACAAAAAAAGCTATTGTAAAGCATATTAAAGGTGTAACATTTCTCGGTAAATCCGATTCAAATCATTGGGTAACAATGGATGGGCCTGAAAGTTTTGGAGGAAGTGATGCGGGAACGAGACCTAAAGAATTATTGCTCATTGCTCTTGGCGGATGCACAGGCAGTGATGTGATTACAATTCTGCAGAAAAAGAAAGTGCAAATAAATAATTTTGAAATGAATATTTCAGCCGATGTTGCTGATGAACATCCTCAAGTGTTTACTAAAATCAATGTAGAGTATGTTTTTCATGGAAAAGATATTCAAGAAAAAGATGTTGAGAGAGCTATTGAACTTTCACAAACAAAATATTGCTCGGTAACTCATATGCTGAATAAAGCCATGGAGATTTCACATTCGTTTAAAATTTTAGAGACATGATCGATAAATTTGAATTTACTTATCTATCTAAAAACTTCTTAAATTAGTCCTGCAATTGAGGTGTTATATTTTTTAAAATATTTAATAAACAAGGGTTTTCATGGCACAAATTCAAAGATGTGATTGGTCAGTCAACCACCCTATCTATATAAAATATCACGATAAGGAATGGGGAGTTCCTGTTCATAATGATAGAAAATTATTTGAGATGATTGTTCTTGATGGAGCACAAGCCGGTTTAAGTTGGCTTACCATACTGAAGAAAAGAGAAAACTATAGAAAAGCATTTGATAATTTTGATGTAAAGAAAGTTGCGGGCTATAATAAGGGAAAAATTGGGCAGCTATTGAAAAATGAAGGAATAGTACGAAACAAACTGAAGATTGAATCAGCAATTACAAATGCAAAGGCATTCTTAAATGTGAAAGAAGAATTCGGAACATTTGATAAATACATTTGGGGATTTGTCGCCGGCAAGACAAAGTTAAATTCTTGGAAGCAGATGAGTGAAATTCCAGCAACCTCACCGGAATCGGATGCAATAAGCAAAGATCTTAAGGCTCGGGGATTCAAATTTGTTGGTTCAACAATTTGCTATGCCTTCATGCAAGCTGCCGGTTTAGTTAATGATCATACAGTTGATTGTTTCAGATACAAAGAATTAACTTAATACGTAAAAATAAAATTTATAATTTACATTAGATTAAAATGATCAGTCAAGAACTTTTAGACATTCTTTGCTGCCCCGAAACGAAAGCCGATTTAGTTTTAGAAGGCGATACCTTGGTTTCTACCGATAAGAAGACTCGTCGTCGTTATAAAATTGAAAACGACATTCCCATCATGCTGATTGATGAATCTGATATATTAAGCATGGAAGAATGGGAAAAAATTATGCGTAAGCATGGTAAGCTAAAATAGATTTGCGTATCGCTGTTTTTTTCTAGTTATTGGTTTTTCAGCTTCGTATCAATTCATATTCAATCATTAAAGAAATATTTCTAATATGGATCCCATTAATATCATTATCGGTTTAAATGTCATTGCATCGTTCGGAGCAAATTTAACTGGTGCAAAAAAAGGATTGAAATCAACCGTTACGCCTGTAAAAGAGCGTCCAAAAAGTTATCTACAAAAGCTTCCTTTAGTTTTGGCAACATTAAGTTTAGTTGCATTGATACTTGCAGTCTTTCAAATTGGAACATTAAACTATGCAGAAAATGCTCATCTAAACTTCTTCAGATTTGCGGGATTATTTGTTTACCTTTGTTTTTCATGGACTCAAATCTGGGCCTACAAAAGTTTGGGCGAAAATTATTCTCAGGATATGGTCATCTTCAAAGATCATAAATTGGCTGATAAAGGACCGTTTAAAATTATCAGACACCCTCAATACCTTTCTCAAATCCTGGTTGATTTAGGCGGTGGGTTTGCAACTCTAAGTTATATTTTAATTTCAATAGCAATTATTCAAATACCTATTCTTGTAATGCGTGCTGCATTTGAAGAGAAGCTGCTTTCAAAACATTTTAAGGAAGAGTTTGAGCAGTATAAAAAATCTCGCGGCTTTATGATACCGTTTATCAATTGATCCCGCATTACATGCAGAGACAAATTAAGAATATTTTTCTCATCATATTTTTTAACATTCTAGTATTAGCTCAAACCGAGGAACAGCTTTTGTTAGTTAGGGGTGATAAAACCACATATATTCCTGCGCATATCCGTGAAGGTCAAATTTATTTTTCACTCATTCATTTTGCTGAAGCATTGTCCCTTAAATATGCCGCTGAGGAGAAGCATGATAAAATTGAGGTTGACTTTGGTGATTATTTATTAAATGCAAGAATTAAAAATCCATTTGTAATTCTGAAGAACAAACAAAAAGAAACGACAAAAGTAATTCAGCTTCCGACAAGCACGTACTACATTAATAATAATCTTTACATTCCTCTCAATTATCTTTTACCAAGCTTGAGGGCAGCATCCGGCTGGCGGCTTGATGTGATCGAAAAGAATAAACTTATTGTTAGTGGAGAAAAAATTCCCAAAAAAGCAAAAGACAGTGATATCTCTGTTTCTGAGTTTGATATAACAGGATACTCGCTGGATGAAAAAGCAAACGGTACATTAGTTAAAATAAAAAGTGACAAAGCAATTGCTACTTACAGCAGTTCCTTTAAAGATGGAGTGCTGACAGTTGTTTTCCGTGATGTAATTCTTGATGAAAGCAAGTTTGAGTTTGAAAAAAACAAAGGACTGGTAAAAAATATCATAGCAAAAAACATTGGAAGCGATTGTGAAATTAAATTTTCTCTGCGGGAGGAATACACCACAAGCGAAGTATTAAATGCAGATCAAAGCAATGACATTCTGGTTACTCTGCACAACAAAATATTTTCAAATAATGTAGACAAAATTGTAAAATCTGAGCGATGGAACTTTAATGTTGTTGTTATTGATGCCGGTCATGGCGGGAAAGATTACGGTGCAACTGGAGTGAATGGTGCAAAGGAAAAGGAAATTAATCTCGCCATTGTCCTAAAGCTTGGAAAGTTGATCGAAAAAGAATTGAATGATGTGAAAATTGTTTACACGAGAAAAAATGATCGGTTTATAGAACTTTACAAGCGTGGAAAGATGGCTAATGATAATGATGGTAAACTTTTCATATCAATTCATTGTAACTCGACAGCCAAGAAAAATTCTGATGCAAGCGGTTTTGAAGTTTATCTTCTCCGACCTGGAAAAACTCAGGATGCAATTGAGATTGCGGAAAGGGAAAATGCTGTTATTCAGTATGAAGAAGATCCGAAGCGTTATCAAAAATTAACGGATGAAAATTTCATCCTCGTAAGCATGGCACATTCCTCGTACTTGAAGTATTCTGAAAAATTTGCTGAGCTGCTGCATAATCAGTTTAGTAATGAGTTTGATGTTCAATCACGCGGAGTTAAGCAAGCAGGATTTTATGTACTGGTAGGAGCTTCGATGCCAAGTGTTTTAATTGAGTCTGGTTTTCTTTCTAATAAAAAAGATGCTGAGTATCTGAAAAGTACAAAAGGGCAGAATGAAATAGCGGCTGCCATATTTCGAGCAGTAAAAGGATATAAAGTTTACTACGATAAGGTAATGGAAACAGAACTTTGAGAGACAATTAAAATCACAATCTTCAAACAACAAAAACCAAATAATTCTCAAACTCAAAACAGATAATTTCCGAAACATTGAGAAATTAGAAGTTGTGCCTTGAAATTTATTTGGGATTTGGAAATAGGTATTTGGGATTTAAATAAGGGTTTTTCTGCTGAATCCTTCTCATGAATTAATCATCATATTGATTAAATAATAAAAAGGAAAGAGAAATGAAATATACTGTCGAAGGGACTGATGCAAATTTTGAAACAGAGGTACTAAAAGCTGATATGCCTGTCTTAGTTGACTTTTGGGCTCCATGGTGCGGACCGTGCAGAATGGTTGCTCCAATTCTTGATGAAATTGCTCAAGAGTATAATGGTAAACTAAAAGTTGTTAAGCTTAACACGGACGAAAATCAAAATACTGCTGTTCATTACGGAATAAGAAGCATTCCGACAATCGGAATATTTAAAGATGGAAAAGTTGTTGATGCTGTTATTGGTGCTGTTCCAAAGAAATATTTAGAAGAGAAAATTAAACCGTTTGTAGCTTTGGTTAACTAAAATCGAATTATAGTTCTAGCGAACGAAAAAGGCACTGAATTACTTGTAAGTAATTAGTGCCTTTATATTTATTTGATTGTTTTCTATTTCTGAATTACAACTCTATTCGAAATCTCATTTGTATCATCCGGTCTTAATGGAAAATGCTGAACGAGGATTTTTCCAATTTCATCTATGCCGTACAAAATACCTTTGCAGAATTCTCCGCATACAAATTTTTCTTGCATAATATCTTTTATTTCAGTCCAAACTTTCTCACCTGTTATCTTATTAATATTATCATCGGCAAGAATGTAGAATTGTCGATCTGACAATAGGAGAAAAATCAGTACTCCCGTTCCTTGCTTGGTTTTATTAATCTCAAGCCGTAAAAATTCTTTTTCAGCTAGCTCGCGCAAGGATTTTTTCTTCTCCAATATTTTCCGATACTCACGGATACTTACTGCAATTTCTCCTGAAGTTTGTCTCTCAGCATTTTTAATCTTGTTGGAGATTCTCAACAGTTCATCATCGGTAAAATAATTATATAGGAATTTGGGTTTCATGAGGTATTGCTAAAAATATTATTTGAATCTTCCTTGTTAAAACTAATAAAAATGTTTTATGGTTCTCAATGACTGTATACTTTCTTAAATTCATTCCAAATATAATTCTTAATGAAACTTTGCGTCCTCGTGTCCGTCAATTGATGAATTGTGGCACAGGTAAATTTTTTCGCCACTAAGACGCTAAGGCACTAAGAATCACTAAGAAATCTAAACACTTTTCTATCATTTCTAATTTAATTTTCGAAATGACAATCGAATGGCTATAAATGACATCATTTATTTCTTCTTCACAACGATATCGCCGCCGCTAGTTTTAAGCACGAATGAATTTCCGCCATTGTTAATGTCAGCTTCAAATTCAGTAGATGAAATTTTTACGGCATTGTTTCCGGTAAAATCGCATTTAATGTTTCCGCCAAGTGTAGATAAGTTAGCAGAAGCATTAAAATTTTTAGGGAGCCAGGCAGTTATATCTCCACCTGAAGTGGTTAGTTCGATTCCATGATTTTGTCCGCTGTAATCAAGCGAGATATCACCGCCAGATGTTGAACCACTAATCCTTGCATTTGATCCGATGAGGGATATATCTCCACCGGAGGTTGACACCTCGAGGCTTCCTGAAAATTTGTTTCCTTTTATATCTCCGCCGGATGTTGAGACGTTTATGTCGCCGTACGAATTGTTAAATGATATGTCGCCTCCCGAAGTAGTAGCTTCAATATTACCGTTTAAGTCAGTCAGATTAATATCTCCACCGGAAGTTTTAGTTACAATTTTTCCTTTAACATTTTGTAGTTTAATATCTCCGCCGGAGGTTACAGCGTCAATATTAAATTCTCGTGGAACCTGCACCTCGAATCTTAATTTTATTCCTTTAATCATCATGAACAATGACCAATCGTATTTTGCTTCTACTTCGATTCGATCTTCTGAATCGTTAAAGCTGAACTCGACTTTTTCCTTTGCCTTATCATTACCTAAAATTTTTACACGAACTTCATTTCTATTCCAGCTTGAAATAATGATATCTCCGGAAGAAGCATCCAGCTTAAAATCATTACCTGGTAAGATAGGAAATGTTTTGTCATGGAGCACTTTCAGTTTTTCATCCATGTATTCCGAATCCGTACAGGAATAAGATGAAGAGACGAACAACAGCGAAAAAAGAAGAATCGTTAAGTCTAGTTTTTTATGCAGATCGAAACGCATAATACCTCCTGATTTGTTTATTTATTAGACTTTAAATTGTCTCAAAGGGTTACTCCTTTTCTTACAATTGTGAGCTGCAAATTAACCGGAACCATAAAAATTATTCTGCTTCGATGAAATATGAATAAAATTCTTTTTGAACTTTGTATAAAATCTTTGAGTACTTTGTGGTTGACAGAAATTAACCACTAAGTTCATAAAGTCTGCTAAGGCAGATCACAACGCCCACAAATAAAGCTAAAATCATAAAAATTATAACCCGCTAGCTAACGGATCAGTGTTCCATATTTTATCTGAGTATGCTTCGAATTATTACAATTTTGTCTTGTACGAAATCTGTACAATCTTCGGATTAACTAATCGCTCAAAATCTTTATAACTCAGCTTAATCAGTTCTGTATGACTTCCTGCATTAAAGACAATTTCTTCATCATCTTTTAATGATTCTGAAGCGTACACTTCCATACTGTAAAGGTTTCCAAATGGCGGCATAGCACCAACTTCACAATCGGCAAATTTATCTTTGAATTCCTGCTCTGTTGCTAATCTTAAATTATCTGATCCAAGTGCTTTCTTCAGTAAATCCATTTTAATCATGTGAGTTGCTGGTAGAACAACCATTGCCATATGTCCATTGATTTTAATCATTACAGTTTTAGCAAGGTCTTTCCCGGGGACGTGAGCTAACGCAGCTATTTCCATTGCGGTATAAGCCGATGAATGTGTGATAGAAACATATTTGATATTGTTGCTATCCAAAAATTCTTTAAGTTTTTTTGTGGGCATAAAATTCTCCTTTCAAATAAGTTTTAGAAATTCACTAATATTTAGTGGAACTGAAAAAAATCAACGCTATTTCTTTTTACTTTTCTTGCTGATTTCCTTTGTCAAACCTAAAAACTGTTTATAAGGAATTGCTATCAATGTTTCTGCCTGGAATGCACCATTAACTAGACTTATCATAGAAACTTTTGCTGCTGATTCTTCATCAGGTGCTTCATAAATATCCAGAAAATCATGAGGACCGAGTAATGCATAATGTGAAATGAATTTTACTTCCGGACATTTGGTCTTAACAAGCTCAAGCCAATTTCTTCCTAGCTTATCTCGATCTTTCATTTGTCTGGAAATATCCGGCGCAAGCTTTGTTAGCAGGATAAAAGTTTTCATCGTTGTGCTCCTTTCTGTATGGGGAATATTTTTTCATTTAACCAATTAATGATCAATGACCATACATCTTAAGCCGTTGAAAACAACTGAATGGTTTAAGGTGTGTTTTTGTCTACTACAATATATAATACCATTTTGAAAAATTCAAAGTTGAAAAGCGCCAATTAAAATATGAGATTTCTGAAAAATTGAATTATAGGTTTAATATTTACTTAGATGCAATTTTTCTCGATTATTAAGTTCCTTGACAGAATGAAAGATGTTTAATTAACCCAGCGATTTTCTCCGGAAATACCAAAGAGTTTTCTGTATCTGTGGCACTGCCATTGTTTCATCCGGGATGCTGTCCCCGCTAGTTAATTCTAGGAGTATATGGAAACTGCTTCTATCGGCGATTTCTTCTTCAAGGCGCGGGGTCGGAGAGATTATACTTTATTTGGGGAAGCATACCTTAGCAATGACATCTAATGAAAAAGAATTCCTCCCAGCTTCTGAAACCATGTTCTTTCACTTCTGCAGAAATGTTTCCAGTGGTTTTAGAAGTTTTGTCTAATTTATTTTTTGCTGATGATTGCCAAACTTCTTTCGCTTTAAGCTTTTATCTGATTCTCATACTGTTCGTTTGCTTTTTTAGTAAACAAATCAGCTTTATGTATTTTGTTGCTTCGCATTAGTGTTTCCTTCTTTGTTTACCCTATAACCACTTAAGTTTTAGTTAAGTTTAAAATGTTTCTAATTTTTCAGAGGTCTTAAATTATTATCAATAAATAGTATTCATAATTATAAAGTTTAGCTTTTAACATCATATTTTCTTGAAACTAATCCACTCGCTATAAATCCTAAACCTGTAAATGTAAACAACAGGAGCGGAATCCAATATTCTTTTGATGTTGAATCTTCCATCATGATCCCTAATCCGAGACCTAAACCAAATGCGAAAATAATTATACCATACTTCAGCAATCTGTTAGGATCCTTTTTAGCTTCAAAAAATTCTTTTATTGCTTCGGGACCTAATCCTTTTTCAATTAATGATTGTCTTTCCCGGGATTTAAAGTAAATCGCTGTTATTGCGATTAGTGCTCCTACAATTATTCCAATTATCGGGATAGACAAAGCCATCATACCTTCATTCATTTTATTCTCCTTTTATTTTTTAGTTCAGACTTCCAGTTTACTGAAAAGGTTACAACTGATTTCGGAAATATTTATTTATTCACTCTCAAACGTTAGGACATATTTTTGTTTTGAAAGGTTACAAACAAAATTGTTTTTGGATTTGCTTGTATCTATTTTTCAAAAAAGATTAAAAGCTTCTATTCTGTAACCTTTTTATAAGTTATTTAGTCAAACCATTAAATGAAAGATCTTACCGATTTAGAAATAATTGCATCGGTTAAACGCGGAAATCAAGCTGATTACGCTATAATTATTGATAGATATAAGAACAAAGCTTTTTCTTTAATAAAAAGAATTTTAAAGAATGAAATGGAAGCGGAAGAAGTTCTTCAAGATTGTTTTCTAAAAGCTTACAACGGTCTAAGAAGTTACAGACAAGAAGCAAAGTTTTCAACTTGGTTTTTTAGAATAGTTTATAACACAGCATTAAGCAAAGTTTCTGCCAGAAAAAGAAAGATTGAAAATGAGATGTCATCACTGGAAGATCATTTTAATCTTGAGAGCGATTATGATTATCAGGTGACTGAAAATTCGGATCTATCTTCTTTTGTAAATATTATGCTGCAAAAATTACCTTCAAATTATTCATCCGTCTTAAGCTTGTTTTACCTTAATGAAATGAGCTGTGAAGAGATCGGTGACGTAATGAACACATCTGTAGCTAATGTTAAAGTAATGCTGCATCGTTCCAGAAATGCTTTGCGTGATTTATTAATTAAAAAGGATTTAATGCGAGAAGTATCATGAATTTACTTAGTGATGAAATTCTAAATAAGTACATCGATGGAGATTTGGACTACGCTTCATTAAAACATGTTAATGAAGTTTTATCAAGTTCAGTCGAAGATAAGAAAAGGCTGCAAGCTTTATTGGCTGTTCATAACCAACTTAAAAAAATTAAAGAAGAATCAACTCCAAACAGCTTTACTAATTTGGTTATGAAAAGATTGCAATCACGAAACAAAGCTTTTAAAGAGCAGCGTCATTTTGTTTTTGCTGTTTCATCTATATTCATTTCGATACTCTTAGTTATCATTGGTTTGATAATTTATTACGGCCTTAACCAATCGAGTGAAACTCAGAGTTCCCAAACTTATACCCAACACATAATTCCTTTCTTTAACTCTATCGCCTACGGAATTACTCAAATATTTACACCACGAGGAATATCCGTTTTTGGTTCGGTAATATCTCTCGGCATTTTAATATCAGGATATTTCTTTTTTGAAAATCTAAAAGCCTCAAAGCAGAAGATTAATAAATCTCAATGAAATAAATAGCAGCCTAGATTTGAATTACGTACAAACTCATCTAAATGGATGCTGGTCTTTGATAAGGTTGTAAGGTTTAACCGTAATTGATTTGATAGTTATTAAGGTCGGTGAAAATTCAGATAAGGTTTTACAATGTATAAAATCAAGCTGGGATAATTCTATTGAGAAACAATCCTTCAAATTTCAGATAAAAAAATCTTTAACATACAACCTTAGTAACTTCAGCAAGTCTGAGATTTCCAACCTTATTAACTTATTCTCAACCGATTATAAATTATAAAGTAGCGCCAATAAACAATCTTTATTTATCATGCAGTGGTTTCTTTCTTATCATTCCACTTAAGTTTCTTTAAGCATTCCTGTATATTTACTATTGAAACATATCAAGAAAGGAAAAAAATGCTTGTACTAACAACAAATACGATGGAAGGGAAAAAGATTTTGAAATACTACGGGCTGGTAAGCGGCGAAGCAATCATGGGTGCAAATATATTTAAAGATATTTTTGCCGGCATTCGTGATATAGTCGGAGGAAGATCCGCCGCTTATGAAAAAGAGTTAAGAGCAGCAAAAGAAATTGCCATAAGTGAAATGATTGACCAGGCACGATCATTGGGTGCTAATGCTGTAATTGGTGTTGATTTGGATTATGAAACCATTGGCGGAGGCGGAGGAAATATGTTAATGGTAAGTGCAAGCGGAACGGGAGTTCAAGTTGAAGGTCTTTAAGTAATCAATTTTAATATGGAATCATTTAAGGCAGGATACGTTGCAATTTTAGGATTACCCAATTCCGGTAAATCAACGCTGATAAATGCATTGTTAGAACAGAAGCTCAATATTATTTCTGACAAACCTCAAACTACCCGAAGGAAAATTCGCGGAATCCTTACTAAAGAAAACTATCAAATAATTTTTATTGATACACCTGGACTCATTCATCCGAATTACCTGCTTCAGGAAAGAATGATGGAAGCAGTTGAAGTTTCAGCTAAGGATGCGGATGTTATCCTGCTGCTTCAAGACGTTAAAGAAGATTTTAACGGTGAGAAACTGCTTCATCAAGATTTTGTGAATGAAGTATTAATGAATCTTAAAGCCCCTAAAATTTTATTATTGAACAAGGTTGATTTGTCGAACCAGGATGACATCTCCACTCTGATTGAAAAACAGCAAAGCACGAACCTGTTCACCAAAGTGATACCAATTTCAGCCAAGCGCAATTTCAATTTAACGGATATAATCAATTCGGTTGTTGAATTAATTCCTGAACACCCAAAATATTATCCTGATGATGAGCTTACTGATGAATCTGAGAGATTTTTTGTCGCTGAAATAATTCGTGAAAAAATATTAGAGCATTATTCGGAAGAAGTTCCCTACAGTAGTGAAGTGCTAATTGCTGATTTTAAAGAAAGGGAAATAGGGAAAGATTTTATAGAAGCCTATGTGATAGTTGAGAAGGAAAGTCAGAAAGCCATCATTATTGGCAAGGAAGGCAAGGCAATCAAAAAGTTAGGTGAGGCATCAAGAAAATCGATTGAGGAATTTCTTCAGAGAGAAATCTTTTTAGAATTGCGTGTGAAGGTTAAACCTAAATGGCGTAAGGATGAAAATATGTTAAATATCTTTGGCTACGGCAAAGAAAAATAATTGTAATTCTGCTTTAATAAGATTCATTTCGGCTCAAGATAATTCTAATGAATAAATACAAAGGTGAAATCGCTCTTTTTACAATCACCATTTTTTGGGGAGTTACGTTTGCTATTATCAAACTTGCGCTTAATGACATCTCGCCGATGCTTTTCACAGCAATTAGGTTCTCCTTTGCTGCATTACTACTCTTACCTTTTCTTTGGAAACCACTATTCAATTCAAATATAGATGTAATTAAAGCCGGTTTATTTTTGGGGTTGTTGTACTTCATTGGATTTGCAACTCAAACTATTGGTCTTTATTACACCACTGCGACTAAGTCAGGTTTTATAACAGGTACGTTTGTAATATTTATTCCAATACTTCAATTAATTCTTGAAAGAAAATCTCCGGGTAAAGGAAATTTGATTGGAATCATATTAGTCATAATCGGATTGATCTTGCTCTCCAGCAAGGGTATGACTGTACTGGATATTATATCGGAACTTGGGAGTAACTTCAATATTGGTGATACCCTCACATTAATTTGTGCAGTCTTTTATGCTCTGTACGTTGTTTATATTGATATTATCACTAAAAAATATGATTACAGAGCACTGATTATATTGCAAGTGGTATTCACAGGATTTGCGGGGATTGTTATTACTTTTTTATTTGGTATGACCGGTATAGAACCGATTAGATTGGATTTTAATAAGACTGTAATACTTGTAATTCTTTATACTGCAATTTTCTCCTCAATACTAGCAACGGTAATCCAAACCAAATATCAGAAAACCGTTACTCCAACGAAGGCAGGAATAATTTTTTCCATTGAACCAATATTTGCTGCACTTTTTGCCTTTCTAATAATTCATGAAAGTGTTTCAAGCTTTGGCATTATAGGTTGTATTTTTATATTTGCAGGGGTTTTAGTTAGCGAATTATTCGATAAGAATAAGAACATATCATGACTTCAGACAAATCAAGAGCTGAAATTTTAGTTAATGGTCTGGTTCAAGGAGTTGGATTCAGATATTTTGTCGTAAGGCATGCATCCCGCTTAAAACTAAAAGGTTATGTGGAAAATCTTTTTACCGGAGAGGTTCATACAGTCGTGGAAGGTGATAAAGTAAATATTGAAGAATTTTTTAATCTTATAAAACTGGGTCCATCACATGCTCACGTTAAAAATTCAAGAATAGATTGGTTTGAAAGTAAAAATGAATTTGATTCTTTCGAGGTAAAATTTTGAATTCTCCATATAAAATAGGAATTGGCTTCGACGTTCACGCGTTTGCCGATAATCGCAAATTGATTATTGGCGGAGTAGAGATTCCATTTGGAAAAGGATTGGCTGGTCATTCAGACGCAGATGTTTTACTTCATGCAATTTGTGATGCTTTACTTGGCAGCATAGCAGCCGGGGATATTGGGCAGCACTTCCCCGATACCGATCCGAAATATAAGAATGCGAACAGTATTACTTTACTGAAGCAAGTCTATGAATTAATTCAGCAAAAAGGATATTCTTTAGGAAATGTTGATGCTATTATAACTGCGCAGAGACCTAAACTCGCCGCATTTATTCCACCCATGCAAAAAAATATTGCTGAAGCACTTCAAACAAAAATTGAAAATATTTCTATCAAAGCCACAACTACCGAAAAGCTTGGATTTGTGGGCAGGGAAGAGGGCTTATCTGCATTTGCCTCGGTTTTAATCATCAAGAATAAATAGAATGTTTGAAGACATCCTAAATTCCTTAGCTGACTTTCCTCCACTTTGGATTTATGCTAGTCTGTTCTTTTTTTCATTCATCGAAAATATTTTTCCACCATCTCCAAGCGATGTAGTAATTGTTGTAGCCGGTACTTTGGTCAGCACAAGTGTAATAAGTTTTATTCCTACATTGTTAGTCACTTCAATTGGAAGCGTGCTGGGTTTTATGACGTTGTTTTTCATAGGTACCCAAGTTGATAAAAAAATAATTGAAAAAGGCAGGTTTAAATTTCTATCGAGGGATGCACTTGATAAAGCAGAAAAATGGTTTTCAAAATATGGCTATTGGGTTATTCTTGGAAATAGATTTTTATCCGGAACTCGAGCAGTGATTTCTTTTTTTGCAGGATTAAGTGAGCTAAACTTCAAAAAAACATTTTTATTAGCCTTAACAAGTTCATTCGTGTGGAATCTGCTTATTATTTCTCTTGGAGTAATGTTTGGTAATAATGTTGCCCTTGTTGACCAGCATCTAAAAACGTATAGCAACATTGTTCTTGCAATCACCATTGTTGTGATGGTTATATTAATCCTAAGATACTTTCTGCAAAAAAAAAGAGAGCCAAAAGCTTGAAATTTTTTTTCTGGAAAAATCGTATACCACTTACTGAAGAAGAAAAGAAGAAACGAAATAAAGATCGCTTATTACTGATTCTTAGCGGAATATTATTAGCAGCATCATTTCCCCCGGTTCCATTTCCAGCTCCACTTCTTTTATTTGCAGCTTTAGTTCCTTACCTAATGGTAATTGATAGAAGAGAGAAATTAATTGAAATAAATCGCGCCACTTACCTTATGACTTTTGTTTTCAGTTTATTCACTTTGTATTGGGTAGGAAGCTGGCAGAAAGAATCAGATCCATTTCTAATGATTTCCGGGACATTACTAGTTTTTGTTAATCCTGTTTTTTTCTTAATACCTTCTACGCTGCTTTATTTTTCAAGAAAGATATTTCCACGTAAAATATCACTTTACCTATTACCTATTTTTTATGTTGCGTATGAATTTGCTTACATGCTAACCGACCTTAGTTTTCCGTGGCTCTCACTTGGGAATGGTCTATCACTTTTTACATCATTTATACAAATCGCAGATATTATTGGACAATTAGGGTTAACCTTAGTTATTGTAATGATAAATGCATTAATCTATAAAAGTGTGATTGCCTACAGGATTAATAATAAATTATTTTATCTCCATACATCCATCGCTCTCATAATCTTTATCTTAATTTTAATCTATGGTTTTTCAAAGCTTAGCTCGCCGCATCAGCCAAATAGGAAAATAAAAGTCGGTTTAATTCAGCCAAATCTCGATCCGTGGGAAAAATGGAAAGGACATGACTTAAATCAGCTTACTGAAATGTACCTGGATTTATCTATGAAAGCGGTAAAAGAAGGAGCCAGAATACTAGTTTGGCCCGAAACCGCTTTGCCTGTTTATCTTAGAAGTGGAATGTATGATGATATTCTTGATACAATTTATCGTTTTGTTGATTCGAACCAGGTATATCTTTTAACCGGAATGCCGGATATTAAATTTTATTATAATGAAAAGAATATTCCAGATGATGCAAAATACAACAGCACTAATGATTACTATTACGCAACATATAATTCGATACTGCTATTCAGACCTAACAATCAATCTGTTGAATCATATGGTAAGATGAAGCTTGTTCCATTCGGGGAAAGAGTTCCATTTGTCGATGCATTACCTTTTCTAGGAAAAATAATTAAATGGGGTGTTGGATTATCAGGATGGAATGTTGGAAAAGATACGACAATATTTTATTTACCAATAAAAGATGCTTCATCAGGTATAAATAACGATACTATAAAAGTTGGGGGCTTGGTTTGCTATGAATCAATCTATCCAACATTTGTCTCCCAGTTTGTTAAACGTGATGCTGATTTTATTGCGGTATTAACCAACGATAGCTGGTATGGCAATTTAAGCGGTCCTTATCAGCATAAAGAATTTGGAGCATTGCGGGCGGTAGAAAATCGCAGAACAGTTGTGAGAGCTGCAAACGGCGGAATTAGCTGTATAATAAATCCATTGGGACAAACGGAAGTTCAAACGAAAATGTTCACCAAATCTTACATTGTTGGTGATGTTATTTTGGATGAATCGGAAACATTTTTTACAAATAATTCATTACTTATTCCGATTTTGTGCTCGGCATTTTCAATTTGGATAATTGGAATATACGTGTTACTTAAAATGAAAATAAAATTTAATCTTTAATTTTTATACTATTCATTTCTTAAATTATTTAAGAATATTTTTTAGAATGTTGTTAGTTTAAACTGATTGTTAAACAAATTTTTTTTATCTCTCCCCATTCGGGGGAGTAGGAGGGGCTTATGATTGATCTTCGAAGTGATACCGTTACAAAACCATCCATTGAAATGAGAAAGGCAATGTATGATGCCGAAGTTGGTGATGATGTTTTTAAGGAAGATCCTACTGTAAATAAACTTGAAGAGTATTCTGCAGAACTTCTTGGAAAAGAAGCCGCACTTTTTGTTTCAAGCGGAGTAATGGGAAACCAGATATGTCTCAATGTTTTAACTCATCCAGGCGATGAAGTAATTTGTGAAAAAGATTCTCATATATTTAACTATGAATCCGGTTCACCGGCTGCACTGAGCGGAATTCAGCTTCACCCCGTTGAAGGGATGATGGGAGTGATTACTCCCGAACAGATTGAACCACTGATTCGCCCAACATCGGCTTATTATATGCCTCGAACAAAAATAATAGAAGTTGAAAACACTCATAATCGTGCAAGCGGTGCCATTTGGCCGATTGAAATAATTTTATCTCTAAAAAATCTCGCTAAAAAGTATAATCTCCTTTATCATCTTGATGGTGCAAGAATTTGGAATGCATCGGTCGCAACTGGAATTTCAGTAAAAGATTATGCTTCACATTTCGATTCAATGTCTTGTTGTCTTTCCAAAGGACTTGGTGCCCCGGTTGGTTCTATCATTGCCGGAACAAAAGATTTTATCAATGAGGCATATCGTGTGCGTAAAGCTTGGGGCGGTGGTATGAGACAAGTGGGTATTCTTGCTGCTGCAGGTTTGTATGCTCTGCAAAATAATATCATTAGATTGAAAGAAGATCACACTAAAGCCAAGTATCTTGCCGAACGAATTAATGCAAATTCTAATCTTAATATAAATATGGAAGCAGTACAGACTAACATTCTTCTCTTCAAACCGTTAAAACTTTTAGTTGATGAAGGCATAAGAAGATGTAAGGAGAGAGGGTTGTTGTTATCGGTTGGTAAGATAGATTTAATTCGTGCTGTGACTCATCTTGATGTTTCGATGGAGGATATTAAGAAAGCTGCGGATATTATTGATGAGGTTTTTATAAACTAAATTATTTCGTTGTCTAACTGTTCAATTGCGGGAAAATTCAAAATTTGATTTGTAGTTTAATTATTGACAATTTAGCAATAAAACAATTCTACAATTTATTAGACAAATTTAAGTTGGATCAGCTGTTAAGATGAATATCAAAGACTTCAAACATACAACGAAAATAAAAGTTAGATTCTCCGATCTGGATGCAATGCAACATGTTAATAACGCCGCTTACCTTACTTATCTCGAAGAAGCTCGCATTAATTATTTTAATACACTGTTCAATCGAAAAAAGGAAAGTCTTGATTTTGAAGCAGTAGTTGGTAGAATCGAGATAAATTATCTTTACCCTATTGTATTCGGAGATGAGGTTGAGGTTTATACTCGTATATCAAAACTCGGGACCAAAAGCGTTGATGTTGAACATATCATCGTTGTGAAAAAAGGAAATAAGTTGATCAAAGCCGCTACGTCTCTAACAAAGCTTGTATATTATGATTATAAAGTTCAAACTACAAAAGTAATTCCTGAAGAAGCAAAAGTGAAAATTGTAAAGTTTGAAGGACTTTCGGTTTGATATTTATTAACTACGATTGACTCTAGGTCACTAAATTTATTATTAAAAGCTTGCGCCTTTATAAAAGTCGAGTTGGCCGGCTAGGAATAAAAACTTTTTAAAACAGTTACCCACTAGTGTTTTGTATATCGTTTTCAACAGGATTTACCAAAAGGATAGCAAACCAAATCCAGTTGAGAACGATAAAACATTAAGATTGTGAACTGTTTAAATGATTCAAAGGAAAAAGCGGTCACCTGAATTATTAAATCATTCTGATGGGGATCGGTAAATGTTCTACGACGATTAGATCATTCGGTGTTAAGGTTATTTACAATAATACAACCTCTACAAGGCGTCGCTGTGAAAAATATATGCACCCGATTTCATCTATTTTAAATGGTGTAGGCACTTATTTAATATTAAACAAAAACGAAAAGATAAAAGTGTAGCCTCGTTAAGGATTATTACGAGCTATAATTTTTTAATTGTGTTTTCGATATCAATTGATCTTTGAATCTTTCGTAATGTTATTGGTTCAGAAATTCTCTCCTTACAATCGGAAATGCCGCACATCTCACATGTGTCATTTACAATTCTGAAAGGAATAGCCGGGTCATTCCAGAAATTTATTTTATTCTTGAATTGAGCATCCAAATAAAAACCAAGCGTTACGCTTGAAAATATTTCCGGATCAAGAATGTTCTGTTGAGCAATTGAGAATGAAATGTACTCATCATTCGTTTCGTGAAATTTAGAGTGAAGAATTCCACTCTTCATTTTACCATTGCTGTTAATTCCTTTTAGCTCCTGTTCAATATTTTTTAGTACTTCAATTGAGATCCAACGCCGGCAATAATGTTCATTGGTTTGATAACCTCCGGGATTTTGCTTGATGTTTAATCGTACTTCTTTTGTTAAATCATATTTATCTGTTCCGGCAAAAGTATTGAACCGAAGGAAAAAATATTTTTTAAGCCCCCATACTTTACCGGCAAGATTAGCAAGTCTTTGAAAAACCATTTCGGGAGTTGCATCATAATTAATAATTAAACGAATCAAAAAATTTTCTTCCCATTTCTCTTTTGAAAAAAAAGTATTTAAATCTGTTGTGAAACTATTTTTATTCAAAATTAATGCTGCTGAGAAATATGCAGCAATGTAATTGTTTAAAAGATGATCAAATGTATTGAGCTTCAAGCTGGAATGGATATAACTTCTTTTCGAAATGTTGAGATAATTATAAGCCAGCTCTTTACCGATAATAAATAATTTTTGAGATGATGAAAGCCTGGAATTTAAAAATAATATTGGTTGTCTACCCGGTTTAAGAATTCCACGCAATTGTTGCAGTTCGATAAAATTATCTAAACTTGTTTCATCTAATAAATAGTTGTGCTTCTTCTCAAGAATTTCAAAAAGTGTGTTGTGACTTAATGGTGATGAAACAGAAATACTATATTCTTCAATAAACTTATCTACAGACTCTTCAATGTCCTCAAAATAATTATCGTGTATTTCTTTATAAATCCTAAGGGCAGTTCTACTAAAATTATTCTGGCTCATCTCCGTATTTCGCGCCATATCAATTACCGTTGCAACGAGCGCACTCAATTGATAAGAAGCATCGGACATTAACGAAATAAATTTGTTAAGATCAATTCCATAATGATCGAGAGGAAGCATTTCGAGAATGTTTGAATCAATCAGCTCTGCTATCGGGGTAAGATTTTTGGTAAGTTTTAATGAGACCAGCTCATCATAACTTGCTCCTAAAGCATGAGCTAGCTGTGCGATCTTTTCTGCTTTAGGATATTTTTTGCCTTTTTCAATTTCATTTAGATAAGAAACTGAAAGTGAGCTTTTTGCTGCCAATTCGTTTAATGAAAGTTGTTTTTCTTGCCGAAGCTGCTTGAGTTTAAGCCCCAAAATCAATTTTATGTAATTTTTCTTTTTTTCCAAAATCTTACTTTTTTTATTCGAAATATAAGAAATATTTTGACATTTGTTAGCAAATTTTCATCAATAGCGAAAATTCGCTTGCTTTATATTGTTCATTGATTTATTTTAAAATCAAAAATAAACATAATTGCCATTCGCCAACAAAGTAAAGTGGAGGTAGCTATGACTGAACCCAAAAGACTATTCGATTTGATTCCCTCCCAATTAAACACATATCCGATAAAAGATTGTCTTTCTGATAAAAAAGATGGTCAATGGATAAGTTACAGCACTGAAGAAGTTCAATCAATTATAAATAAATTTAGTCTTGGTCTTTTAAAACTAGGCGTTAATCCCGGATATAAACTTGCCATTATTTCTCCAAACAGAACTGAATGGAATTTTGTTGATCTTGGAATTTTGCAAACTGGTTGCGTTGATGTACCTATTTATCCAAATATCAGCGTTGATGAGTATGAATATATTTTTAACGATGCAGAAGTTAAGTATGCTTTTGTTGCCAATCTTGACTTGTACCGAAAAATCTATTCAATAAAACATAAAACAAAATCGCTGATAGACATTTACACATTAGATAAACTTGATGGCAATAAACATTGGAAAGAAATTTTAGATCTTGCCGATGAATCGCTCAGAGATCGCCTTAATCAAATTAAGGAAAGTGTTAAGTCAAATGATTTAGCAACAATCATTTACACTTCCGGAACCACCGGCACACCTAAAGGGGTTATGCTATCCCACAACAATATCCTAAGTAATGTAGAATCAATCAGTCAAATAATGCCGATAAATAATTCTCATCGCGTTATGAGTTTTCTCCCAATCTGTCACATCTTTGAAAGAACAGCAGTTTATTATTATATGAGAATTGGGGCTGCAATTTATTATACTGAAAGTATTGAAAAGGTTGGCGAAAATCTTATAGAGGTAAAACCAAATTACTTTACAACCGTTCCTCGTTTGCTTGAAAAAATTTATGATAGGATTATGGAAAAGGGAAGAGAACTTAAACAACCAAAACAAGCAATTTTTGGTTGGGCTGTTAATCTTGCAAATCATTATCATCCACAAGGCAAAACTAATTGGTTTTATGATTTGCGACTTTGGGCTGCGCGTAAAATTGTTTTTTCAAAATGGGTTGACGCACTCGGCGGTGAAGTTAAAGGAATTATCAGCGGCGCCGCAGCATTGCAGCCGCGTCTTGGGAGAATATTCACTGCTGCCGGAGTTAATGTTGTTGAAGGTTATGGACTAACTGAGACAAGTCCCGTAATAACTTGTAATCGCTTTGAAGATTTTTATGTAGGAACTGTCGGCTGTCCAATTCCCGGAGTACTAATTAAACTTGATCCGGAAAACGGCGAGATATTAGCCAAAGGTCCAAATATAATGCTTGGCTACTACAACAAACCGGAAGCAACCAAATCTGCTATTGATGAAGACGGCTGGTTCCATACCGGCGATATTGGAGTTATGGTTAATGATAAGTACTTGAAGATTACTGACAGATTAAAAGAAATCTTTAAAACATCAGGCGGTAAATTTATTACACCGCTTCCTATCGAAAATAAAATGAAAGAATCGCTCTTTATTAGAAATATGATGGTTATTGGTGAGAATCAGAAATTCTGTGCAGCGCTCATCGTTCCCGAATTTGATTTCATACAGAAATGGTGTGAAAAGAAAAGTGTACAGAACTACCTTGAAAAAGGTATAAGCCGCAGTGAAGCAATTAAGGAAAGAATTTGGAAAGAGGTTCAGCATTACAACAAACGATTCAACCATATTGAACAAATAAAAAAATTTGAATTGGTTGATAAGGATTGGACAATTGAATCTGGAGAGTTGACGCCTACATTAAAGCTTAAAAGAAAAATAATAATGAAAAATAATTCACACTTGATTGAAAAAATTTATTCAGAACCACTAAATACAATAAAATAAACTTATGAAAAGAAAAATCAACGAAGTCGTGGTACTTGGTTCTGGCGTAATGGGCTCGCGCATCGCCGCTCATTTTGCAAACATTGGTTGCAAAGTCTATTTGCTAGATATAGTACCAACGGAAATGAACGATTCCGAAAAGAAAAAAGGTCTTACTTTGCAAGATCCTGCTGTACGGAACAGAATTGCAAACGACAATTTGCAAAATGTTCTAAAAGCAAAACCATCCCCAATTTATCGAACTGATTTTGTTTCAAGAATTACGACAGGAAATTTTGAAGACAATATGAGCTGGCTTTCGAACGCTGATTGGATTATCGAAGCCGTTGTTGAAAATTTAGAGATTAAAAAGAAAGTTTTTAAAAACGTTGAAAAATATCGCAAACCTGGTTCATTGATTACTACAAACACTTCGGGAATTCCAGTTCACCTAATGAATGAAGGACGAAGTGAAGATTTTCGAAAACATTTTTGTGGCGCACACTTTTTTAATCCTCCTCGTTATTTACAATTGTTAGAAATTATTCCAACACCCAAAACAAATCCGGATGTTATTGATTTTTTGATGTGGTACGGCGATTTGTATCTCGGCAAAACAACAGTGCTGTGCAAAGATACACCGGCATTTATCGCAAACCGAATTGGTGTTTTTAGCATTATGGCTGTCTTCAAGCTGAAAAAAGAATTGGGGTTGAGTATTAAAGAAATTGACACTTTAACCGGACCATTAACCGGCAAGCCGAAATCAGCGACGTTCAGAACTGCCGATGTGGTTGGAGTTGATACACTGGTGAAAGTTGCAAATAATGTTTACAACGATTGCCCAAATGATGAAGCACGCAATCTTTTTGCAATTCCGGATTATGTGGATAAACTTGTTGAGAACAATTGGTTCGGTGATAAAACTGGGCAGGGTTTTTACAAAAAATCAAAAGATGACAAGGGTGAAAAAGTAATTCTTGAACTTGACACAGAAACATTTGAATACAAGCCAAGTTCGAAATCCAATATGGCTTCTGTTACCGCTGCAAAACCAATTGATAATCTTAAAGACAGATTAAAAGTTTTACACAGCGGAAAGGATAAAGCCGGAGAGTTTTTACGCTCACTTAATTTTTACATCTTCCAGTATGCATCGAAGCGAATTCCGGAAATTAGTGATGAACTATATAAACTTGATGATGCAATGCGAGCAGGATTTGGCTGGGAATTAGGTCCGTTCGAAACCTGGGATGCACTCGGTGTTGAAAAAATAGTTGAGCAAATGATTTACACCAGTATGAAGCCTGCCGATTGGGTTTTGAAAATGCTGAAAAGCGGGCTCACTTCTTTCTATAAATCCGAAAATGGAAAGAAGAAATTTTACGATATAACTTCTAATTCCTACAAGGAAATTCCTGGCAAAGGTGATTTTATTATTCTTGATAACTATCGAGCAGATGAACCGGTGTGGAAAAATTCCGGTGCAACTTTGCATGATATCGGCAATGGAATTGTTAATCTTGAATTTCAAACAAAAATGAATTCAATCGGTTCGGAAATTTTGGAAGCAATAAATAAATCAATTGAAATTGCTGAAAAAGATTTTAAAGGATTAGTAATTGGAAATAACGGGCAGCATTTTTCAGCCGGCGCAAATTTAGCAATGATGTTTATGCTTGCCACAGAACAAGAGTACGATGAATTAGATATGGTAGTCAGACAATTTCAAAATACTACAATGCGCGTTCGCTATTCAAACATTCCGGTTGTAGTTGCACCGCATTCGTTAGTGCTTGGCGGCGGCTGCGAGGTTTGTTTGCACGCAGATAAAATTAATGCTTCTGCAGAAACTTACATCGGTTTGGTTGAAGTTGGTGTTGGTATTATTCCAGCCGGAGGCGGCACAAAAGAAATGACGCTTCGTGCTTCTGATGCTTACATTGAAGGCGGACTTGAACTTCCTGAACTTCAAAAAAGATTTATGAACATCGCAACTGCAAAGGTAGCAAACTCAGCCGAAGAAGCTTTTGATATGGGAATTTTTAGAAGAGGACTCGATACTTATTCAGTCAATCCAAATCGTGTTATTGCCGATGCAAAAAAATATGCGGCTCTTATGGCAGATAGAGGTTATACAAAACCAATTCAAAGAGCAGATATTAAGGTGCTTGGTCGTGCTGTTCTTGCGACTTTGTTACTTGGTATTCATTCATTCCGATTAGGAAATTACATAACGGATCACGATAAAAAAATTGTAGAAAAGCTTGGTTACATAATGTGCGGTGGAGATCTTTCTGAAGGAAATTTGGTTACAGAACAGTATCTGTTGGATTTGGAGCGCGAAGCATTTTTAAGCTTAATCGGAGAAAAGAAAACTTTGGAAAGAATCCAAAGCATTTTAACAACCGGTAAGCCATTGCGAAATTAATTAACAATGAATTTTATAATTCAATATGAAGAATGATTATGAGAGAAGCATTTATAGTAGCCGGATTTCGTTCCGCAGTCGGTAAAGCAAAAAAAGGTGGATTCCGTTTTTATCGTCCGGATGATCTTGGCGCAGAAGTTATAAAACATTTATTAAAATCTGTTCCGCAGCTTGATCCTCATCGTATTGATGATGTAATTGTTGGAAATGCTTTCCCGGAGGCGGAACAAGGATTACAAGTTGGAAGAATGATTTCGCTTTTATCTCTTCCAATCGAAACTCCCGGTTCAACCGTAAACAGATTTTGCGGTTCCGGAATTGATACAATTGCAACGGCATTTGCACGCATTCAATCCGGTATGATGGATTGTATTATTGCCGGCGGAGTTGAGTCCATGTCGCTCGTTCCAATGACCGGTTGGAAACTTGCACCCAATTTTATGATCGCAAAAAATAATCCTAATTATTATTTGGGAATGGGATTAACTGCGGAAGAGCTTGCAAAGGATTTTAAGATCACACGCGAGGAGCAAGATTTATTTTCATTCAAGTCACATCAAAAAGCAGTGAATGCAATCAACAATGGTTACTTCAAAGACCAAATTGTTCCTATAGAAGTTGAGCACGTTTATGTTGAAGGGAACAAAAAGAAATCTAAAAAATTTGTAGTTAACACAGATGAAGGACCACGAGCAGATACAACACCTGAAGCATTAGCAAAGCTTAAACCGGTGTTCGCGGAAAAAGGAACTGTTACTGCTGGCAACTCATCGCAAACTTCCGATGGTGCTGCATTCGTTCTTGTAATGTCCGGAGAAATGATGAAAGAGCTAAGCTTAAAACCGATAGCAAGATTAGTTACATATGCGGTCGCCGGCGTGGATCCAAGAATAATGGGAATCGGACCGGTCGCTGCAGTTCCAAAAGCATTGAAGAAAGCCGACTTGACGTTGAATGACATTGATTTGATCGAATTGAACGAAGCATTTGCTGTTCAATCATTAGCAGTAATTAAACAGCTTGGGTTGGATGAAGAAGTTTTGAATGTTAATGGTGGTGCTATTGCCCTCGGTCATCCGCTTGGATGCACCGGTGCGAAACTTACGGTACAAATCCTTCAAGAGCTAAGAAGAAGAAGTAAAATATATGGAATGGTTACAGCGTGCATTGGCGGAGGCCAAGGTGTAGCTGGAATTTTTGAATTGTTGAATTAAATAGAATTTATAAATCCTCTACGATGATTAAATTGGTTTGTGTTTATAATATTATACAATAATTAAACCTCTACGAGGTAAAAAACAAAATGTTGAACTATATTGAACTAAATATTAACATGGCAGATGTTCAATTGTTGTAGTAGCTCAATAATGAAAGGATAAGATCGATCCTAGTAGAGGATCAACAAAAGCGATAAGCAATACAAGAAATTATGAATCCTCTACGAGGATGGATCGAAATGGTAGAGCGATTCCTACAAGAGATCATTGTAGGTGCTCCATTATAGTGACACAAAAAGAAAAACTGGATCTTCACATAGGATCAATAAAAATTAATTTATTAAACAAACGAGGATAATATTATGTCAGAGGAAACAACAACAAAAGTTTTACTCGGCGGAGAATTTTTGATTAAAGATAGCGACCCGCAAAGCGTCTTCATTCCGGAAGAAATAAATGAAGAACAAAAAATGATGGTTGAAACAGCCGGAGATTTTGTAAAAAATGAAATCCTGCCAAAGCTTGATGCAATTGATAAACAAGAGCCGGGTTTAACAGTTTCTCTTTTGGAAAAAGCCGGTGAACTCGGGTTACTTGGTACTTCTGTTCCGGAAGAATTCGGAGGACTTGGCGGAGATTTTAACACCAACACTTTTCTTGCAATGGAATTAGGAACAAGTTATTCGTTCGGAGTTTCATTTGCAGCGCATACCGGAATCGGAACTCTCCCAATTCTTTATTATGGAAATGCCGAACAGAAAGCAAAATATCTTCCGAAGCTTGCTTCTGGTGAAATGAAATCAGCTTATTGTTTAACTGAACCGACCTCCGGCTCAGATGCACTTTCTGCAAAAACAACTGCTAAACTTTCTGATGATGAAAAGTATTACATTCTTAATGGACAAAAAATGTGGATTACAAATGGTGGTTTTGCAGATATACTTATTACTTTCGCTCAAGTTGACGGCGATAAATTTACTTGTTTTATTATTGATACAAACTCGCTGGGATTTACACGCGGCGAAGAAGAAAACAAGTTGGGAATTAAGGGTTCATCAACAAGAGCTTTGTTTTTGGATAACGTGAAAGTACCTAAAGAAAATATTCTTGGGGAAATCGGCAAAGGCCATTACATTGCTTTCAATGTGCTGAATGTAGGTCGTTTCAAATTATGTGCAATGACAACCGGCGGAGCGAAAAAGTTTTGTGCAACCTCAGTACAATATGCAAATGAACGAAAACAATTTGGTAAAACAATTGCAAGCTTTGGAGCTATCAAATACAAATTAGCAGAGCAAGCAATCAGAATTTTTGTTTCTGAATCCGCAACGATGAGAACTAGCGGTTTAATAAATGATAAAGAACACGAGCAGCTCGATGCTGGCAAAAGCTACAGCGAAGCCATGATTGGTGCTGCTGAAGAATACGCAATAGAAGCAGCAATGCTAAAAGTGTTTGGATCCGAAGTTTTAGATTACGTGGTTGATGAAACTGTACAAATTTATGGCGGTTATGGATACTCGGAAGAATATCCCGCTGCCCGCGGTTACCGTGATTCGAGAATAAACAGAATTTTTGAAGGCACTAATGAAATCAATCGTTTGCTTACGGTCGATATGCTTGTTAAAAGATCGATGAAAGGCAGATTAAATTTGTTGGGTCCGGCAATGGCAATTCAAAAAGAGTTGATGAGCGTTCCGGAATTTGGAGAGGAACCAACTGGAGTTCTTGCAAAAGAGTTGCAAGCAATCAGAAATGCAAAGAAAGCAATATTGATGACTGCCGGTATGGCTGTTCAAAAGTTTATGCAGAAGTTAGCCGATGAACAAGAAATAATTATGAACTTAACTGATATGTTGATTGAAGTTTACACTTCAGAGTCAGCAATTCTCAGAACACAGAAATTAGCAGCGATGAAAAATGAAGCTGGGCTTCAGCCATATATTGATATGACTCAAGCTTATGTTAGCGACTCACTTGAAAGAATTAATGTTTACGGTAAGCATACTATTTCTTCTTTTGCTGACGGTGATGAGCTGAAGATGTTAACACTTAGTTTGAAACGATTCACAAAGTTTGATCTGGTGAATACAACCAAGCTAAGAAGAAACATTGCCAATAGAATGATTGAAGCGAATGGTTATTGTTTCTAAATTGTTTTAGAAATTGTAAATCCTTTACGAGGATTAAATAGGATATTTCTCGCAGTTGCCTGCAACAATACAACCTCTGCGAGGTTTAAATAAAAAATATAGTATGTTACACGGAAAATCCTAAATATTCAATTTTGTAGTTATGAAATAAAAAAAGGAAACCGAGGGTGACCAAAAAGTAAAATTTATCAGCAAATAGAACCAGATAGTGGCATGCACTAATGACGCTGATTTTAAATGATTTTCCAGATTTTTTAATTGAATAATTACTTTTTAGTCACCCTCAATAAAAAAGATAAAGGCATATAAATAAATTATGATACAGCAAAACTACAACTCACCAATGCTCAAAGAAGGCTCCCTTGAAGGGAAAGTAATTTTAATCACCGGCGGCGGGACGGGACTTGGTAAAGCCATGGGAAAATATTTTTTAGAGCTTGGAGCAAAGCTTATTATAACAAGTCGTAAATTAAAGGTGCTGCAAAAAACAACCGAAGAAATTTTTAATGTAACAAAGAATGAAGTCTTTCCATTCGCTTGTGATGTTTCCGATTTTAAACAAGTAGAAGGTTTACTAAAAGCATCAATCGAAAAATTCGGGAAAGTTGATGTCTTAGTGAATAACGCAGCCGGAAATTTTATAAGTCCAACTGAACGACTTTCCAACAAAGCTTTTGATACAATCATCAATATTGTATTGAAAGGAACTTATAACTGCACACTTGCCTTTGGAAAATATTGGATTGAGAACAAACAAAAAGCAACTGTGCTAAACATTGTGACAACGTATGCGTGGACCGGATCTGCATTTGTAGTTCCATCTGCTGCTGCTAAAGCCGGAGTGCTTGCAATCACACGCTCACTTTCTGTTGAATGGGCAAAATATGGAATTCGTTTTAATGCAATTGCACCGGGACTTTTTCCAACCAAAGGCGCTTGGGAAAGATTATTGCCTGGCGATCTTCAAAACAAATTTGATCTAAAAAAGAAAATTCCACTTCAACGCGTTGGTGAACATCAAGAGCTTGCAAATTTAGCAGCTTACTTGATTTCAGATTATTCTTCATTTGTAAATGGTGAAGTTGTTACAATTGATGGTGGTGAGTGGTTAAATGGTGCCGGTCAGTTCAATATTCTGCAAACAATTCCAAATGAGAAGTGGGATGAAATAGAAAAGATTGTCCGTAATGTGAAGGGAAGTTAATTCAGAATATTATCGAGATTATTAAATGAGACCCACAAAAAATAAACCAGACTTTAAACATTTTTATGATGTTGTTGTAACATTTGACAAAGTTGATATGCTGCACATTGTAAACAATGCAGTTTATTTCAATTATTTTGAGCAAGCAAGAATTCAATATGCGAAAGCTCTTGGCATTCTTCCTACAAAAGGAATCGGCCTTAACGGCACTACATTTTATATGGTAAGAAATGAAATTAATTATCTCAAAGCCGCGTTATTCGAAGATAGACTACGAGTGTTCACAAGAATTTCTTACATAAAAAATTCAAGCTTTGGGTTCGAACATATCATCGAGAATTTAGACTCGGGAATTATCATTGCCGAAGGTACTGGCGTTCTTGTCCACGTTAATCCGATTTTAAAAAAATCTATTGCTCTACCTGAAGAATTTTATCAAAAAATTTTAAGTTATGAATCGAAAGTCGAAATTCTTAAATCTGTATAAGTATTTCTAAGTCATATCTATCTTTCATAAAAGTTGACTGGAATTGTAAAATTCTTTCTCTTCCAGTATCATTCAATTACAATATTTATTTATATTTAAATAACTTAAAACAAAGCAGGTGATTTATGCGAAGAATTATTTTCGATATTGAAACGTGTGCTTACCCGGTCGAATCATTAAGAGAGAGTCAGCAAGAATATTTACTTCGCTATTCTGAAAAAGAAACTGAGGAAGATAAAAAATCTCAAAAGCGGGATGATGCCATCAGATATTTAAGCTTATACCCGCTAACTGCAAAAACTATTGCAATAGGAATATATCATGTGGAAAAAGAAAAAACTTTCGTTTATTATGAAAGCAGCGAAACCGAAGAATGGGTAAATGAAGAAAAAAATATTTCTTACAAAGGATTAATCGAAAAGGATATGATCCAATCCTTCTGGAGAATAGTTGATTTCACCGACCAGGTTATAACATTCAATGGAAGAAATTTTGATATTCCTTTCATGATGATGCGATCGGCGATGTTGAAAATTCGGCCAACTAAAAATCTCATGGGAAAAAGATTTGATTCAAGCTATCACATCGATTTATTGGAACAATTTACTTTTTATGCTACAACTAGAAAGTTCAATCTAGATTTTTATTGCAATGCATTTGGAGTTGAATCGCCAAAATCCAAAGGAATTTCCGGTATGGAAGTTAAAAATCTTTACGAAGCCGGAAGAATAAAGGACATTGCCGTATATTGTGCAGAGGATGTTAATGCTACTGCCAAACTCTACCAAATTTGGAATGAGTACTTGAACATTTAAAAGATTGGTTCATTTATTCTTTGTAGTATTTTGAAGCAGTGAGATTATTCTCATCTCAAACTAAGATAAATTCTCCCCAACGAACCCGTTAATTTTCCTATAATTAAGTTGAGCTGGTGGCATACTTTTAGGCAAATCTTCTTTTAATTAATTACATAAAAAAGTTTTGACCGAGGGAATAATGATTAGTACATCAACAAAAAATATTTACAGCGTAGTTGACATAAAAATGAAAGTTCCATTTAGTTACAAGCAAGTTCTGTCTTGCAAAGCATTAAAATTTATTGCTGATCTTCATTTGAATTTTAATAACAGAAGATTAGAGTTATTGTCGATCAGAAATGAAAAACATAATCATACCGCAAATGAGATTACGTTTTTATCTAACATGAATGGCTTTAAGGATAGGGAGCTTAAAATATTAGGAGTTGATGAAAATGATTTACTTAATCAATCTCTTATTACAGATGATAAGCTAATTGTTATTGATTTCAGAACTTCGAATACACCTTCATGGTCTAGTCTCGTTGAAACTCAGATTAATTTAAAGGAGATTATTGACACAAACCATAATAATACTCTAACAGAAGGTGAACAAACAGTTGATACTGCCGTAAGGCAGATATCTATAGTTGTTTGCGGACGTGATTTATATGCTGATGAGCTAAATTTTTATATTGATAGAGCTCCGCTAGGCGCAGCATTCTTCGACTTCGGATTGTATCTATTTCATAATGCAAAAAGTATAGTTGAAAGCGGGTCGACTCCGTTTATTTTTATTCCCAATATCGATAATTACTACGAGGCAAAACTTTGGAATGAGTTCTTAAATTATGTGGAACAGGAATTGGAATTAGTAAGTGGGACAATCAAAGTAATAGTTTCTCTCAACTATACGCTGCCTGCTTTCGAAAAAAAACATATACATGAAGAACTAAGTGAACATTTGGTCAATTAAATTTCTCAGGAAATAAATGATTTCTGAGTCCTTCTTTTCTACCAATTACACTATAAAAACAAACGCAATTAGGAGTAATCAATAATCTCAATAATTTTGTTGATCTCATGTTCATTTTCGATTCTGTTTGAATGAAGGTATCATCGATCCATTTATGATAATCCAACCATAAACTTCATCTATTCAATAGCCATTAGATAAGTATTATATTTGCCCATCAAAACAAACTCATTTCATAATTTAGCTATCGGATTTTTTAATGCAGGAACTTGAAGTTACTCACGAATTAGCATTAGAGCATGGTTTAACTGATGAAGAATTCGAACGAATAATAAAAATTCTTGGAAGAATTCCTTCTTTCACAGAGCTCGGTATTTTTAGTGTAATGTGGAGCGAGCATTGCAGCTATAAAAATTCAATTAAGCTTTTAAAAACTTTGCCTCGCTCGGGTGGAAGGTTGTTGGTTGAAGCGGGTGAAGAAAATGCAGGGTTGGTTGATATCGGTGACGGTTTGGCAGTGGCTTTTAAGATTGAAAGTCATAATCATCCATCAGCGGTTGAACCCTACCAAGGAGCAGCAACAGGGGTTGGGGGAATTATGCGTGATATTTTTACAATGGGTGCACGTCCAATTGCTTGCCTCGATTCGCTTAGATTTGGTTCGCTTGATGATGCAAGAACACGTTATTTGTTTGATGGAGTAGTTCGCGGGATTGGTGATTATGGAAATTGCCTCGGCATACCAACCGTTGCAGGTGAAGTTTATTTTGATGAATCGTACCAGGATAATCCGCTTGTAAACGCAATGTCAGTCGGATTAGTTAATACTGAACATGTTGCCTCGGCAATTGCAAAAGGTGAAGGAAATCCGGTTATGATTGTCGGTTCATCAACTGGAAGAGATGGAATTCACGGGGCAACTTTTGCCTCAGAAGAAATTTCTGAAAAGTCGGAAGCGAAACGTCCTTCGGTTCAAGTCGGCGATCCGCTCACTGAGAAACTTTTATTGGAAGCATCATTAGAAATTATAAAAAATGGCTGGTTAGTTGGGATTCAAGATATGGGCGCGGCCGGAATTTCCTGTTCAACAAGTGAAATGAGTGCAAGGGGAAAATCTGGTATGAATATAAATTTAGATAAGGTCCCTCTACGTGAAAAGGGGATGACAGCTTACGAAATTATGCTCTCCGAAAGTCAGGAAAGAATGTTGTGTGTTGTTAAAAAGGGATTTGAAGATAAAGTCAAGGAAGTGTTTGAGAAGTGGGATCTTCATTGCGAAATAATTGGTGAAGTTACTAACGATGGCTTGCTACATATTAGTTATCAAGGTGCGGTGAAAGCTGTTATTCCTTCTTTCGAACTTGTGCTTGGCGGGGGAGCACCGGTTTATGTAAGAGAAACTAAAGAACCCACTTATATAAAGGAAATTAGAAAATTCGATTTTAAAAAAATACCTCAACCAAAAAATCTTGCTGAGACATTTAAAAAAATATTTTCTTCACCAAACATCGTTTCTAAAAAGTGGGTATTTGAGCAGTATGATTCAACTGTTCGAACAAACACAATTGTTGGTCCCGGCTGTGATGCTGCAGTTATTCATATAAAGGATACTGGTAAAGCGCTCGCAATGAAAACGGATTGCAATTCCAGATATGTTTATTTGAATCCTAAAGAAGGAACAAAAATAGCAGTTGCCGAATCAGCACGGAACATAGTGTGTTCTGGAGGTATTCCGTTGGCTATAACTAATTGCTTGAATTTTGGAAATCCTTACAAGCCGGAAAATTATTGGCAATTCAGTCAAGCTATTGAGGGAATGGGAGAAGCTTGCAGATTTTTTAATACTCCTGTAACAGGAGGCAATGTTAGTTTTTATAATGAATCTCCGAATGCGGCTGTTTACCCAACACCGACAATTGGAATGGTAGGGCTTGTAGAGAAATTGGCAAATGTTACCACATCATTTTTCAAATCTCACAATGATTTGATTTATGTATTAGGAGAAGATTATGAAGAGTTAGGAGGCAGCGAGTATTTAAAAGTGATTCATAATAAAGTGGCAGGAGATTGCCCGCATTTAGATCTTCAGGTGGAATTGAATCTTCATGAAACAATTTTAGCTCTTATCAAAAATAAATTAATTGAATCAGCGCATGATGTTTCTGAAGGTGGAATCATTTGTGCATTAGCAGAATGCTGTATTATGAATGAGGAAAATTTTATCGGTGCTGAAGTTAATATTCCTATTAGAACGCGTGAAGATTTTTCTTTATTCTCTGAAAGTCAATCAAGAATTATTATCTCCGTAAACGAAACAAATCAAAAAGAGTTTGAATCTATCCTAAACAAAAAGAAGCAGCACCACGCATTATTAGGAAAAACTACTAATGAGAAATTTATTATTAACAATAAAATAAATCTGGATTTGAAAGAGCTTTCTGAAATTTATTACGACACAATCCCAAGAATCATGAATGCTTAATTTTAAGTTCATACATGATTTTATAAGCTGGGTAAGAGGATCTCTTGCATATGAGCAGTTCCGGAAATTACGTTTTCTGCTTCACCTTACGCCGTCTTTTCGTAAGGTAAAAGATTTTTCTTCCCATTATTTTGGCGGTCTTTATCAACGAATAGATGACCATCATATCTTTTTATTTGGAGGTGGATTAGCATTCTCAATATTCATTTGTATAGTTCCTTTCGTGCTCATCATTTTCTCGGTGCTTGGATCAGTCCTTGATTCCACTTACATGCAATATCAAATTAACTTGCTGATTGAAACAGTAATTCCTTATTACCAGTATGCTGAGTTCGTTAAGAAAATTATTTTTGCCCGAATAAGCGAGGTGATACAATACAAAACCATTGCGGGAATTATCGGTGCTTTCGGTTTACTGTTTGCAGCAAGCGGATTATTCAGTAGTATGAGGACAATTCTTAACACCATTTTTCAGCTTGAAACCGAGGAACCGGTTCTTCTTGCCAAGCTAAAAGATTTTGCTCTTGTAATGCTTGCCATTCTCATATTTTTTGTAACGACAATATTAATGCCTGTGTTCAATGTTCTTCGTCAAGCAGCAAATAAAATTTACAGCATCCAATTTCTACAATCCGGTATTGTTGAAGATATAATCTTGTCAATCATTTCACTTCTATTAATCTTCGTTCTTTTCTCAATTCTTTACTTAGTAGTTCCTAAGAAAAAAATTGGTAAGAAAGCTGCATTTGTCGGAGCATTTTGGGCTGCAGTTCTTTGGGAAACGGCAAAGCAGCTTTTTGGATTTTACATTTACAACTTTGCTGCTTTCGGAAAAATTTATGGTGCGTATGCTTTAGTGGTTGTTGTAGCTTTCTGGATTTTCTATGCGTCAATCGTATTCATAATTGGTGCTGAAATAGGTAAGCTTTACGATGAAAGATTGCGGGAACGTATGGCTGACAAACATGTTCAGCCGGAAAATCGTCCTTCGATAGAATAAGCTATTATTTTATAAAATTCTTGGAAACCTAGATTTATAATGAAGATTACAGAATTAGAATCTCATAAGACACTTCGAGAAATTCCGCTCTTTTCAGAACTAAGCATTGAGCAGTTGAGAGAAATTTCTACAATAAGTACAATAAAAAAATTTGCTAAGCATGAATTTATTTTTTCTGAAGGTGATTATTATCAAGGTTTTTTTATCTTACTGAAAGGTACCGTAAAAATATTTAAAGTAACTTCCGAAGGAAAAGAATCAGTAGTTCATATCGTAAAACCGTTTACTGCTTTTGCAGATATACCACTTTTTGAGGGAAGAAATTATGCCGGAGAACGCTTGTGTTCACTTTTATCAATGCACTGCGTGTGGAGAGCTTTTGAAAGCGGAACCAGATACTTGTTGTGTTTTTTGCTCTTATGGAGATATAAAATGTCCGCCAAAGCAAAGAGAGGAAATGAGTTAAAAGTCAGTTGGGTAAGTTAATGGTAAAGACCACCTACAAAGTTCAGAAGATGGATTGCCCATCAGAAGAACAAATTTTGTATCGCTACGATGCTACTAACTCACCTGGTTGAACGCTAAAAAACTCGGTAAAGGTCATCGCGATACAAAAAACTCTATTTTTCAGATGTCTCGGGTATTGTATATTTTTCGCTTTGCAAATTTTAATTGAATTCGATAACTTGACCTCGTATGTACAATGAGAGAATCTCAACGTGGTAACTAAGAATATGAATATCTCACCAGCGGATGGTAATTTTAGTCTCTTCAGGTACATTGCCGTCAAATATATCCTTGTGGTTATTGCGCTTGTTACAGTTGGTGGTATGCTATTTTACTATACGGGAAAAAAATACCTTATCGGATCGGCAGAACGTTATTCTGTTGCAATAGCAAAAAATCTCAATCACGAACTCTATCAACATTTTTTTCTTCCATATCAAAAGACTCCCGAGACATATAACCCGAAGGATTCAACTCAGTTCAAAGTCCTTGACGAGATCGCCGGAAGATTTCTTGAACATCTTGAAGTAATAAAGATAAATATTTTCAATCGGAAGACTGTACTCATTTACAGCACGAATCCTGAAATCATTGGTGAATCGACACCAAAGAATCTGAAACTCCTAAGGGCATTACAAGGTGAGCTGGTATCGAGCCTGGAACTTGCTCATGAAGAGCCCGACATTGTGTATGATACACACCCCGTTGATTTCCTTGAGACATACATTCCTCTACGCAAAATGGATTCTGATTTGAAGTACGAAGGAGAAATTGTAGGTTCATTCGAAATTTACCAGGATGTGACGATGATCTATAGCCAGATTTCTTCACTCCGTGACCTCGTCATACTTTTTTCGTTACTGATTATCATAGCACATATTGGGATTGTATCGTTTATCACCAGGCGCGGGGACAAATTTCTCACGAAGGAGCGGAAGCTCAAAGAACAACTTGAGCTTTCAATCCGGACGAAATTAGAGGAAATGGTGAAGGAAAGGACACGTGAACTGGAAGAAGAAAAAAACAAGTTGCAGGTCATTCTCGACAGTGTCCCCAGCGCATTGATTTTACTGGATAGGAATCTTTGCATTCAATCAGTTAGCGCTGCGTATTGGAAAATAACGCGGAACTCCCCTACAAATGTCAACGGTAAGATATGCAATCTTTGCACAGATTACGGCACGTCCCTTCAGCAGTGTCCGTCACGAAGAGCACTCACATCTGGACATATTGAAAATCACCTGCTCGAGCTGGATAAAAGTAATATCTGTTTTGAGTATACTGCGGTTCCAATAAAGCATAATGGACAGATCGATGCCATTCTTGAAATTATCACCGATATTACAGAGCGTAAGCGATTACAGGATCAGATGGTGCGGGCTGAAAAAGCAACCGCTGTCGGCGAACTGGCTGCGGTCATTGCGCACGAGGTGCGGAACTCACTGACTTCTATTAAACTCATTCTCCAGTATTTTACCGAGTCGAACAAGCTGAAAAACCGCAAGGAAAAAGAATCTATCAGAGTAGCAATGAGTTCTCTGTATCGATTGGAAGGAATCGTCAACGAGCTGCTGAATTTCGCACGACCTCAAGAAATGCAATTCAGTATGCAGGATGTTAATCAAATTGTGATGGAAAGTGTCATATTCTCACGCCATCAGTTTGAGAGAAAACAAATCTCTCTGGTTGAGGATCTCGCTCCCAGTCTCCCACGCCTTACTATTGATGCTGCAAGTATCAAGGAGGTCATCATCAATCTTTTGCTGAACGCTACTCAGGCTGTTACCGAAGGCAATGGAATTGTTAAAATCAAAACAGCTCCACTGATACTCCCTGAAACTCTTCGTGTTTCGCTCACCGAGTACCATCTCTTTCCAAAAATTGGCAATTACATCGAGTTGAAACAAGGTGAGAAGGTGATCACTATCGAAATCAGTGATAACGGATGCGGCATCACTCCTGTGAATCTCGCTCGAATCTTCGATCCGTTTTTTACAACAAAAACCGATGGAACCGGTTTAGGATTAACACTTGCAAAAAGGGTGGTCAGCGAACATGGCGGCGTGATTCTTGTGAAGATCCAGGAAGGCAAAGGCAGCACGTTTACAATCCTTCTACCTATCAGAGGGACAGTGAAATGAAACAAGAAAAGATTCTCATCATTGATGACGATCCCAATATTCTTTTTGCAGTAAGAATGATTTTTGAAAAAGAAGGGTACAGTGTGGTTGAAGCTAATGGTGGTAAGGATGGTCTCCTGAAGATTGAGTCAGCGAAACCTGATATTGTTTTTTTAGACGTTACGATGCCGGATATGAGCGGTTTGGATGTGATGGAACAAATGAAAGAACGGGCTAATGTCCCTGTCATTATCATAACCGGATACGGGACGATGGAAACTGCCATTAAAGCTATTCAACTTGGTGCTTATGAATATATTACAAAGCCGCTGGACGCAGAAAAAATTCGGTTACTCGTAAGGAGAGCGCTGGAAACGTTTCAGCTCAGGAAAAAAGTTGAACAGTTACAATTACGACTCGAAAAGCAAGTGCAGCCTTATGTAATCATTGGTAACACACCGGCGATGCAAGAAATGTACAAGACCATTGGTGCTATCACTACAACACCGAACAGAACAACCGTTCTTTTACAGGGTGAAAGTGGAACTGGAAAAGAACTCGTAGCCAAGGCGATACATAACAATGGTCCAACTGCCTCCGAGCCGTTTGTTGTTGTCAATTGTACAGTGCTTCCAGAGGATTTATTTGAAAGCGAACTCTTCGGTCATGAAAAGGGTGCTTTCACAGGGGCTGTGGACCGGAAAATAGGTAAGCTTGAGTTAGCTAAAAATGGGATAATCTTTTTTGATGAAATCTGTGAAATGAGTCAAAAACTCCAGGCGAAGTTGCTGCGTCTCTTACAGGAACGAGAATTTGAACGACTCGGAGGTAATGATGTGTTAAAGGTACATGCCCGTTTTATTGTTGCAACCAACCGGAATTTAGAAGATGCCGTCAAACAGAAACAATTCCGTGAAGATTTATTCTTCCGCATCAACGTTCTTTCAATTCACCTACCGCCGCTGCGCGAACGAAAAGATGACCTGCCGCTGTTAGTGAATCACTTTATCACAAAGTACAATGCCATATTGGAAAAGAATATAACTGCCATAGGACCTGGTGTTATCGAGAAGTTACGAGAATATAATTTCCCCGGAAACGTCAGGGAGTTAGAAAATATCATTGAGCGAGCAATGATTATTTGCAAAGGGAATGTACTTACTGCCGATGCAGTTGATTTGACATTTTCGAAAAACTTATTCCTCGGGTTGGAAGAAATTCCTCTCTCAAACCTCGGGTTTCACAAAGCACGTACAGATTTTCTGGCAGAGTTTGAAAAGAAATACCTTGAGGAACTCCTCACTGCTGTAAAAGGGAGTATCACCGAAGCTGCAAAGATTGCCAAGGTACGTCGTCAAAGTCTTTATCGAATGCTCAAGCGTCACAATCTCACCGCTGAACAGTTTCACATAACATAACTGTCACCCGAGAGTTTCCCCATGTCACTTTCAGAGTGACATTAACCATAGTCTAAAGAAGTCAACCTCCCTCTAAATCCCCGTTTTTATATTTGTTATTAAGGTTCTTATAGCGTAACTCTTGGCACAGACCTTGTCTGATTGTTTGCTGATGGATACTCGGCATAAAATACTCGTTGTCGATAACGACAAAAACATTCTCGCGGCATTTCGCATTTTCCTGACTGGAGAGGGCTATCGTCCACTCGTATGCTGCAATACTGAAGATGCGTTAAGGATGATAAGTCGTCATCGAATTGAGCTTGTAATCTCAGAAAATTATCTCAATGGACACATTGAATCCGGGCTGCTGTTTTTAACAAATCTTCGACACAAACTGCCACACCTTCCAATTATCATTGTCAGCAATCAGATTGATGATGCAGTTGAACAGAGGCTCAAGTCTCTGGGTATTAACAGATTGTTGGCAAAGCCTCTTGAATTACGAGTTATGAAACGTACTATAAAATCTGTTCTTAGTTTATCGAAATCACGGTATTCAAAAAATAAGATTCTTGATCAACAGTGAAGGCATACTGTTTAAAAAATTTTGTGTAAATCTATTCTAACTCACATTATTCATAAACTTATATGGAGTATTCCATGAAAAATATGGTACTCATAATAGTTACAGCAGGAATGTTCTTGCTGATCACTGAAGAGAGCTACGGTATCCCGGAATTTGCACGCAAGTACAAAACAAGCTGCACGACCTGTCATACAGCGATTCCCAAACGCAATGCATTTGGTGAAGCGTTTCGGCGTAATGGCTTCGTTCTGCCGAAAGGGGACGCACAGCTCATAAAAGAAGAACCTGTAAGCTTAGGCGCCGAAGGTTGGAAAGAAGCATTTCCCGATGCCATCTGGCCTGGGGTTATTCCTCCAAACCTCCCCATCTCTGTTTATGTGCATAATCGCCTCACGTATGATCCTTTGAAACCCGAAGGTAAAAAAATAGGATTCGATATGCCGCATGAACTTGAACTCCTATTCGGCGGCGCTTTCGGGAATGATGTTGGACTGTTTGGGGAGTGGATCTTCTTCGAAGGCGGTCAAAACGCTGTTGGGATGCAGCGATTTTTCTTTCAGTTCAATGACATCGTTGGTCCAAAGGACGCACTCAACATTAAAGTTGGCCGCATAGAACCGGGAATAACGAGTGGCTATATGAATGCAAACCGCATTACACTTGATCGCCCAATCACAATCGATTACAAAGCATCCGGTGATTGGCGTCCACGAGATAACCAGACGGGCATTGAAATCAATGGTATACTTGAGAGTCGATTTGAATACTCTGCTGGAGTCCTGAATGGTGAGGGGAAAGCTACACCATTCAAAGATCGAAAGGATGTATTTGCACGAGTTGCATATAAAGTTGGTGGGATGGGACTCGATGGTTCTGGCGCCGATGTTGAACTGAAAGAAACCGACAATTGGGAAGATAATGCGGTGACCGTTGGTGCATACACCTATGTTGGAAATTATTTGAAGACACCAAGTGAAGGTGGTGCAACATATAGTAATAATTTCAATCGTTTTGGATTTGATCTGCGTGCAGGGTATGGTCGAATGGAACTTACGGGTGGAGTCATTTTGGGTGAAGATGAAAACCCCTTTGGTAACCTTAAGAAGCTCAAGCACACTGCCTATTTTAGCGAAGTCGATTATATCTTTTATCCGTGGCTGATCGGTGTTTTTCGGGTGAATCGCGCTCAATCGAAACTCGTTGATGACGATCGGGATAAGTACTGGGAAATTAATCCCAACATCACTATACTCTACCGTGCGAACATTAAGTTCAGTATCGAGGGAAGATTCCGGGTGGATGAGAAGCGGACGATTGACGGTGTCGAAAAGGACCCAAGTGAAAAAAGAGCTTTTAGGGTCTTCAGGATTAACGCAATGATTGCTTTCTAAGGAGGGCTGAATTAATGAAATCAAAACTTACAATACTGGCAATCACGATCAACATAGTAATTTTCTCATCGGTCCGTATGGTGAACGCTGGCGATATCAAAGGTAATGTGAAAGTTCTTGGCGGGAAAGGCGTTGAATATGCGCTGATATATATTGAAAAAATCGAGGGAAGATTATTCCCTCTGCCCAACAAGAACCCCGTTGTGGATCAGATACGGATGACCTTTGTGCCGCATGTGTTACCGGTTCTTGTCGGATCAACTGTGGCTTTCCCCAACAGTGATTCGATACGGCATAACGTCTTTTCTCCATCCAAGACAAAGAAATTTAACCTTGGAACATACCCGGCCGGTATTACAAAGAAAGTCACGTTCGAGAAAACCGGTGTTGTCTCATTGCTGTGTAACGTTCACCCTGAAATGTCGGCGTTCGTTCTCGTTTTGCAGAATCCATATTTTGCAATGGTTGATAAGCAGGGTAAGTATAAGATTTCGGATGTACCGCCCGGAGACTATACTCTTGTTATATGGCATCCGAAATTTAAGTCAAAGAATTCAAAGATTACTATACGGCAAGAAGGCAGTGTGACTGTTGACTTCTTTTTGGACGAATAACGCATGATTCATCTTCGGTATTATAATTATCACAATTGCAGGTTTCTCCATGGATGTTTTGCTAGAAAAGCGGAGTAGTCAACTGGCGATTCTCTCAATCGCGACTTCAAATCCACGAAACCGGTACTCCCAGCAGGAGATATATGCACTTGCTTGCAAATACTCGGAGTTTTATCGCAGTCCGCGTGTCCAACAAGTGTTTATGAATAGCGACATTGAGTATCGCCACCTCTACTTGGACATAGAGTCCTTCGATGGTTTAGAAACAGCCGACGAGTTGCATGAGCGTTACCGGCGTGGTGCAATGACGATTGCGAAAGAAGCCATTGAAAAGTGCTTAGCGGCCGGCGGGGTCGACGTAGAAGATATCGACTGTATAATTGCTGTGTCGTGTACGGGGTATCTTTGCCCTGGCCTTTCTTCACTCTTAGGAAAAGAATTGGGGATGCGAAACAATGTCCAGCGAGCGGATTTGCTCGGGATGGGTTGTGCGGGTGCTATGTCAGGATTGCAGCGAGCTTATGATTTTGTAAAGGCATATCCCAACAAGAAAGCGTTGCTCATTGCAGTGGAAATCTGTTCCGCATGCTACTTCCTCGATGACTCGCTCGAAACAGTTGTGGGAAATGCTATTTGTGCCGATGGTGCAGCAGCCGTTGTCGTCGCAATGGGTGAACAAGAGACCATTCCAAAGATTGTTGGGTTTGAGACATACCTCGAGCCGTCATACATCGACTCCGTAGGATTTGAGCAGCGGCAAGGGAAACTGCGGATTATCCTCTCGAAAGACATTCGTGATCTTGCAGGAGGTTTGGCCTGTAAACTGATTGATCAGATGCTGAAAAGCTATGGTGTTACGAAAGAACAGATATCACACTGGATCCTTCATTCGGGGGGTCGAAAGGTTATCGATAGCATGCAGCGAGAAATAGGCTTAACTGATCAACAAGTCCGCCATAGCAAATACGTGCTGAACAATTTCGGAAACATGTCGTCGCCTACCGTCCTTTTTGTCTTGCAGGAGACGCTGCGGGGCTCCAATGATGTGAAACCCAAGCATGGCACCATGGGTATTATGCTAGCCTTGGGGCCTGGTCTTGCTATTGAGGGAGCCTTGCTGCAATGGTGAGTGTGAATCTCGAATTCCGGATTCTTGGACAGTACAATTCCACAAAAGTTGCAGGACGAATCTCAATCTCGTCTTCTAAATTATAGTAAAGAAAATGGAGAAAACGCATTTGAAAATCAACATCTCGTTACTCGCTTCTTGTTGTGTTCTTTTCTTTCTCAGCGGCTGCTCAACCTCAAAGAATTACCAGGCAATTCCGAAAGAGCTTGATCGTTCAAATGTTCCGAAAGAAACCATTGAGATGACTGCCGAGCGGTATCACTTCTCACCCGATGAACTCCACCTGAAAGTTGGGACGCTCGTCCAGATCAAAGTTAGAAGCATCAACGGTACGCACGGCTTTAAACTCGGAGATTTTGGAATTGATGAAACGATTGAAGAAGGGGAGACCAAAGTCATTGAATTTTACGCTCAAGAAAAAGGTGAGTATGGCTTTCGCTGTTCACACTTTTGCGGAATCGGCCATTTCGGGATGAGTGGAAAGGTCATCATTGAATAAGCAGTTTTTCGTAAAACGTAGCGCTGGGAATCATCAAAATGCGATGCCGAATAACGGAGACGGTATAGAATCATTGCGCTGCAATAAGTATTGGCGCGAACAAGATAGTAACAGGCCCAAGTGGTTTGTTCAGGACAAACAAAAATGACGCTCTCAGAACAAGCTCGGAACACAACACCTCTCCGAAAGGAAGTCCCTATCGACAAATCACGGGGTCTATGGATTACCCGGCGTGATTTTCTCTCCCTCACCGGATGGCTCGCGGTTTTCGCTTTTCTTGGCACGGCTCTCCTCGGAACAATCCGGTTCTTCTTCCCGCGCGTGCTGTTCGAGGCATCACCTGTCTTTAAGGCTGGTTTCCCCGATGAATATGCTCTCGGTGAAGTCAGCAGTAAGTACTTGAAATCAAAACAGGTTTGGATCGTGCGTGAGGAGGAAGGATTCTATGCATTATCGGCAGTGTGCACACACTTAGGATGTACGCCCAGATGGTTAGAGACGGAAAATAAATTCAAGTGCCCTTGCCACGGCAGCGGTTTTCACCTAAGTGGTATTAATTTTGAAGGACCAGCACCACGTCCGCTTGAACGAATAAAAATCATGCTTAATGAAAACGGTGAGTTGGTCGTAGACAAGAGTGTGAAGTTCCTGTTTGAAAGAGATGAGTGGGGAAAACCAGGGTCGTTTCTAAAAGTTTGAAAGAAAGATATCTAATGGTTACGATGGAGAAAATCAAACGAACGCAGTTGTACCGATCTATCTTTCGGCACGGTTACAAGGACACTAAGCCGAACCGGATGCATCAGATTGTGAGCAATGTGTTCCTTCATCTGCATCCGACATCCGTGTGGCGTCATGCAACCGAAATCCGTTACACGTGGGGGATGGGCGGTATTACGTTTCTCTTGTTCATCGTTCTGACGGTGACGGGTGTAATTCTCATGTTCTACTATCGACCAACGGCTGAATATGCGTATGCCGACATGAAATACTTAGAGCATGATGTTCCGTTCGGTATGTTCCTCCGCAATATGCATCGATGGGCAGCGCACCTGATGGTGATTACTGTCTGGCTTCACATGCTGCGCGTTTTTCTGACCGGGTCATATAAGCCACCAAGAGAATTCAATTGGGTTGTCGGAGTCGTGCTGCTCGTATTGACTCTTCTCCTTTCGTTCACAGGATATCTTTTACCGTGGGATCAACTTGCCATGTGGGCAATTACAGTTGGAACGAATATGGCACGTGCAACGCCATTCCTCGGGCATGAGGGTCCGTTCGGACCCGAGCTTGGGATGAAACCGGATAACGACATTCGTTTTCTTCTGCTTGGCGGTACGCAAGTTGGACCGCCGGCATTGCTTCGCTTCTACGTCTTTCACTGCATCGCACTTCCGCTGCTTGCAGCAATCTTTATGATTGTACACTTCTGGCGGGTGAGGAAAGACGGCGGGATTTCCAGACCATCGGAGAAAGAATAAGCAGCTAACCAAAGGAAGCAACATGCCGATAACGAATCAATAACAAGAAACATTACTTAGCAGGTGCAAGATTAAATACCACACAAAAAGGATATAGCCATGATTTACAAATTCAACTTCATCGAAAAGATGCTCCTAAATAAGGACATTATTGCACATCCGTTTACTGATATCGGAAGCAATGTAGGTCTTGCAAAAGCTTTAGGCGTTGCAGTCAAGTTGAAAATCACTGATCAATTGAGCAGCGAAGAAAAAAGCTCCGCTCAAATTGCCAAACAATGCTCGGTAAGTGAAAAAGGTGTAGAGCTTTTGTTAGACTGTCTTGAAGCAATGGGATACACCGAAAGAAACTCTAAAGGGTGGAAATTTACAAAAAGAGGGTTGAAGTTCTTGGACAAAAACTCTCCTGACAGTTTTAGATACTTTATTCTCTATTGCGACTGGCTTTTCAATTCAATCATCAGCCTCGAAGACACCATCGTTCATGGAAAACCATCGAAGATTAATTACGATGTCTTTGGAGAACATGAGTGGGAATTATACAGCCGTGCTATGATTGAAATTTCAAGGACAAATCTGAAGGAAGTAGCAGGTAAAATAAAACTTCCACCGAATACTCCTAAATTGATAGACCTTGGCGGTTCGCATGGACAGTACAGTATTGAACTTTGTAAAAGGAACAACAACCTGTCGGCTACCATTCTTGACTTTGAAACCGTCAGAAAATATGCGGACGAATGTATCCAAATGCACTCCATGCAAAGTCGCGTTCAATTTGAAGCAACCGATTTTATGAAAGAGGATCTGCCGCAGGGCAATGATGCAGCGTTACTTTTCAACATCATACATGGTTTGACACCCGAACAGAATCAGTCGTTGTTTGAAAAGATTTTTTCATCCTTGAACAAAGGCGGCCAATTAATCATTCTTGACCAGATAAAAGGTGTTGGCGGCAATAGCCAACTGTCCAAGGCGACCACATCATTTATGGCACTCAACTTATTCCATCAGGCAAATGGCAATGCTTATTCTTTTTATGAGGTAAGAGCATGGGCTAATGACGCAGGCTTCAGTAATCAGCAATTAAGAAAATTACATGCGCCTGGATTTGGATTAATCAGTTGCGAGAAATAATCCTGCACCTAACAACGGGCTGACCCAATGTGCTTTTCCCAAAGGGACGTCCGAAGGATTCCTTTAGAGGATTCCCAGAGTGTAGTACAAAACAAATTAGCTACAATAAATAGTAGCATTTTCATCACAACTTTATAGGAGAAACAATCATGAACACAAAGAAGCTCTTATTAGCTTGGTTAGCAACCTTTGTTGTAACCTTCGTGTTGGCTGGTCTTTGGCACGTTGTCCTCTTAGGAGATTTCTACAGGACAAATGACGTTGCGTTGGCCCGGGCAGAACAGAACATGCTCTTTGTAGCTCTGGGGCAACTTATTCTCGCCTTCCTGATGGCCTTTGCGTATCCGATTGGATACAAAGGCGGCTCGCCAGTAAAAGAAGGTTTTAGATTCGGTGCGTTGATAGGAATCATCTGGATGCTCCCCTGGTCGGTCCAAATGCACGGATTATGGAACTATCCATTGGCGGGCGTCGTAGTTGATTCCGCCTGGCATGTGATCCAGGAGGGGATTGGTGGGATTGTTATTGGGCTTATTTACGGAACCGGCAAGCAATGAGTGTGCTGTGGTCATGACAGGCTTAATGATTTTGCTCGGCGGTACGCAAGTTGGACCGCCGGCGCTTTTACGTTTCTACGTCTTGCATTGTATCGCCCTTCCACTTCTGGCTGTGGCTTTATGATTGTGCATTTCTGGAGAGTGCGAAAGGATGGCGGGATTTCTAGACCGTCAGAGAAAATTTAATAATTCTATATGTTAATACTAATGTGTTATAACTAATTATTATCAAGTGTAAAGAGATTAAAGACATGCTATAAAAAATGAAAAAAAATTTAGATATAGAAATTTGATGACTTAATTAACACTATTAATTACCCACAAACATAATATATACGAGGAGAAGTTATTATGGGGAAAATCTTTAGAGTCCTTTTTCTGCTGTTTTTAATATGGATAGCGATTGTTACCTTCGCATGCAAAGAGGAAATAGTAGCACCCCAAACTGGACAGATTTCACTCCTAACGAAGTATTCACTAACACCTGTTCTGCAGTTGAATCGACTGGGTGACATATATGCGACTCCCTTTACAGTCGATTCAATTCAAGTCACCCGGTTCAGGCTCGTACTGAAGCGAATCAAATTTGAAAGTGACAACGATAGTGTAGAGTTTAGAACCGCACCGATAGTTGTTGAGTACAATATCAGTGGCGCAGTACATGAAATCGATGTTTCTGCGGTAAAGTTTGGTACGTATCGAGAGGTTGGGTTTGTAATTCACCGTGTGAACAATTACGATCTTGACAACTTTACTCCAGCAGAGCGTGCTCTCTTTGCTGATTTCCTCGCAGGCGAACGGTATAGTATGATCGTCGATGGAATGGTATTCAAGAATGGGACGGGAGGTCAACCATTCACTTACCGCAGCAGAGTTAATGAAGAACAAAAATATGATCTCAATCCCCCACTCGTGATTACTTCCTCTAATCCCAATGTTACAGTCACACTACGCTTTAGTTCAAAAGGATGGTTTCTAGGGCTTAGTGGTGTTCTACTTGATCCTACAGACTCAAGTAATCAAGATATTATCGATCAAAACCTGAAAGCATCAATCAAGGTGTTCCGAGATAACGATCGTGATGGGGATGAGGATTAACTTTCCCGCAGGTCGTGAACCTGCAAGAGGTTAGAAAAGAAGGGAGATAAATCATGAACGCTAAGAAATTCTTACTTGCTTGGTCAGCATTCTTTGTTGTAAAAGTAACCTTATTGTTGTCTGGTCTTTAAAATTTTTTATTACATGGAACAATTCTTTCACATCTTGACACTCCCTGACAACATTCCTATCGCCGGAATGCTGTTGCTTGTATTGTTTTACTATTGGCTCGGCATGAGTCAAGCAGTAAAGAATGATAAGTATGGTGTCAATAGAAATATCGACAAGGTTCATTGCTGGCCCTATCTGACACGCATTGAATTTTTGGCTACTCTTCTTATCATGGTCATCTTGACCGTTTGGTCAATTACAATTGATGCACCGCTCGAAGAACTCGCTAGTCCCAGTAAAACACCAAATCCTGCAAAGGCTCCCTGGTATTTTCTTGGGTTACAAGAAATGTTGGTCTATTTTGATCCCTGGATTGCCGGTGTTATCCTTCCTGGTTTGATAATTGTCGGCTTGATGATAATCCCTTATATCGATACCAATCCACGTGGGGGCGGATACTATAGTTTTCATCAGCGGAAGTTTGCCATAATTGTATTCGGCTTCGGATATATGTTGTGGGTGGTACTGATCATCATCGGAACATTTTTTCGTGGACCTGGCTGGTATTTTTTCTATCCATGGGAAGCATGGGATGTGCATCGCATAGTTGCCTTAACCAATGTGGATCTTCCGTACCTCTTTGGTATTCGATCCTACTTTTGGTCATCGGTCTTTGGTGGAATTCTAGTGAGCGGTTACTATTTCTTGGGAGTCATTTTCTATTTTTACTTGAAGAAGAAGCATCCAGAGTTCATGAAGAAGTTTGGCATCATCCGCTACAGCATTGTTGTCTTTCTGCTGCTGACGATGTTAGCGCTGCCGATTAAAATGTTTCTCCGTATTGCCTTGAACATCAAGTATGTATGGGTTACACCGTGGTTCAATATATGATTGAAGAGACCAAACCTCGTGTTATCACCAAGAAAAAATCAAAGCTGGTTGCGCTCATTGATGAAGAGATATGTACGGGCTGTGAGGTGTGCATCGAATTTTGTCCGGTGGACTGTATCACTGTTGTGAGAAATCCTAATCCCGAAATTCTCACCAATGTCTGCCATGTGATTGAAGAACCATGCACAGGCTGCACATTGTGTGTGAAAGAGTGTCCTTGGGAATGTATTGCAATGGTACTGAGAATAATTATATGATAAGGATTTTCAAACAGCGAAGATTGATTCCGGTTGAAGAGCGAAGATATGGAGCGATCTTTTTTGTGTGTGCCGCACTATTGACGGTGACAACTATCTGGGCGGTAATTGATGAAGTCTGGGTGCGCAGACCCTGGAAAGCGTACCAAAAAGATTTCAATGAGCTTGAGCTTCAAAAGGCAGTAGTCGAACTTCGAAACGCTGAACAAACATTCCAGAGCATGGAAGTTCAATCTCGATATTCAGAACTCCAGCACAATTTACAGTCCGCCGAGGCTGCACTGGAAGATGATAAGTATCGGAGATTGACGAAGGAGTTGGAGGAAATTGAGTCACACATCGCTGAACTTTCCCGGAAACTTCAGTTTACTCGCAGTGAATCTGATGAAGTATACTATCGATACAAGACAGCACTTCATAGAAGTGAGAAAGCCGAGCGAGAAAAAGAACAGCTCGATCACTTAGAGCGAGAAAAAGAAAAACTCTCGGGTGAACTTGCAAATGCACAGAAGCGGCGTTTGACTCTTCAAAAGCAGATTCGTGGATTTGTCCAACAAATTGAGAGTCTAAGAGATAGTTTGACTACTCTGAGAGCCGATATTCTTTCATGGCAAAGAAAAATCGAAGCAATCAAATCACGATCAATAGAGATTAAGCAGATCATTCTGCTGGACTTTGACGATAATAATTTCGGTGGGAGAATCAGTCGTGTGGAGCGGTGTATGACGTGCCATCTTGGTGCTGACAAGCCAGGATTTGAAAACGAGAAAGAGCCATTCACACGTCATTCGTATCTGCTGGATCTCCATCCTGTCGAAAAATTTGGTTGTACGCCCTGTCATGGCGGACAAGGTGTTGCATTGACGGCGAGATCGGCTCATGGCAAGGTTGAATTCTACCACAATCCGCTGCTCGGAGAAGGAACTCGTGAGCGTCTATGCGGCAAGTGTCATGAAGATTTAGAATTTCCTGAGTCACCAACTCTTTCCGATGGACGATCATTGTTTGAGTCGTCAGGATGTCTCGGATGTCACAATGTTGAAGGGTATGTTAAAGTTCCGAACATTGGTCCACCGCTCAATCGGATTGCTTTTAAAGTGAAACCTGCATGGATAATGCGCTGGATTTTGAATCCGAAGAGTTATCTTCCACAAACAAAGATGCCGAATTTCCACTCTACGGAGGACGAAGCCAATGACGTACGAGCATATCTGCTGGATGCGAGTGAGCAAAAGCCGAAACCGCAGCGCATCACGGTGAGGAGTTTAGATGCTCGATGGATCCAGGAGGGAGAAACTATCTTTCGCATGGCTCGATGTATTAGTTGTCATCTCGTAGATGGCAAAGGCGGAACAATTGCTCCCGATTTAGTGAACATCACCACTAAGGTACAGTTGGATTGGCTCTTCGATTGGATTAAGAATCCAAGAGCGTATCAGCCCAACACTAAAATGCCTCGCTATCGATTCACTGACCAAGAAATCCTGAAGATCATTACCTATCTCAATAGTCTGAAAACTTCTGAAATATCATCGGAGGATGAAAACTTTGCTTACTCCTCTGGAGAAGTGAAGCGAGGTGAAAAACTTGTGATCGAGTATGGATGTCTCGGTTGCCATGATCCGGTTGGACAAGAAGCTGTTGGTGGAAAAGTCGGTGCCGACCTGACATTCTTTGGGGACAAACCAATCGAGAATTTTGATTTTGGAGATGTGACAAATATTTCCCGTACAAAGGAAGCCTGGATTCTCTCAAAACTCCAAAACCCCCGAGCGTTTGCTACTGAGAGAATCGCCCAGAAGATGCCTGATTACGGATTCGGAATAAAAGAATCAAGAGCTTTCTCAACCGTTCTACTTGGATTCACAGAAGAACATCCACCTGAGCCATTCATTCTGAGGCGACAACCCGAAAGCAGCTACATACCGCCGGGAGAATTTGGGAAGTTGGTTACCGATTTGAATTGTTTGACATGCCATAAGATCAATGGTCGTGGAGGTACACTTGCCCCTGACCTTTCCTACCAGGGAAGTCGTACTAACGCTGCATGGCTTAAGAAATTCCTGAGTAATCCGACGACTCTGAGACCAACACTTGTCGAGCGAATGCCGAAATTCAATCTCACCGATAAGGAAATCGATATCATCATAAACTACATGAGAACTACGCTGGTCAATGAGAAAGTTCCTTCAGAGTTCTTGAGCGGCGAAAAATTCTCTATGCCAGAGATCGAGCAGGGTCGAAAACTTTACCATGAAAAGTATCGCTGCCAGTCGTGTCATCAAATCAACTATGAAGGGGGAACGATGGGACCGGAGTTAGTCTCAACCGATATGAACATCCGTGAGAGGAGAACAGCGGGGTGGATCTTCCAGTGGATCAAGAATCCCAAAACGCTCGACCCAGCCACACTGGAACCTGTCCTGGGTTTATCTGATGAAGAAGCACTGCTCATAACGAAATATCTTTTGAGTTATTGATGGGTGATTTACAATTTTCTGTGCCAGAGGCACAGCCGACTCAGGCGGAGATTTCCAATTTGCGATTTGCTTTGGTTCGAATTTGTCTTCTGCTGTTTTTCTTTGTACTTGTCGGTTGTAAATCAGAAAAGAAGGTGCAATCAAATTTTTTTTCTGATAATTCGCTGTTGACACGAAGAGAAATGATTGGTGAGCGGCTTTATCAGCGATACTGCTCGGGATGTCACGGAACTACTGGTGAAGGAGATGGACTGCACAGTTACACGCTTAACCCTCCTCCAGCCAATCACGCCGATACAGCGTACATGAACTCACTCTCGGATGAATATCTTTTTGAAATCATCAGCAATGGCGGTGCATCTGTAGGTAAATCTACGGAAATGCCGAGGTGGAAGGATGTACTTGGGAGAAACGACATCAATAACGTGATCATCTATCTCAGAAAATTTCCTCTTCCGATAAGGAGATAATGATGACATCATAGTTAACACCCAAAACTACCCTTCCTTTATTAAATTGCAGCTATCACCCCAACCTGAATAAACTCTTTCACGCTTTTCGATCCCAAAATTTATTTTCTTGACGAACCGACTGCCGGTCTGGATCCTGTATCAAGCAGCTTCTTTAAAGATTTGGTTTTAAAGGAAAAGCAAAATAGAAAAACAATTGTTCTAACTTCACACATAATGAGCGAAGTTCAAGAACTTGCTGATTGAAACTGTAATTCCTTATTACCAATATGCTGAGTTCGTTAAGAAAATTATTTTTGCCAGAATAAGCGAAGTTATACAGTACAAAACAATTGCTGGAATAATCGGTGCTTTTGGTTTACTGTTTGCGGCAAGCGGATTATTCAGCAGCATGAGAACAATTCTCAATACTATTTTTCAGCTTGAAACTGAGGAACCGGTTCTTCTTGCCAAGCTAAAAGATTTTGCTCTTGTAATGCTTGCCATTCTTTTATTTTTTGTAACGACAATCCTAATGCCTGCATTCAATGTTCTGCGACAGGCAGCAAATAAAATTTACAGTATCCAATTTCTGCAATCAGGTATTGTTGAAGACATAATCTTGTCAATTATTTCACTGTTATTGATCTTCGTTCTTTTCTCAATTCTTTACTTAGTAGTTCCTAAGAAAAAAATTGGTAAGAAAGCTGCGTTTGTCGGAGCATTTTGGGCAGCGGTTCTTTGGGAAACTGCAAAACAACTCTTTGGATATTACATTTACAACTTTGCTGCTTTCGGAAAAATTTATGGTGCGTATGCTTTAGTTGTAGTTGTAGCTTTTTGGATTTTCTATGCGTCAATCGTATTCATAGCGCGGTAAACCGCAATGAATAGAGTATTCGATTAATGTAAAGGTATTGATAGAAAGATAAATTCATATTAAGTTGGACAAA
>MHAR01000047.1:26908-38829 GCA_001803045.1 Ignavibacteria bacterium RIFOXYB12_FULL_35_14 | reverse complement strand
CTTCTTCAACGGCAAACTCAACTTATTTTCACACTATTAACGGTAGAACCAAAATTTTTTTATCTTAGACTAAACAACGTTCATTAAATATTTGCTATTCATAAAAGAGAATAATATGCGAACAATACTTGGTTCTGGCAGTGCCGCTGGAACGGAATTGGCAAAACAATTAATCAACTACACAAACAACATTCGGTTAGTAAGCAGAAATCCCCAAAAAATTAACGAGACAGACCAGCTAATAAAAGCTGATTTATCTGATCTGGCTACTCTTGATGAGGCAGTGAAATGATCAGAAATTGTTTATGTAACACTTGCGTTTGAGTACAAAGCTTCGGCTTGGAAGGTAAAGTGGCCAAGGTTTATGAGCAGGTTAATCGAATTATGTAAAAAACACAATGCATGGATCGTCTTTATTGATAACATCTACATGTACGATCCAAATTATCTTTCAGATATGACAGAAGATACTCCAATCAATCCGATTTCCGAAAAAGGAAAAGTGCGAGCTGCAATTTTTTATAAACTTATGAATGCAGTTGAACGAGGAGATGTAAAGGCGGTTGTTGCAAGAAGTGCCGATTTTTACGGACCAGAAGTTACCGGCAGTTATTTAACTCAATCTGTTTACAACAATTTAATCAAGGATAAAAATCCTCAATGGCTTGGTAAGCTGGACGCGATTCATAGCTTCACTTATAGTAAAGATATTGGCAAATCACTTGCCCTGCTTGGCAATTCTCCGGATGCTTACAATCAAGTCTGGCATTTACCAACAACAGATAAGAAGCTAGCGCCACGAAAGTGGACTGAATTGATGATGAATGCAATGAATAACCCGAAAAAAATTAATTCTTTTTCTACATGGGAATTGGGCTTGCTTGGAATTTTTATTCCTGTTTTAAAAGAATTAAAAGAAATGTCTTATCAACTTAACCGAGATTACTTTTTCAACAGCGGCAAGTTTAACAAGAGGTTTAATTTTACTCCTAAGTCGCCCGAAGAATCAGTAAAAAAATTTGCTAAATCATAAGCTTCTTTTCATCGGCTGGAATTCTTTATTTAATTTCATTTTGATTCTGTCTCTTGTAGGACTGTTTTATAGTTTCGCAAAACATAAACAAATCCTATAAAGATGATGAGTGCGAGTATGAGAAATACTATTAAATCCCGCAACAAAAATAGCGGATCATTATTTAGGAGCATCACAAATCCCATCGCATTTACTGCAATAATCATCGTAAGGAAGAAACCATAAAACATAAATTGAATAGGATAGGTGGTGTTTGGCCTTACCCAAAGTAAATAGACGCTGATTAGACCTAAGGGTATTGTAAAACCCAAATCGAAAATTCGGACTACCCAAAAAGCTGTCGGGGCTATATCGTATCCACGTGTAGTTCCGGTTGATATAACCTCTTGAACTTCCTTAATCCACATTGAAGCAAATATCAAAATGAAGAGTGAAAATAGGATAGAATACACTGCAAGCCCTTTCTTCTTGAAAGTGCTTTCAACTTTTTGGGGAAATAACGAAAGCGAATAAAGCAATATCACAAGAGAAGAAATTAATATGAACAGAAAGTAAAAAGTGTAAGACTCATTATTTCCAAAATATTTTGTTGAGCTCCATTCCCAGCCAATCGTATAGCTCAAGACGAAGTAGATCAGGTACAACGGCGGCATTATAAGAAGGTATTGCGATATTCGTTTTCTAAAAAGCAGCGTAACTCCGCCAACAATTAAGATGGGACTTAGAACAAACATGTTTACGACGTCTTGTCCTATAAGCTGATTGTTCATAATATCCGCAGTCTTATACTTAATATGCTGCATAAACAGAGGACCTTCGATAGCCAGAAATATCAGGGTGATTCCTGCTGCTATAGATATGAGAGCAACGAAAATTCTTTCGAATGAATTTCCAAAGGTTTTATAATTATTATTCATTGGTTTTCCTTTTTTTATTTCTGATTTTTTCACCTAACGGATTGTAGATTAGCGATAGGCGAGATTTAATAACTCAACTTAGGCAACAGCGGGGAATACAAACCCAGTTCCTAACGCATTCTGTTCTAAATCTTTTTCTTAATCTGCTTTTTAGAATTAAAAACAAGCAAGATTAAGAATATTAGTAAATACTTTAAGCGGTGAACAATTCATCCTCCGTTCACCAATTAATGATGAAATTCGGGAGGTTCTAAAACAATTAGAGATTTTCTGTTAATTTGATTCGATTTCAAAGACAAAAACTCTTGTCATACTAAGTTGCTCAAGTCAGGAGATCGCGTATCATTTTAAATCAGTTCTGATATTACAAATTCATCCCCCCTTATCTGCTTTTTAAAGGTAAATTCTTCTTAGCCAGGAATAGAATTACCTTAAAAGTCCAGACATCTGAATATCAATTCGAATTTTATTTGATTTCTCTTAATGACAAAATCAGACAACTGGTTAATTTGTAATGATCTAAAGTGATAAACCGTTCTAAATGTTGGGCATAATTATTGGAGATTGTTACTGGAATTAAATAAGGAACCAAGTTAAATGAATACAGGACAAATGCTCCTGTCGTTAGGTGCACTAATTTTATTGTCAACAATGATACTTCGCTTTAATCGTGCGGTATTAACGAGCGATGAAGTAATGTACAATTCTAAGTTTAATGTACTTGCCTCTTCGTTATGCACCTCGCTGATTGAAGAAGCCAGAGGAAAAGCTTTTGATCAAGAAACCGACAGTGCCGCAGTAACTAAAACCGATCAGCTTTCAACAACTATGGGCCCTGATTTTGGAGAAAAATATGAGAGTTTCAATGACTTTGATGATTTCAATGGTTTTATAAAAGTTGATTCTACTATGCCATCTGCCATTTTTTATGTAACGAGTAAAGTTACTTACGTCGAAGCAAATAACCTTCTTAATATTGTAACAAAAAAAACCTGGCATAAAATGATAACTGTAACTGTAATGAGTTCATCAATGAAGGATCCGGTTCAAATGTCATCTACTTTCAGCTATTGGTTTTTTAGATAGGAATATTTATGGGAACAAATGTAATATTGGATATAATGGGTTCGATAATTATTGGCGGCATTCTCATGATAACGCTATTTAGAATTTCAGATCGCGCCACCGAAAGCACGTATAATAAAACCGGAGATCTTACTATTCAACAAAACATTGCATCAGTAGTGAGAACTTTAGAATATGACTTCAGAAAAATTGGTTACTGTGCCGATTGGACGCAAATACCCAACCCCTCCAAATCAATTATCTTTGCAAAATCAGATGGAATAAAATTTTTAACTGATGTTGATAGGGATGGAAAAGTTGATACAATGTATTACTACACTGGTCCGGTTTCGGAATTAATCTACACAGCTAATCCGAGGGACAGAATTTTGTATCGCGTTGTAAATAATGAAAAACCTGTCAAGGTTAATCTTGGAGTTACACAATTCGACCTTGTTTACTACAACGTTGATAAGGAAATTATCCCCACACCTGTTTCTGTTCTGGGGGAGATTTATACGATCCAGATAAGCGTTGCGGTTGAAGATATCGAAGCTTATGACCAAAAATACTCACAGGTATTTTGGAGGCAAATTAGATTAGTGGCAAAAAATTTAAGGAATAGATGAGGTTTTATTTATGGTAGGAAAAGCAACTTTATTTGTTGTTGCGGGATTTAGTTTGATTTTTCTTGTTGTTGAATATAATATGGGAAATGTTTCAACCCGTGCAGTATCAAACTTTGTCGATTATTATTTAGAAAATTATGCTCATGAAGCTGCTGTCGGCGGAGCGAATCTTGCAGCAAATGAAATGTTCCTTAATCAGTCCTGGATTAATGGATTTAGCGACTTAGATTTTAAAGGCGCAAAAGTAAATATAAGTGTTGGCATTATTGATGCCTTTAAAAACACGAGGAGAATTACTTCCACCGCAGAGTATCAAGGAGTTAAACAAACTGTCGAGGTAACACTTGTCCCAAGCAAATTCTCAAAGTTTGCTTATTACTCGGTAAGTGAAGGAGCCAACATATATTGGACGACAAATGATACTGTTTGGGGACCTTTTCACACTCAAGATAAATTTAAAGTTAGCGGCAATCCTGTCTTTTTTGGAAAGGTAACAACTCTTAAAGGTTATTCAAAAACGGCTACCTCAAAACCAAAATTTTATGGTGGGTATGAAAGCGGGATTAATTTGCCGTTTCCTGCTGATGGTATAACTAATGTTGCGGCTGAAGCTAGCAGTGGTGGAAATACAATTACCGGAAAGGATACGGTCTATGTTACGTTCGCATCCGATTCTATAAAAATAAAATACGGTTTCAAAGGAGCAGAGACAAGCTACCTTGCTTCATCTTTTTCGCCTAACGGAGTGATTTTTGTTAAGAATGCAAAAACGGTGAGAACAAAAGGTACGGTCAAAGGACAGTATACTTTAGCTTCTGATAAGGGAGATATTTATCTCGATGATGATATTGTTTATAATACCGATCCACTAAAAAATCCAAATTCAACAGATGTTCTCGGAATTGTAGCAAAGAGCAATGTTATTATAACCGATAACGCAGTTAATAATAAAGATATTAATATTGAAGCCAGCATTTATTGTGAAACCGGCAGTTTCAGTGCCCAAAATTATGATAAAAGACCTGTTAGCGGTACGATAAGTCTGCTTGGCGGAATCATTCAATATCAGCGAGGACCTGTTGGTACTTTCAGCGGATCGAAAATAAAGTCCGGATTTAATAAAAGCTATATGTACGATGAGAGACTGCTCTTAACTTATCCGCCTGCATTTCCAGGCACAGGCAGCTTTGAGATAGTGTCCTGGTACGAATAAAGTTTAGCTAAATACCTTAAGGTAAAAATCCGATATCTCTTTTTAGTATCGGATTTTTAATTTTAAAAAGCCAACAGTTTTACAATTTCTTTCCATTAAGATTATTATTTTTGTTTGAAGGAGATTCAGAAATGCAAAACTTTTTTAATCAAATTTATTTTGGAAACAGTATTGCGGAATACGTAACCGCAATTGGAATTTTCATTGTCGGCATTTTAATAATAAAAATTTTAGATAAAATATTTTTAAGACGCTTAAAAAAATGGGCAGAAAATACCGAAACAAAGCTTGATGATTTTTTAGTAAGGGGAATGCAAAGAACCCTAATACCTCTTTTGTATTTTATATCGCTTTATGCAGCAATAAAATACTTGAATCTTGATAAACGTTTTGAGAAATATTTTGAAATTGCCTCGGTAATAATTTTCACCTTCTTCGTTCTCAGAGCAGTTACTTCGATAATTAATTATTTGCTGAAAGCATTTGTAGATAAAGGCGGGGGCGGAGAACAAAAACAAAAGCAGATTAGAGGGATATCTAACATTATCTCTTTTGTAATTTGGGTGCTGGGATTTGTATTCGTGCTCGATAATCTTGGTTTCAGAGTTTCGGCTGTAATTGCCGGGCTTGGAATTGGTGGTATTGCAATTGCATTAGCTGCACAAGCAGTTTTAGGGGATTTGTTTAGTTACTTTGTTATTCTCTTTGATCGCCCATTTGAAATAGGAGATTTTATTACTGTATCGGATAAATCCGGCACAATTGAACATGTTGGAATCAAAACAACTCGTATTAGATCGCTAAGTGGCGAACAGCTAATTGTCTCAAATACAGATCTTACAAATTCTCGCATTCACAACTTTAAAAGATTAGAAAAACGCAGAGTTGTTTTCAAAATTGGGGTTGTGTATCAAACAAGCGCCGAGAAGCTAAAAGAAATACCCGAGATCGTAAAAAATATTATTATGAGCGAGCCTAAAGCCGAATTTAACCGCGGACATTTTGTTTTGTATGGTGACTTCAGCTTAATCTTTGAATTCGTGTACTTCATTCTTGATCAGGATTATATTCAGTATATGGATACGCAGCAAAAAATAAATATTAATATCTATGAGGAATTTGAGAAGCAGGGGATACAGTTCGCATATCCAACCCAAACTGTATATGTAAATAAAAACGGATAACGTAAACCGGTGAATATGAAATTTGTTTCTAACTTTACAACCGTAAGAATTTATTTTAACGTCGATTCCAATCCTTCGTTCCCCGTATCCAAAACCAATTTCCAATTTCCAAACTGATCTTTTTTCCAAACAGAAACGTAGGTTCCATTTCCGATGATGGGTTTTCCTTCCGGATCCATTGCCTTGAATTCATAAATTCCACAAGTGTAACCGAGTTCACCGGATTGAGCAATATCTGCATACAATGGTTTCCATGTCAGTGCGTAACCGGAATCCGGGCGGGAGAAAAATCTTTCCTTAATAATTTCTTTTCCGAGGATTGGAAAATTATTCGGTCGCAAAAGCACACCATCTTCTGCAAGGTATGATATGAATGCTTCATTAACACCTCTTGCCTCTGACAACTTTGAGAATTGAGCATCAACATTCATCAACTCTTGTTTTCTGTCGTCATGTTGAGCATAAACAGAATGTGTAAATAAGAATAATATGCCAATTAAAGACTTGGTTAATTTCATTTTAAGCTCCTTTGATTTTTATTAGAGAAAATTCGTGTCCGTTAGTTAACGGATTCGTAGCAAATATTTTTATCGAAACAAAGGCAAAACATCCGCTAACCAGGAATGTACCGCCAGCATTGACTTAAAATGCTTAAAACAAAAATCAACGACTGTTTTTGGTTTTAATTGATTCATCTCTTTGCTTTCAAGATAACTATACAAACCATTGTGAAGGAGAAGGTCTGCATGTGGGAAATCCACATCGAATCCTTTCGGCAATCTCTTGAAATGTTGTCCTCCAATTTGATAACCGGCTTTCTTCATTTTATTAATTGCTGAGGCGATCTGTTCTCCCGCAGTTTTATCGCTTAATGCTTCCCGGTATGCCTTAATCGTATTATCGGAAAAAATGTAAGTTCCGCCGCCAATAAAAAAGTAATTTGGCTCTATGTGAAAATAAAATCCTGAACTTTCAAGCTTCTTATCGTCACCCTCCCAAAACAAAATTCCCAGGTTGGTTTTATACGGCAATTTATCTTTGCTGAAGCGAACATCTCTATGCAATCGGAAAATAGATTTGTCTACCTTTGGAATAGCGACGATGTTGGGTCTGATGGTTTGCAATTTACTTCCCATCTCAATAATAAATTCTTGAGCGGGTTCAAGAAACATGGCTTTGTAATCCTCACGGTGGCTTTCGAACCACTCTCTGCTATTATTCCGTGAAAGCTTGCTTAAAAATTCTGCTGTGCATTGGGGAAAATTGCTTTTCATATTTTGAATTTTAGATTTGTTATAAAATATAGATCTCTCACTAATAAATTTAAGCTCTCAGAATTAATTTAGAAAATGAAAATATCAATTAAAAAGCGTATTGATCTATACTATTAGCGTAATAAACTTTTGAAAAGACGACCAAACTAGCTTTATATTTGTGCGTATTGAAAATCAAAGGTAAGTTTTGTGAAAATTATTCTTTTCAACCCATATGAAATTGCACCATACGCAATGGGACCAACTGAAATTATTATTCCATAGAATGAGACAAAATATTTAATTAAAGAAGAAAGCTTGCTTTTTGAAGCAGCAGCTCATAAAAACTATAATCCCCCAATCATTATAATGTGGTAGAGTTATGAATATAAAAGAAAAAATATTGCTTGTTGTTCTGTTTGAGTCGTTGATTTTAGGTCAAAGCACATTTTCACAAACGATTGAAAAAGAAAATATTAATAGTGCTGAAAAAATTATCGGACTTGAATTTACAGATGCCGAGAGAGATTCGATGATTGATTTACTTAACGAGCAATTAGGGAATTATGAAAAGATTCGGGAGATAAAGTTGAACAATAATGTTCCACCGGCAATTTTATTTAATCCAATTCCTATAGGATTTGATTTTCCCAAAGATAAAAAGCCGCTTAATTTCAGCAATTACTCTTATTCTAAAATGCCCGAGAATAGAAATGAGCTGGCGTTTTATTCTATTGGGGAATTAGCAGAACTTATTCGAACAAAGCAAATCACATCAACCGAGTTAACTGAATTTTTTATCGAGCGGTTAGAAAAATATGATCCGATGCTGCATTGCGTTATCACAGTAACAAAAGAAAGAGCAATGAAACAAGCAAAACTAATGGATGCAGAGATAGCTTCCGGGAAATATCGCGGGTTGCTTCATGGAATTCCATTTGGAGTTAAAGATCTTCTTGCAACAAAAGACTATAAAACTACGTGGGGCTCAGTTCCCTTCAAAGATCAAATGATTAATGAAGATGCAACGGTAATAAAAAAGCTTGAAGAAGCCGGAGGCGTATTGGTCGCTAAACTCACGATGGGCGCACTTGCCTGGGGAGATGTTTGGTTTGGTGGAAAGACTCGCAATCCCTGGGACACCGCAAACGGATCGAGCGGTTCTTCTGCCGGCTCAGCTTCAGCAGTTTCTGCCGGGTTGATTCCTTTTGCAATTGGTACAGAAACCTATGGCTCAATAGTTTCGCCTTCAACTGTTTGTGGAACCACAGGATTGCGTCCAACCTACGGAAGGGTGAGCCGAACAGGAGCAATGGCGCTTAGCTGGTCAATGGATAAAATCGGAACGATCTGTAGAACTGCCGAAGACCTTGCAATCGTGTTCAATATAATTAATGGTTCGGATGGAATTGACCAAACGCTTTATAATCTTCCTTTTAATTACGATTGCAATATTGTTTTTAAGGATTTGAAAATTGGTTATCTTAAAAATGATTTTGATAAGGAATACGATTTTCATGTTAACGACTCAATAACTCTTGCAAAACTAGAAGAGCTTGGCGCGGAACTAATCCCAATTGAATTGCCAAAGTTTCCAATCGACGATCTCTCAATAATCCTTTCAGTAGAAGCTTCCGCTGCTTTCGATGAACTTACTCGTGACAACAACGACGATTTAATGGTGAGGCAAATAAAGCGAGCTTGGCCAAATTCATTTCGTGCGTCTCGATTTATACCTGCTGTTGAGTACATAAATGCAAATAGAATACGATTTCAGCTTATTCAAGAAATGCAAAAACTTATGGAGAAAGTGGATTTATATGTTGCACCGTCTTGGCAGGGCGATAATCTTTTGCTTACTAATTTAACCGGTCATCCATGTGTTGTTTTACCCGATGGTTTTTCTGAAAAAGGCACACCGACAAGTATCACTTTTATCGGAAGATTGTTTGATGAAGGGAGACTGATTACATTTGCAAAAGCATATCAAGATGCAACCGGGTTTCATAAGAAGCACCCAGCCATTTTTGAGTGAGAACAATTTAAAAATAAACCTCTTTTCTTACATTAAAGCCAATAAGAGGCAGTTACTAGTGTTTCTCTTAGAGAATTAATTAGGTTAATCGAAGTATTCTGCATATCTTTATCGCCCGGTATAAGCCGGACAATTTATTTATTAATTTTTTTTAGAGGTTCTTTAGTGAGTACTAAATTATTTGTGGGATCGCTTCCCTGGTCAGTTGATGACAACGCATTGCAAACAGTTTTTCAAACACACGGTGAGGTTGTTTCAGCTAAAGTTGTTACAGATCGTGAAACAGGCAGATCCAGAGGTTTTGGATTTGTTGAAATGGAAGATTCCACAGCAGCTAACAATGCTATTAAGGCATTGAATAATTCGGAATTAAATGGTAGAAATATCGTAGTTAATGAAGCTAAACCACGTAGTTAAGATATAGAATTAGATCTTTCCGATAAGGCGCCCCTTTGGGCGCCTTTTTTGTTTTAAATGGTTGAATAGAGTTATTTTTCATCATCATTTTTTAGGAGATTAAAATGGCAGAAAAAAAAGTTGAAGTTGCGGGGATAATGGGACCAATCTGGGCAATGGGCTGGTTGTTTACACTTGGTTTTTTAAAGCTTGCATTTTGGAAAGGTTTCCTGGCGATACTGCTTTGGCCGTATTACATAGGATATTATTTAAGCAAATACGTGAGTTAATGAAGTAATCGGTGCGTAAAATTTATTCTCAAACAACATCCTTCAAAAAAGTTTAGCACGTATACTGACGATTAGACTAAGCCTGTTACCGCTGTAAATGAAGTTACAAGTTAACAGATTGCCGAGAGAAACTTATCTGCCGAGAGAATGTAAACAGCAATCCTATCAAATATTTTGGTAAAACTCCTTGCGCGTTGTGCAATGGTGTTCATGAATCGAATAGAAGCGTTTAGTTATTATCGAGGTTCATTTTTATTTGAATACTCTAACAAGTAAAAAGTGTGAGAGAAATATCAATATCGTTTGCTCAAGGATAATCAAAAAATAGATTTGTTAGCAAAAGATATTTTAGGAAAAAACTTACGACATGTTATAACAAAACATCATTGAGTTTACTATTGGTTAATCAAAACGAAGAACAGTTGGACTTTAAATTTCTTGTAGAAAATACTCAAGAAAAAGTACGTAATACATGCTTACGATTTGTAAACAATAGCGAAGATGCGGACGATATTGCCCAGGAAGTTTTCATCCAAGTTTATGATTCATTATCTCATTTCAGAAATGAATCCCAACTCTCAACCTGGATATATCGAATAGCAGTGAACAAATCATTGGATTTTCTTCGCAAAAAAAAGAGAAAAAAGAGATTTGCTCAACTGATTTCTCTTTTCGGATATGAGGAGGACAGAGAAGAAATTGATTATCCTGCTACAGGTAATCCACAGAATGATATGGAAAATAAGGAGCGAAAGCAAATTTTAGATTGGGCGGTTGATGAATTACCGGATAATCAAAAAACAGCTATTGTATTGAGTAAATATGAAGGATTCAACAATAAAGAAATTGCAGATATTATGAATTTGTCTCTTTCAGCAATTGAAGCGCTTATCCATCGAGCGAAAAAAAATTTGCATAATCGATTGTATAAATATTTTAAAAAACAATGCTAACTACCACAAGTTTTTTATAATATAAACGTCCTAAATATGTAAGGATTACTTTGATGAATAAAAAAGGAAAGATCGAACAAGAAGTTAAAAAAACACTTGAGCAATTTGAGAAAGCAGAACAGCTGCCGCCCAATCCTTTTTTTTACTCTAAATTGAAAGCTCTATTGGATGAACGGCGTAAGCAGCAAAATGTTTTTTCTGTGATTTTCAGACCGGTATTAGTCATATCATTGGTTGTGATTAACATGGGCACAGCGCTATGGTTCTGCAGCAGCGGTAATGGTATTTACCAAATCGATACCCGGCAGGAATTGCTCAAAATACTCTCAGGTGATTTAGAGCTGAGCAACCAGCAAATCAATCTCTTCTCTAATGAATAGGAAAGTGTTATGGATATTTTTAAGCAAAATCGGTATCTGTTTATTGTCATCATTCTGTTGGTGATCTTAAATCTGGCGATGCTAACTATGCTTTGGATAGGGAAACCCGAGCGACATGCCCCGCAACTGAATCCCCCAAATCCCATTGAGGAACAAAATCGGATACGCCAGCTATTAAAAGATGAATTGAATTTTGATAATCAACAAACCGAGCAATACTTACGCATCCATCAGGAACACCGGGAGAAGATGCGCAAATTAAATGATGAAATACGAAAGTTAAAAAAACAAATGTTTGATGAAGTACTGAAGGATGTTGCAAAACCAGAATTATCAGACTCACTCTTAACAATTTCCCAAAACAAACAAGCCGAAATCGAGCAGTTGACATTCCAGCATTTCCTAGATTTGAAAAAATTGTGTAAACCTGAACAACAAAATAAACTCAAACTGCTTATACATGAACTCTTTCGCGGACAGCATGCTGGTAATGCCGAAAATCAACCTCCGCCCCCACCTAACAATCGGCGTCCGCCAAAGGAACCGCGCGAAAAACAATAATCATTTAGAAAT
>MHAR01000047.1:0-26898 GCA_001803045.1 Ignavibacteria bacterium RIFOXYB12_FULL_35_14 | reverse complement strand
CAATTATGAGCTTCTCATGTAAATTGAATATAAGAATTCTTGCTTTAGTTTCTGGAATCTTTCTGCTTTCTGCCAACATCCTCGCACAGCCTGATCAACGCCCACATCAACCACCCACACCGCCTGACTCAACACGTATCGTTAAAATGGTAAATGAGCTTTCGACAGCGCTTTCACTTTCAAAGGATCAAAAGGAAAAAATTACCAGGCTGCATTTCGCACACTTTCAAGAAGCTGGCGAACTGATGAAGAAAGATAAAGCCATTCATGAAAACAACCGTGCAAAGATGGACGCCTTAAGAAAAGAATTTGATGAGCAAGTTGAGGCTTTATTAAATAACGATCAGAAAAAGAAATTTGAGGAATTTTTCAAGGAACATAGACATCGATAAGTACCTTAATAGTTAATAAATGAAAGAACATAAACTTTTATTAGAAAGGAAATTAAAAATGAAATGGAAGATAATGTGCTTATTAGTGCAATTACTAGTTAGTAGCTCAAGTTTTCTACAGGCTCAGACTTATAAAATTGTCGATACCGGTCAAGAGAAATGCTATAATAATTTTAATGAGATTACTGCACCATCTTTAGGCGAAGCATTTTACGGACAGGATGCACAGTACAACGGAAACCAGTCATCCTACCAAGACAACGGCGATAGCATTATCACCGACTTAGTTACAGGCTTAATGTGGCAAAGGACTATCGATAGGAACGGAGATGGAGTTTTCAATACTTCAGATAAGCTTTATTATGATGAGGCACGCGATAGCACTGCCACTTGCCGAACGGGTGGATACAGCGATTGGCGTCTGCCATCAATCAAGGAACTTTACTCACTTATTCAATTTAGCGGGGCAGAGATAAATCCTAATGCTACCTCGACAGCAAACGTATATCACTTTCTTGATACAACTTATTTCAAGACTGGCTTTGGTGAATTAAGTGCTGGTGAAAGGCTCATTGATGCTCAATATGCTTCATCTACAATATACAAGGGCTTGACTTATGTAGGATCGGCAAGCGGGGATTTTACAATGTTCGGTGTTAACTTCGTAGATGGACGCATCAAAGGCTATCCGGCCACAAGGATTAAGAAGTATTATGTAAGATACGTTCGCTGCAACAATGAATACGGAAAAAATAAATTCATTAAGAACGGCAATGGAACAATCACCGACAGCGCTACGGGTCTTATGTGGATGAAAGCCGATAACGGTTCAGACGTGTTATGGGGAAATGCTTTAAGCTATGCCGAAGGTTTTGAATATGCAGGTTATACAGATTGGCGATTGCCCAATGCTAAAGAACTGCACAGCATAGTTGACTATACACGTTCTCCTGTATATACAAATTCGGCTGCTATAGACACAATATTTAACTGTACCCAAATTACTAACGAAGCTGGTTCGGTGGATTTTCCGTGCTATTGGACAACCACTACATTTTGCAGCCAAACGCCTTCAGATGGGAAAGCAGGTGTTTATATTAGTTTCGGAAGGGCAATGGGCTATATTGCGGGAAGTGGTGGCTGGGTTGATGTACATGGCGCCGGCGCTCAGCGAAGCGATCCTAAAACAGGAGACCCAAGCCAATATCCATATGGCCGCGGACCTCAAGGAGATGCTATTCGCATTTATAATTATGTGAGATTAGTTCGAGATGCAGATACTGCAACGTCTGTCGGAGAAAGTGATAACTCATCTTTACCGGATAAGTTCGTGTTGCATCAAAATTATCCTAATCCATTTAATCCGACCACGAAAATTAGTTGGCAGTCTCCAGTTGGCAGTTGGCAAACATTGAGGGTTTATGATGTTCTTGGTAATAAAGTTGCTACTTTACTTGATGAATATAGACCGGCTGGTAATTACAGCGCAATTTTCAATGCAAGTGGGCTTGCAAGCGGAGTTTATATCTATACTTTGAAAATAAATGGATTCACATCAAGCAAGAAGCTGACCGTACTTAAGTGATGTTCATTCTATCTTATTTTTTGTAACCATAAAAATTAGTCAAACATGTTTTTTTAGATGAAACTGATGTGAACATTGTGTAAAAACAATTCATGTTTCTAATCTTTGGATTTGATAAGCATGCAATCGTTTCTCAATCCCGGAGATTAGACAGATACATTTTCCCACAAAAAATCTTTTCGGTTTACTTGTTGAGTTCAAGTAGATTTAACTCTAATTTTGAACAAACCAATTTAAAGAAAGACGGTAAAATGAAATGCAGTAAATGCGGAAGAGATTTCCCATCTATCTATTATTTTAAAACCGATAAAGTTTGTATTGAATGCTTCAAAACATTAACTCCGGAAGGGCAGCAAAAAGAAATTTACAGCCAGCTGATGAAACACCCGATGACGACTACAACATTTACGATCAATGGTTATAGAATTGTAAAGCAGCTTGGGGTTGTACGCGGCATAACTGTTCGCTCACGATCAATATTTGGAACCATAGGCGCTTCACTTCAGACAATTATTGGCGGGAACATTTCTTTGTTTACTGAGCTTTGCGAGAAGTCCCGCGAAGAAGCTTTTGATATGATGGTTGAACACTCCGAACAAATTTGGGCGAATGCCGTAATTGGAGTACGATATGATACAACCGAGCTAATGAGCGGCGTAACAGAAATGCTTTGCTACGGTACTGCCGTCATTGTAGAGAAAGTTTCTTAATGCAAATGTTTGAGATTGAGTATCTTTGAGAAGTCATTAAGCCCCGGCATTAACTCTGCAACAATAGTGACTTACTATTTAACTTGAACTTCGAAATCTATGCTCTAATCTCGGGATATTTTCTTTTTAAAGTAGTATGGATAAAAATAATTTTAAGGAGTTTCTATTTCATTCTTTTAATTACTACTGCGGTTGCATCATCATTCCATTTTTTCTTGCCGCCGAATTCATCTGCCGCCTGGAATATTGCTTTGATTATTCCTTCCGAATTAAGATTTTGATTTTGTATTACTGCTTTCTTCAAGCGCTCAATCTCAAATTCTTCACCCCTATTATTTTGCCTTTCACAAATTCCATCGCTGAACAGAACAAGTATGCTATCGGCAGGAAGATTAATAAAAGAGCGGGATAATTCTATTTCAGGAAGGGCGCCGAAAACGATTCCCGAAGTTTCAAGCTCTAACACTTTGTTATTATGAAAGAGCAGGGGTGAAGGATGTCCCGCATTCACATAGAACAAATTTCCTTTCTCTTCCATCTCTGCATAAAAAAGAGAAACGAACCTTGTTGAATAAGCGCTGCGATAGATTACCGAGTTCAGCTTTTTTAGTGTATGAACCATTTTCATGTGCTTTTCAATACCCATACGCAAACCGGTAATTACATCGCGGGCCATAAGTGCGGCAGGAATTCCATGTCCGCTTGCATCACCTATGCAAAAACCAAACTCCTCGCCGCCAGGCTGGAAAAAATCAAAAAGATCTCCGCCTACAAGTTCTGCAGGTTGTGAATAACCAGCAATATCATATCCTGAACTTTGCGGGGCTTTTAATGGTAAAAGACTCTTCTGTATCTGCACTGCTTGCTCAAGATCGCTTTTAACAGATTCCGAAAATAACCGGTAGTTAAGACTTGAACGCACCGCATTTAGACAGAACTCAATTTCTTCACGTATCCATCCGCTCTTTAGCTCAAACACAAATAACCAGCGGCTGTTGGGGCTGGTAACGGTTATTGCAACCGGTATTGCGTATTCACCCTCCGATAGCAAATCACCAATACTGAATCCTGGATTATCAAAAATATATGTCTGAGAGTTTAATATGGATTGTATTGCCTCGGATTTTGTTGGAATATTTTTGGCAGTAGTTACTATGCCCGGTTTTGAAGAAGCATAAATTAAAATAAACTCATCGCCGTTCTGTTCATAAATTCTTCCGTTGCCGATTCTTAGTTCGGGGCCAAATGTTTTTTCTATTTCCTTAAGAATTGTAAAAAGGAAATCCTTACCCGATTTAGCCTGTCCTATCTTATTTAATATTGAATCCAGCTTTCTATAAAATTCTTTTGGTTCTATCATTCATATCCTAAAAAATTCAATGCAAAAATACTCATAATTCATTTGGAAAGTGTTAATGAAAGAAAGCGGACTGGTTTTGCGGAATTTTTTTTAACGGGATAGACCTTGATTATCAGCTTGCTCGCGCCCTGATTCATGATGATAGACTCTAGATACTGGAAGTTAGATTACTTGAACTTGAAGAATTGGAAAATTATCATTGAGATGCAGGCAGTTTAGAACACTCAAAATCTTCAATCTCCATTGAATGATTTTGATGGTTGAATTAAAGAAATGAAAGACTAAATCCCACAATAATATTATTTAGTTAACTATCGATGGAATTATATAATCAGCAATGATCTGTAAAACCGAACGCTCATGTTCATCGGATATTTCCCAATCTAAATATGGATCGGAAGTGACAGCAACAATCATATTGAGATCGGGAACACACAAAATATATTGCCCGCCATGTCCTAATGCAAAGAAAACGTTTTTACCCGCAACTTTGCCAAGCCACCAAAGGTAGCCGTAACCGCCGTTGCTTAAGCTTCCCCATACTCCGGATGATCCGCCTGAATAAACTAAGGAATTGCTTACCCATTCCTCAGGTACTATTTGCTAACCGTTCAGTTTGCTTTTGTTTAAATAGAGCAAGCCGAGCACAGCCATATTTCGTGTTGTAAAGAACATATCGTTGCCTCCGAAACATATTTCCTGCGGGTCGCGCGCCCAATCTTTTATTTCAATTCCCATCGGTTCAAATAAATGTTTTTTGGCAAAATCCATTGCACTCATTCCTGATGCTTTTGTAAGCATTCCTGATACCAAATGTGTACCCGCTGTTGAATATCCCGCTTTCGAACCGGGATCGAAATTCAGCGGCATTTCAATTATCTTCTTAATCCAATTGCTGCTTGAAGTAAAAGTAAAGTAAGCTTCAACATCTCCCTTAATTCCACTCCGCATAGTTAGCAAGTGCCTTAGAGTAATATTATTTACTCTGGAATCAGTAATGGAAGATTTGTATTCGGGAAAAGAATCAATCATCTTTTGATCGAGCCGCAAAATTCCTTTGTTTACTGCAATTCCAATTAATGAGGATAGAAAACTTTTAGAAACTGATCGTATGGTTGGATAACTATTGGCACTTCTGCCATTAAAATATTTTTCAGCTGCAATCTTTCCATTACGTATAATAATAACGCTGTTGATAAATCCTCTTGCTGATGCTTCGCTTAATGCAGAGTTTAGCATTGTGCCGTTCAAACCAAGCGCATTGGGTGAAGATACTTCCCATTTAAAGCCGGAAGTATTTATTTCAATATCAGTTAGATCATTGCGTGAGGCGAGGGAGAAAATTGTGATGATTATTGCTGATAGAAAAATTTTTTTCATAAGATCTTATCGCTAATTTTTAGGATTAGTATTAATAAAACTTATCATTGCTTCCTTCTACAATCAACCTATTAATAACTTTACCCGGTTTTGGGCCGTTATTTTCTGTCATGGTGTTTTACCTCGATGTTTCGAGGAAGTCACTACAGCCATGAGACTCCCGATTTTGAGTATAAGTTGTAATCGTTTATTTTTTAGCAACATAAAAACCTAGTAATAATTAATGAGTAAAATCGAGCAATTAATTCCGGTTGAAAGAATTTCATCGAGATTTATTTAATCCGTCGCGAAAAAATTTTGCTGGATTTTCATTTGGCTGAGTTGTATGGTGTTGAGACAAAATATCTTATTCAAATAGTTAAAAGAAATTTAGATCACTTCCCGGAGGATTTTTATCTTTTAGCTCTCTAATGAAGAGTTCGCAAGCTTGAAGTAATACACGCTGTCCGGGAACGTAAAGATTAAAATATCCCCCAAATATTTCTTTATACCAATCGATAATTAAATTACGGTAATGAATTCCCCTTTTAAAATAGTTTTTGCAATAAACAATAATTTGGCTTAATTTTCCAAAGGCTTAATTACTTTTGGGCAAAAAGTTTTAATGCACACTCCTTGTCACCTGAACTAAAAGTGTCTTTATTAAATAAGATCATTTTAATTAACTATTATCAACCAAACATAAGGAGTCAAATGAAAACAAAACATTTACTAATCGTACTTACGGTTACCTTCTTTTGTGCTATCTTCCTGCAGCAGGCTTACCCGCAAGGCGTAACTACAGCCGCAATGAGCGGTGTCGTAGTAGATAAGGGGAATAATCCTTTACCTGCAGCAAATGTGATTGCTGTGCATATTCCCAGCGGCACACAATATGGTGCTTCTACCAGGAGCAGCGGACAATTTAATATTCCAAATATGAAAATCGGGGGTCCTTACACGGTTACAGTTTCTTTTGTTGGCTACTCTAAGGATGAAAGAAAAGATATCTTTCTTAACCTGGGTCAGCAGCTAAGATTAGATTTTACACTCGCTGAAGAAGCCGTGATCGGAGAAGAGGTTTTGATAACTGCCGATAGAACTGAAATTTTTAACAGCAACAGAACCGGCGCCGAAACATTTATCAAACCCAAGGAAGTTACTCTTTTACCTTCCATCAAAAGAAGCACAAGAGATTTAACTAGGCTGGATCCTCGCAGCGATGGTAATTACAGTTTCGGAGGAAAAAACTGGTTGTTCAACAATATTTCGCTCGATGGTTCGTACTTTAATAACTCATTTGGATTGGATGATCCTGCTCCGGGCGGTCAAACAAATGCCGAGCCTGTTCCTTACGATGCTGTTGAACAAGTTCAGGTTTCAGTTGCACCCTTTGATGTTAGAGAGGGCGGGTTTACTGGTGCCGGTATTAACACAGTAACTAAAAGCGGAACAAACCAACTCAAAGGATCTATCTACAGTTTTATACGTAATGAATCTTTTGTGGGCAACAAAGTTAGCGGACAGGATGTTATAGCCAATCCAGATTTAGTATTCTATCAATCCGGTTTCAGTGTTGGCGGCCCAATTATTCAAAATGAACTTTTCTTCTTTTTAAATGCTGAACTGGAAAGACGCGAAGACCCGGGATCAAATTTTGCCGCCAGGCGGGGCACTTCCTCCGGTTTAGGTATATCACGTGTTGATGCTGCCATAATGGATCAGATAAGAACACGTATGAAAGAAGTATATGGATATGATACAGGCCCTTATGAAAATTACACCCATTTTACTCAGAATGAAAAGCTGCTCCTTAAACTCGATTGGAATATTAATGAAAACAACAACTTAATTTTTAGATACAACAGATTAGATGCCCGTCGTGATTTACCGCCTCATCCATTTGTTCTCAGTGCAGGTGGACGAGGTCCTAACGAGAACAGTTTGCCATTTCAGAATTCGGGGTACAGAATTAATAATAGATTAAACTCGTTCGCGCTTGAGCTAGACTCACGAGGCGATGTGTTCGCCAATCGTTTCTTTACGAGTTATAATAGATTCCGCGATAACCGTGATCCTTTCAGCGAGCCATTCCCAACAATTGAGATTGTTGAAAATGGAATAACTTATACAACAATAGGACATGAACCATTTTCAATTCATAACATTCTTGATCAGGATGTTTGGCAGGCAACAAACAATTTTAGTTACTTTTTAGATAATCATGTTTTAACTGTTGGTGCAACATTCGAGTATTTTAGTTTCTTTAATTCATTCAACATCTTCCGTCATGGAGTTTTCTTCCTTCCGGATTTTCTTTCTTTCATCGGCGGTGCAAGATTTTCGTCTCTAGCTGAATTCTTTGCTCGCACCAACCCGGATAGTGCAAACTTCTATAATTTCAGATCGGTTATAGGCTCCGGTCCGTATAAAGGTGAAAATATCGAAGTTGGTCAGCTTGCTTTTTATGCTCAGGATGAGTTTCTCATCTCGCCTGTTTTCAATCTTAATGTTGGTTTACGGGTTGATCTTCCTTTTTATATCACTGAACCGGTTGAGAATCCTTTCTCAACAGGCTTAACTCTGCTTGATGAAAATGATAGCCCGGAGAAAGTAGACCAGGGCAAACTGCCTGGTGTTCAACCATTATTTTCACCTCGTCTCGGTTTTAATTGGGATATAAGTGGAGACCGTACAACCCAGCTAAGAGGAGGGACTGGTATATTTACAGGCCGTTTACCTTTTGTCTGGATTGGGAATGTCATTTCAAATCCAGGCCAAAATCCCAAACTATATCCTAGTGTTCAAGATAAAGTGGTTTCAAAGGATGATGCTATTTTACAGCAATCGTTCGATCTGAATGCAATGGTAGAAGATTTCAAGTGGCCGCAGGTTTGGACGACCAACATCGCTGTTGATCACAAGTTACCATGGGATTTATACGGCACTCTTGAATTTATATACGGTAAAGATATTAATTCAATCTACGTAAGAAATGCTGATCTGGTTAAACCGCTGCGCTTTTTGCCTGATGGAAGACCATACTTCGGAGGTGCTGGGGCAAATGAACTAAATGTCGATCCGAACAATGGAGGAAATGGTGTATACGTAATTGATAACTCGAGTGAAGGTTACAACTATAGTATAACCGCACAATTGCGTAAAAGTTTTGACTTCGGACTAAGTTCATTTTTATCTTATACTTTTCTTCAGGCGAAGAGTTTGCTAAAATCTACCGAGATAGCAAGTGTTTTATTTGCTGAAAATCCTGTGAAGGGAGATCCAAACAATCCCGAATTAAGTTATTCGGAATTTGGAAACCGTCATAGATTTGTTGCTGGTGGTTCTTATCGTCATGAGTGGTCTGAGAACTGGGCTACCAGTTTAGGCCTTTTCATTGAGGTGGCCGAGGGTAACAGATTCGAAGGAGCCGGCGGCAACAGATATTCATACCTTTACGCTGGTGATGTAAATGGTGATGGAAGCACAACCAACGACTTAATCTACATTTCTAAAGATCGAAACGATATCCGGCTTGCAGACTATGTTAATTCAAGCGGTGCTACTGTAACAGCAGATCAGCAGTGGGCTTCCCTAAATAATTTCATCGAACAGGACGATTATTTAAAAGAAAATCGCGGCAGCATTGCAGATCGCTTCGGCGGAGTAAATCCATGGTTTAGTAATATCGATTTACGATTACTTCAGGATTTTGCTTTCATGCTCGGAGGAAACAAACAAACTTTCCAGTTAAGCATAGATATTCTGAACGTCGCGAATCTTCTAAATTCAGATTGGGGAGTTCGGCAAGTTGCAAACTCAGCCGCTACGTCACCACTACAATTGGTTCGATTTGATCCCGACGGTGCCCCGGTATTTAATTACAAGGGAACTGTTACTGAAACGTTCACTGATGATCCGGGGTTAAAATCCCGCTGGCAAATGCAGATCGGATTGAGATATATATTTAATTAAATTGTTTTTATAACGTAATCATTTTAACCGCTATGGGGTTTCCTGTAGCGGTTTTTATTTGCATTAAGTCTAATTTGTTTTTAAAGATAAAACCTGGTATAGAAATTTACTGAGCACCAAAAACAAATTAGTTTGATCTTCGACACCATCAAGAAATTATTTATGGAAAAGAAAAAGCGAAAACACGGAATAAGATTCTGATTTTCTACGCCCTCTGCTTCTTACCATCAAAGACAGGAAGCAAAAAGCATAAAAACTTAACATTAAACTATAATTATCCACATCAATGACTGACCATAAAACTCTTTTTAATAAATATCTTGCACTTCTAGAAATAGATGCATCGAGTCTTTCTCTTGAGCTGCTTAGAAAAATTGTGAAGGCTCATCTTATCAAAGTGCCGTTTGAAAATATTTCTAAGCTTTACTATAAACAGCAGGGAATGAATTATATCCCAAATTTTTTACAGTATCTTGACGGCATTGAGAAATACAATTTTGGCGGAACTTGTTACGCGAATAATTATTATCTATACTTGATGCTGGAGCATCTGGGTTACGATATAAAACTCTGCGGTGCGGATATGAAATATCCCGACGTACATATTATTTCTATATTAAAAATGGATGGACGCGAATTTATTATTGACGGCGGATATGCTGCGCCATTCCTGGAACCATTGCCGAGAGATCTCAAGGTAGATTATATTATTAATTCTGGCAACGAGAAATATATTCTTAAACCTATGAATAGCGACGGTACATCGCGGCTTGAACAGTATTACAAGGAAGAATTGAAGCACTGGTATACAGCCAAACCTCATCCGCGGAAAATTGACGAGTTCAGGAAAATGATCAAAGATTCATATGCGGATAATGCAATGTTCATGAATGCACTGCTAATAACGCGTTTCTTTGAGAACGGCGCAATTGTTTTAAGGAACCTTAATCTAACTGAAGCATTTGACGGTGAAACTACTGCGGTAAAAATTTTATTTGAAGATGTTCCCGGAGTTGCTCAGGAGAAATTTGGAATGCCTGCCGATATTGTCAAAAAAGCAATAAGCAATCTTAAGGAATTAAAAGATACCTGGAATTCCTGATCGTAAGCTCTCTGTATTATTTAACCCCTCACATTTGGTATGCTATTGGTTTAATGAGAATTATATTTATGGATTTAGTGATAGATAAATCAAGAAAGGAAATTACAGACACCGCACTCTAAATTCTAATATTAAGTTAACGTATCCCTCGGGATTTGTTGCATAACTCATACTTGTCACCCCTAACTTGTTTCAAGGTCTCATTCATACGATCAGGTTAATAATCCAATTATGTACTTAGGTGTTTTGAGAATTATTATATGAAAATTGATTTTGCATAGTTAAATTAAATACTTGAAAAAATGTCGACAGCGAATTAAAGAAAAGGATAGATTAGTGCCCATCTATTTAAATATTTATTAATGAAAATATTAGAGTGCGGATAGATCGGCAGTATTTTTCTTCATAAATAAAAAATAAATAGTAAAAGAAACTGCAAAACCAACGAACCAGGCATAATCATAAAGAAATTTGACATCTGGTATTAAAAGTCCAATCAAGGCAACAAAGATACCGGCAGCTAATGAATAAATGGCTTTCACATTGAAACCATTTCTATATTCATACTCACCATTTCTTCTATAGAGGTCAATTACAATTAATTTCTTTTTTTTAATAAGGAAATAATCACAAATTAAAATTCCAGCTATCGGACCTAAGAAACTAGAATAACCCACAAGCCAGCCAAAAATATATGCGCTGTAATCGGATAATAATTTCCAGGGCATTATTAAAATTCCAAGAACAGCAGTCATCAGACCCCCGCGGACAAAAGTGATTTTCTGAGGATAAAGATTGGCAAAATCATTTGCAGGAGAGACAACATTTGCTGCAATATTTGTAGTTAATGTTGCAACCATTAATGCTGCTAATGAGATTATGACGATTATAGGATTTTGAAACTTTGTCAGAAGTGTAACCGGATCCCATATCGCTTCACCAAATATCACTACGGTTGCAGACGTAACAGCAACACCTATGAAAGAATATAAAACCATAGTAGGGGGTAATCCTATAGCTTGTCCTAACATTTGTGCCTTTTGGTTTTTAGCGAATCGGGAAAAATCCGGAATATTTAACGAAAGTGTTGCCCAATATCCAACCATTCCAGTAAGTGCCGGAATGAAAAATTTCCAAAATTCTTCGACATTTTGAAATTTGCTTGGTTGGCTTAACATAGGTCCCCATCCGCCGCCCCGAACATAAGCCCAAATGAGAAGTGCGATTCCAACAATAAGAAGAAAAGGGGCACCAAGAGCTTCAAGCCGTTTTATTGATTCCATCCCTTTCACAATGAAATAAACATTAACTGCCCAAAAAATTATAAATCCTGCTGCCGATCCTAAATTCCATACGGACCATTCTGGAATTAGAATACTTATTAGCGAATTCAGAGCTTGTCCTCCGATCCATGTTTGAATACCGAACCAGCCGCATGCTACAATTGCGCGAAGCAGGGCAGGAACATTTGAACCAAGTGTACCAAAAGATGCTCTTGCGAGCACGGGGAATGGTATTCCATATTTTGTTCCTGCGTGTGCATTAAGAATCATGGGAATTAAAACGATAATGTTACCAAGTGCAATTGTCATTAATGCCTGCCACCAGTTCATTCCGCCAGCTATCAATCCGCTTGCAAGCATGTATGTTGTAATGCAGACACTCATTCCAATCCAGAGTGATGCAATATTATAAGTCCCCCAGGTTCTTTGATTTATTTTAGTCGGTGCAAGGTCTTTATTAAAAAGTGAAGTCTTGTTTAGAACGGAAAGATCTGTCTCTACTAATCCCTCGGAAAAAAATTTTCCCATAGCTATCCTTTCATTAATAAAGTAGTGACCAATTATCTAGGTAACTCACTTGACGCAAAATGAAAAACCTCCGAGGTTTCAATGAATGGTTTTATGAAAATATTTTCAACTAAAAACCAAAAGATTACTTTAAGAATATACTAATTACAAAACCTTGGAGGTTTTACATTCACTTGCGTAAGGTGACTAAGTAAGTTTTCCACACAATCAACTAATTCCATGCAGTACCGTGCGTGGCTCTCTTTACAAAATTTCCTCTTCCTGGTTTACCGAAGAATTTTTCTTTCTCCACAATAACTTCTCCGCGAGATATCACAACATCGGTATTACCCTTAACCTTTTTCCCTTCATACATGGAATAATCAACTGCCATGTGATGAGTATTAGCGGAGATGATGTATTCTTTTTCCGGATTCCAAATTACAATATCGGCATCCGAACCTGGAGCAATCGTTCCTTTACGAGGATACATTCCGAACATCTTTGCAGGAGCTGTTGATGTTATTTCAATCCATCTGTTCAAAGAAATTCTTCCTGTATTAACTCCGCCATCATATAACAATTGCATTCTGTGCTCAATGCCCGGACCGCCGTTAGGAATTTTTGTGAAATCTCCTTTGCCTAATTCTTTTTGTTCCTTAAAACAGAATGGACAATGATCGGTGGAAACAATTTGAAGCGTATTTTTCTTAATGCCCGCCCAAAGTTTATCTTGATGCCATTTTTCCCGAAGCGGGGGAGTGAAAACTAATTTTGCATCTTCAAAGCCGGGTTTGTTCATATCATCAAGAGATAAAAATAAATACTGGGGACAGGTTTCTGCAAAAGCAGGCAAACCTCTATCACGTGCCTCTGCAACTTTTTCGAGTGCATCGTTAGATGAAAGATGAACGATATAAACAGGAGCGCCGGCCATTTGTGCAAGTGCAATGGATCTGTTTACCGCTTCACCTTCAGCAGTAGTTGGACGAGTTAGTGCATGATAGATGGGTGCAGTCTTCCCTTCAGCCAAAGCTTTCTGTACAATTAAATCAATTACACCGCCGTTTTCCGCATGCATACAAACTAATGCACCGGTGTCGGCAGTATGCCGCATCGCACGGAAAATGGTGGCATCGTCAACTAAAAGAACATTTGGATAAGCCATGAATAATTTGAAGCTTGTCACTCCTTCCTGCACCATATCGCCCATGTCGTTAAGATCGGCTTCAGGAAGATCGGTGATGATCATGTGAAGTCCGTAATCAATTGTTGCTTTACCTTCGGCTTTCTTCCACCAGGTATCAAGTGCGGAACGCATCTTTGTACCTTTTGATTGAATTGCAAAATCAATCAATGAAGTTGTTCCTCCGAATGCAGCAGCACGTGTTCCGGTTTCAAAATTATCAACTGAAGTAGTTCCTCCGAATGGCATATCTAAATGCGTATGTACATCAATTCCACCCGGGATTACATATTTTCCTTTTGCATCAATGATTTTATCTGCTTGAATGCTAAGTGATGTACCGATAGTTTTAATCTTATCCTTCTCGATATAAACATCGCCAATGTAATCTTGTTCCGCAGTAATAATACGACCGTTTTTAATTAGAAGTGACATTTTTATCCCAATTGTTGTTTATAAATTTTTAGTCTATTTCAATTCCGTGTTTATGTTGAAACTCAGCAAGGTTTTCCCAAGTTAATTTCTTACCGCTCTTTTTGAAATCTTCTAACAATTGATTCCAGGTTTTTGATGCAGAGCCGTCATCAATTCTTACCATTGAGATGCAACCTTCAACCGGACATACGAGCGAACACAATGCACAACCAACACAATCTTTTTCTCGAACTTCCGTTTGGTTGTGTCCGTTGACCGGTGTTAGGTCAATGCACTGATGTGCTGCATCCTCGCAGGCAATGTAACACAAATTGCAATGTATACATTTTTTTTGATCTATCCTGGCAATAGTTCTGTTTAATAAATCAAAATTTCCGAAATCACTAATTCGTGGAAGAGATTTTCCCATAATTTGATCGAGAGATGAAATATTTTTCGATTCCATCCAATTGATCATTCCCTCAATCATATCATTGATAATTCTAAATCCGTAATGCATTACAGCAGTACATACTTGAACACTTGAAGCACCAAGCAAAATAAATTCAAGTGCATCCCGCCAATTACTAATTCCACCGATACCTGAAATTGGTAAATTAACTTCAGGATCTATTGCAACTTGTGAGAGCAGATGAAGTGCAATGGGTTTTACTGCGGGACCTGCATAACCACCGTGCCCGCCCAAGCTGCCAACATTTGGTTTCAGTTCGAATGTATCAAGATTGATTCCGATAATACTATTAATTGTATTGATTAGAGATATTCCATCAGCACCTGCTGCTTTGGCTGCACGTGCAGGTAGTTGAATATTGCTTACATTAGGTGTAAGTTTAACTATAACAGGAATTGTTGATACTTCTTTAACCCATTCGGTAATCATTTTACAGTATTCGGGTACTTGGCCAACTGCGGCACCCATACCGCGTTCACTCATTCCGTGCGGACAACCGTAATTTAATTCTATACCGTCGCAGCCAGTATCAATGGTTCTTTTTACAATCTCATGCCATGTTTCTCTTTTGGATTCAACCATTAACGAAACAACAACAGCTCGATCAGGCCAAAGTTTTTTTGTTTCTGCAATTTCTCTCAGATTGACTTCTATAGGTCTATCGCTGATCAATTCTATATTGTTCAAACCAAAGATCTTTTGCCCGTTGTAATCTAATCCACCGTAACGGTTGAAAACATTCATCACCGGTTCGCCAATAGTTTTCCAAACTGTTCCCCCCCATCCGTGTTCGAAAGCTTTGCAATTTTGATACGCAGAATTTGATGGTGGTGCTGACGCAAGCCAAAAGGGATTTGGAGATTTGATACCTGCACAATTTATTGAAAGATCAACCATAAATTATTTCCCTCCATACGGTAATGACAAAAATTTATCTATTCCATGAGCAGCATTTTTACCATCGTAGGCAGCATTAACAACTTCTTTACCGCCATTGATACAATCGCCTCCAGCAAATATTCTCGGATTTGTAGTTTGAAAATTTTTTGGATTTACAACCACACATCCTTCATTATCTAAAGTAAGATTAGGAATTGAACTCAAGAAACTTGATTTGGTTTCTTGGCCGATAGCTTTAATAACCATATCAACTGGAATAATAAATTCCGAGCCGGGAATAGGACTTGATCTTCTTCTGCCATAATTATCGGCTGCACCCAATTTCATTTTTAAACATTCAATTCCTTCTACAAAATATTTGCCAACTATTCTTTTAGGAGATGTCAAAAAATGAAAAACGATCCCATCTTTTTTTGCCAGATCATACTCAAACTTATAAGCCGGCATTTCAACGTCGCTTCTTCTATAAATGATAAATACCTGTTCGGCACCAAGTCGCTTGGCTTCAGTTGCTGCATCAATTGAAGTATTGCCTGCTCCTATTACTGCAACTCTTTTTCCAACATGAACATCTTCCCAATTTTCAGATTTAACTTTCTCAATAAACTCCAGTGCACCAATCACTCCGGGTAATTTTTCGCCTGGAATAGAAAGCGGAGGACTTTCACCCAAACCAACTCCAAGAAAAATTGCATCATGTTGATTAAGAAGTTCAGCAACTTTTATATCTCGGCCAATCATAGTGCCGGTTTTAATCTCAACGCAAAAGCTTTTTACCATCTCGACTTCTTTCAAAGAATCTTCTCTTCTCATTTTATATGGTGCTATTCCCCAGGTATTTAGCCCTCCAGGAATTTTATTCGATTCGTAAATTGTGACTTTGTAACCCAGCAGCGAAAGTTCCGCACCGCATGCAAGTCCTGCTGGGCCTGAACCAATAACACCGACCGATTTTCCATTGACCGGCGATTTATGAAAAATTACAGGCATTCCTTTTGAAAAATAATTTTCGATCGCAAATCGCTGCAGTCTGCCTATTTCAATTGGTTTCTCGCCTGTTAAATTATAAACACAAGCACCTTCACAAAGAACCTCCACCGGACAAGCTTTAGCGCAAGTAAGAGGAACCCAGTTTGATTCATAAATTGTTTTTGCTGAACCGAGCAAATTACCTGTGGAAATTTTTTTTATGAAAGTAGAAATATCTATGTGTGTCGGACATGCTTTCATACATGGAGAATCATAACAATATAGGCAGCGATTTGCTTCGGTTATTGCAGAATTTGAAGTTAACGGTGGATGTAACTCTGCAAAATTTTTTTCATATTCTTCAACGGGAAGTTTCGGTGCAATATTTTTCATAGTAAAAATTCGATCTTAGTCATGAAAAATTTAGATTATTTTTTCAATTCTTCATCAGCAAGGGAAAGGCACTCATCAAGTTTCTCTACTGCAAAGTCTATCTCATCTTTTGTAATGATTAACGGCGGTGCTATTATAAAATGGCTTACCCATGATTGCAGATACACACCGCGCTTCATCAATTCGGTGGAAATTTTATCAACAAGCAATGGTTTTCCGCTTACTTTATCTTCTTTGGTATTGAACGGCTGTTTTGTTCTTTGATTTTTTACCAACTCAACTGCATAGAATAATCCTATGCCCCGAATATCTCCTATTGATGGATGCTTTGATTTGAGTGTTAGTAATTTTTTATTTAAATAATCTCCGAGTTCAACCGCCCGCTCAATTAATTTTTTATTTCTTAATTCGTTGATAGCTGCAATTGCCGGTGCAAGCGTTAATGGATGTGCCTCATAAGTATGTCCGTGAGCAAAGTAATGATCGTTAAAATAGTCTGCTATTTTCATAGTAGTTGCGGTTAATCCGAGAGGCACATAAGCTGAAGTAATTCCTTTTGCTGTAGTAAGAATATCGGGCTGCACGTTCCAATGATCAACAGCAAACCATTTACCGGTTCTACCCCAGCCGCTCATTACTTCATCGACTATGAGTAAAACATTATTATCATCACAAATTTTTCTAAGTCGCGGGAAATATTCTTTCGGCGGGATTAGAATTCCATTTGTTCCAACAACAGGTTCTACTAGTACGGCAGCAACATTGCTTTCATTCTTTATCATGTGTTCGATATATTCAACGCAAGCTATCTCACAATCAGGGTACGAATGATTTAAAGGACAGCGATAACAATTACATTCCGGTGCAAAGATAACGCCATCAATTTTTCCCGCAGGTTCGACTGCCCAGCGTCTCGGATCTCCCGTTGCTGCAATTGACGCCGCAGTTGATCCATGATAAGAATTATAACGAGAAATAATTTTATACTTGCCGGTGTACATTCTTGCAATCTTAATTGCCGCCTCATTTGCTTCTGTTCCGGAAGTTGAGAAATAGAATTTCTCCAATCCTTTTGGTAAAACTTCTAACAATAATTTGCTTAAATCAGCGCGAACTTCTGTAGCAAATCCAGGTGCGGCATACGGAAGTTTTTTTGCTTGTTCTTCAATAGCTTTAATCACTGCTTGATTCTTATGTCCAAGCGAAACGCACATTAGCTGAGAAGAAAGATCGAGATACTTTTTACCGGATGCATCCGTGAAATAACATCCCTCGGCATCAACAATTTGCAGGGGTGTCCAATTTTTTTGAAATCGCCAGGTACCGTAAGTATGTTTAGCGGTAATTGCAACTATTTCTTCAGGGGACAATGTTTAACTCCATTTGATTATTCAAAAACTATTGTAAACGGATCCGCCAGAGGCGGACGGATTGAACGGATTTGAGCAAATCAATCAGCGGCTATCCGCATGTCCATGTTCTATTAAACTAAACTTTAGTAATCAATTCGTAAGTCTCCGGGCGACGATCGCGATAAAATTGCCACACGTTTCTTACCTCTTGAATTTCATCAAGATTGAGATCAGCTACAACAAGTTCGTCTTTATCTCTAGCTGCTTGAGCAATTATTTTTCCTCGCGGAGTGCAGAAATAACTTTTACCATAGAATTCACCAATATTCCAGGGCGCTTCTGTTCCCACTCGATTGATTGCACCGACGAAATACCCATTTGCAACTGCATGAGCAGGCTGTTCAAGTTCCCATAGATATTCTGAAAGTCCCGCTACTGTTGCGGAAGGATTAAAAATAATTTCGGCACCATTTAATCCGAGAATGCGTGCACCTTCCGGAAAATGACGATCGTAACAAATGTAAACTCCAATATCTGCGAAGGCGGTTTTGAACACCGGGAAACCAAGATTACCGGGTTTGAAATAAAATTTTTCCCAAAAGCCGGGATCACAATGAGGTATGTGATGTTTTCGATACTTTCCAAGAAATTTTCCATCGGCATCAATTACTGCCGCAGTGTTATAATAAACTCCGGTTATTTCTTCTTCATAAATCGGAACGACAATTGCCATCGAATATTTCTTAGCAACTTCCTGCATTAATTTTGTTGTAGATCCCTCCGGAATATTTTCAACGAGTGAATACCATTTAGTTTTTTGCTCTGCACAGAAATATGGTCCGTAAAAAAGCTCCTGCATACAAAGAATTTGAACGCCTTTCTTTGAAGCCTCTTCAATCATTCCCAAATGTTTTTCAATCATTGATTGCTTAATCTTTTCGATCGGCTGTTCAGTAGACATTGACAAAGTAGCTTGAATCAAACCACCGCGAACTGTTCTTGCCATTATTTTACCCTTTGCATTTATTTATCAAATTAAACTTAGTAACTCATGTTACGCAAAATGACAAACCTCCGAGGTTTAAATGAATGGTTTTATGAAAATATTTTCAATTAAGAGCCAAAAGATAACTTTAAGAATATACTAATTACAAAACCTCGGAGGTTTTATACTCACTTGCATAAGGTGAATTAGTAATTAAAAACCTTGTATTTTGAATTTCAGCCACTAAATTTTTTATTTTGTTCATCAGCTCATCCAATTTGTTTTAGCTTCAGGATTCCATTTCACAGTTGTTTTTTTCAACTTAGTCCAAAATTCAATTGAACTTTTTCCCGTAATATCACATGCTCCAAACTTGGATTCGTTCCATCCGCCAAATGAAAATGGCTCTCGTGGAACAGGAACTCCAATGTTTACCCCAATCATTCCGGCACTCGCACGTTCTGCTATATATTTTGCAAGACCGCCGCTCTGAGTAAATACCGAGGCGGCATTTCCGTAAAAAGAACTTTGTTGAATTGATAACGCATTGTCAACATTATCGGTCCTGATTATGGAAAGGACAGGGCCGAACACTTCTTCTTTCGCAATTTTCATTTCAGGTTTTACATAATCAATAACAGTGGGACCCACATAAAAACCGTTTTCTTTACCTTGTACTTTATAATTTCTTCCATCTAAAAGAATTTTTGCGCCATCACGTTCTGCTTCTGTAATGTAATTCTCAATTCTATCTTTTGCTTGTTCAGAAATAACAGATCCAAGATTTTTCCCCGGAATTATTTTTTTTGCTTCGTTTACGAGTTCTTGAATAATGTGTTCAACCTCACCCACCGCAACCATTGCTGATGCTGCCATACATCGTTGTCCTGCGCAACCGGACATTGAAGCTGCTACATTGGATGCAGTCATTCCGACATTTGCATCCGGCAGAACTATCAAATGATTTTTTGCTCCTCCAAGTGTTAAAGCTCTTTTAAATTTTGATGTAGCTCTTGCATAAACAAGTTTTGCAACTTTAGTTGAACCGACAAATGATACTGCATGTATTCCAGGATGATCGCATATTGCTTCAACAGCTTCTTTACCTCCATGAACGACATTAAACACGCCATCAGGTAGTCCTGCTTCTTTTAATAATTCGGCAATTCTGTTTGCACTAATAGGTACAAGCTCCGAGGGTTTTAGAATCATGCAGTTCCCCAGCATCAAAGCGTTTGGGATTGTCCAGTTAGGAACCATATTTGGAAAATTAAATGGGGTAATTGAAGCAACAACGCCTAAAGGAGAATTTTCTATACGGCATTCAACGCCTTTACTGACCTCCAATACTTCACCGGCAGTAATTTGAGGAAGTGAACATGCAAATTCTGTAACTTCAATGCTTTTCTCTACTTCGGCAATACTTTCCGATATTGTTTTACCATTCTCTTCTTGAACTAATTCCGAAAGCTCGGTCATATTTTTTTCTAATAGATTTCTATAGCGGTAAAATACCGTCGCTCTTTCTTTAATTGGAGTTGAAGACCATATTGGAAATGTTTTTTTTGCAGCTAAAACTGCTTGATTTATTGTCTCGGCATTTGATATCGGAACAGAAGAAATTGTACTGCCATCAAGAGGGCATTGGACATCTAAAAATTCACCATCATACGATACAAATTCACCACCAATAAAATTTTTTAAAGCAGAATATTTCATAACGTTTTGTACATTTAGTTAGTTAGTATATTATTTACATCTTATAAAAATAAAATATAGATTATTCTTGAAGAAAGAAAGTGTTTTTTCGTAGTCAAGCGATCGGCTCAACATTTCCCCACTCGTTTCTTTTTTACACCCCGTATATTTTTTTATTTAATTCCCAATTTCTATTTTGCATTATTAAAGATATTAACTTGATACCTGAGTATTGTCTTCGTAAAAATTACCCTGGATGTACATCTTTGATTTTTTAAAATGTATGTGTCAATTACGGTTAAAGTATTCACTACTTTTAGCATTGATCTAAATAAATGTATATCTGTATTCGCTATAGAGATATTATCATAACCATACTCAGTAATTGTTAAACTAATTTGAGGAATATTAGATGGATGAATTTATGAGAACTGCGATAGAGGAGGCAAGAAAGGGATTAGCCGAAGGAGGTATTCCAATTGGCTCGGTATTGGTTCAGGATGGAAAGATCATTGGGCGAGGGCACAACCAGCGTGTGCAGAAGGGAAGCGCTGTACTGCATGCTGAAATGAGCTGCCTGGAAAATGCCGGCAGATTAAAAGCAGCCGATTATAAGAAGTGTGTGCTTTACTCAACATTGTCACCGTGTGATATGTGCAGCGGAACAATTCTTTTATATGGTATTCCCAAAGTGGTGATTGGCGAGAATCATACTTTTAAAGGTCCGGAAGATTATTTGAGATCAAGAGGTGTGGAATTAGTTTTAGTTAATAGCCAAGAATGTAAGGATCTCATGCAGAAATTTATTGAAGAAAAACCTGAACTTTGGAATGAGGATATTGGAGAATAGGGAATTGCATTTTGGAAATATGATCGGATATAAGTTGTTCTAACTCATAGCAGTACCCATAGTTATTAAAACGGCGAGAAGCGCATCTTTCAATTAAAAATCTTTTTCAGCACCGACTTGGAAAACTAACTGACACCATCAATCCAGTTTTTATTTTTACTCCTAAATTTCTCAATGGAATTATAGACAAGATAATAAAGGGACGAGAGATAGATTTATAGGATTCAGTTTACACCAATACCGGATGCCACGTGGTTTTTATTTCCTGAAGTTTCTCTATGAAGTATGGCGATTCACATTCAACATGTGTCCAATCATTTCGCCTATAAAAAATTGTTCTTTTAACGTTGGTGCTTGCTAGCTCACTTATCATCTTGATATGTTTTTCATCGTTACCGCAATAGACAATAGCATTCACATCCATGTGAGATGCCATGTGGCTAATTAGCTCTTCTTTTTTTCCTGTTAAAATATTTACAACTCCACCAGGAACATCAGAAGAATTTAATACTTCAGCAAAAGAAATTGCGCTTAATGGTTTTGTTTCAGATGCTAAGATAATAGTAGCATTTCCGCCGACAATTGCAGGAGCCATCACCGAAACTAATCCTAACAAACCTTGTTTTTCAGGAGCAATCATAGAAACAACTCCCACCGGCTCAGGATTTGAAAAATTAAAGTGAGGACTGGCAACTGGATTTACAGCGCTGAATATTTGTTGGTACTTATCACTCCATCCCGCATAATAGACTAATCTATCAATCGAGGTGCTCACTTCAGCTCTTGCATTCTTTGTAGTTTCTCCTTGAACAATTAATTCCGCAATAAATTGTTCCTTTCTTCCTTCAAGCATTTCTGCAATTCGATATAAAATCTGACCTTTATTTAAAGCAGACATCTTTGCCCACGAACTCTGTGCTTTTCGAGCTGCAACAACTGCATTTCTAAAATCTTTTCGTGTAGCCAAACAGACATTCGCAATCAAATTTCCTTTACGGTTATTTATAGGATAATATCTTCCGGATTCCGTTCGAGGAAATTTTCCGCCAATATAAAGCTTATAAGTTTTTTGTATGTCTAATCTGTTCATATTCTTTTCTAAAAAATTTATTCAAATTTCAAATAAGGTTTTAGTCCGTGCAACCCACCTTCTCTTCCGAAGCCGCTTTCTTTGTAGCCCCCGAATGGTGAAGTCGGATCAAATTTGTTAAATGTGTTTGCCCAAACTACTCCGGCATTTAGATTTTGAGTTAGATGAAATATCCTCGATCCTTTTTGAGTCCAAACTCCAGCCGATAATCCGTAAGGTGTATTGTTTGCTTTTTCAATCACTTCATCAATCGTTCTAAAAGTTTGGATCGCTAAAACCGGACCGAATATTTCTTCCTGAACAATTTTATGTGATTGAGATACATTCAAAAACAATGTTGGCGCTAACCAATTACCTTTTTTAGGCAGCTCACATTTGGGTTGATAAATTTCAGCACCTTCTTTTAATCCGATTGCGATATAGTTCTGAATTGTTTCTAACTGTTTTTTAGAATTTATTGCGCCGATGTCCGTATTCTTATCAAGTGGATCACCGATTATCAAAGATTCCATTCTGTGCTTAAGCTTTCGTATCACCAAATCGGCAACCGATTCCTGTACAAATAATCTCGATCCCGCACAGCATACATGACCTTGATTGAAAAATATTGCATCGATAATTCCTTCAACAGCTTGATCGATAGCTGCATCTTCAAAAATGATGTTCGCACCTTTACCGCCTAACTCTAATGTTAATTTTTTATGTGTGCCCGCCGTTGCTTTTTGAATGTATTTTCCAACCGCAGTTGAACCGGTAAATGCAATTTTATCTACATCAGGATGATTGACGATACTTGCGCCTGTTTCCCCTGCGCCTGTAATTATATTCACCACTCCCTTAGGTAAGCCGCTTTGCTGAATAAGCTCAGCTAATTTTAAAGCAGTTAGCGGAGTTGTCTCAGCCGGTTTTAATACTACAGTGTTTCCCGTTGCTAAAGCCGGTGCAAGTTTCCACGCAGCCATCAGCAATGGAAAGTTCCATGGAATTATTTGTCCTGCAACTCCGATTGGTTTAGGATTTCTATTTGGAAAAGCATACAGCAGCTTATCAGCCCAGCCCGCATAATAAAAAAAGTGATTAGCAGCCAAAGGAATATCAATATCTCTTGATTCTCTAATTGGTTTTCCGCCGTCTAAGCTTTCGATCACTGCAAATTCACGCGCACGTTCCTGAAATAAGCGCGCAATTCTAAATACATACTTTCCTCTTTCTCTTCCCGATAGATTTGACCAGCTTTTAAAAGCTTTTCGAGCGGCTTTAACTGCTATGTCAACATCTTCAGCAGTCGCTTCGGCTACACGAGCTATTTTCTGATCGTTCGAAGGATTGATGGTGTCGAAATACTTGCCTTTGACAGGCTTAACAAAATTGCCGTCGATGTACAAGTCATATTGCTTTTTAATTTGAACATGACTGGTACTTTCAGGCGCTTCGGAATATTTCCACGAAGCTTTGAACGTAGTATCCGTGTCGTGATTTCTCATAACTAATCTTTTGAAAAATAAATTGGAGATTGATACATACCCGTTTCGGTTTTAACCAATTGCATCAGTATATCATTGACTAAGCTGCTTGCTCCGAACCGAAAATAATTTTTATTCATCCATTTTTCGCCGAGAACTTCATTTAGTATCACTAAATATTGCAGTGCAATTTTTGCGGTTGAAATTCCTCCGGCAGGTTTGATTCCTATCATTTTTCCAGTTCGTAAATAAAAATCTTGGATTGCATCAAGCATAACATAGGTTACTTGCATTGTAGCCGCCGGCTGAATTTTACCTGTAGAAGTTTTAATAAAGTCTGCGCCTGCGAACATTGCAATCTCACTGGCTTTTCTAACGTTGTCAAGCGTATCTAGCTCGCCGGTTTCCAATATCACTTTAAGATGAGCTTGACCGCAAGCTTCTTTAACCGATGCAATTTCATCAAATACATATTGATAATTACCTGCAAGAAATTGTCCACGCGAAATTACCATATCAATTTCATCAGCGCCTTGCTCGACAGCAAATTTTGTTTCGGTCAGCTTAGCTTCTAAACTCGATTGACCGCTTGGAAAGGCAGTGGAAACAGACGCAACCTTTATATCGCTTCCTTGAAGCGCTTTTTTTGCTGTGCTGACATAAGACGGGTAAACGCAAATTGCCGCAACCGTTGGAAGATCTTTTATTGAATCGTGGGGATGCATTGCTTTGTAACAAAGCTGGCGGACTTTACCCTTTGTATCTTTACCTTCAAGAGTAGTTAAATCTATCATGCTGATGGCAAGCTTTAAGCCGGCAGTTTTTGAAGATGTTTTGATGCTGCGTGAACAAAATCGTTGGATGCGTTCATTCACGCCGGTTTGGTCATACACCGGCAAATTATTTAAATCGGGAAGCATTTATTTTGTTTTGATTTCTGTGGCTAAAAATTATGTTATAAAATTTATAAAACAAACATGTTTAAAGCATAATTCGTTTTGATGGGAATATCACAATTAAGAACTTGCTGCTTACCAGCGATATGTTAATCAATTGCAGAAAGAAGGCAAACTATTTTGAGTAACTCTTAATGTCTTTGAGACTAGGTGGCAAATGAATTAGTAAATTGCCACAAAGACACGATCCGTCAATTGACGGACACAAAGCAGAACACAAAGAATGAATCGCTATCCATAAAAACAATGGCAATCCGAATCGTTAAGGCTCTTCCTCTTTGATTTTTGGTTTACCAAAATGTAAGTTTTAAATAAGCTTAGGAAAACTGAGGCGATAATGATAAAAAAATACTTTCAACTTGATGAACTCGAAACAACTGTAAAGCAGGAAGTGATTGCGGGCTTTACAACCTTCATGACGATGGCATACATCATCATCGTTAATCCAAAAATTTTGGAAGCTGCAGGAATTCCGTTTGGTCCCTCGATGGTTGCGACAATCCTCAGCGCATTTTTCGGAACATTGGCAATGGGAGTTTACGCTAAACGTCCATTTGCCATTGCGCCTTACATGGGAGAAAATGCTTTTATTGCTTACACAGTTGTTAAAGTACTTGGTTTTAGCTGGCAGACGGCGCTCGGCGCTATTTTTATCGGCGGAGTTTTATTCACGTTATTAACTCTGTTTAAAATTAGAAGCTGGCTTGCGAATGCAATTCCGGAAAGCTTGAAGATTGCATTTGCCGCCGGTATCGGATTGTTTCTTACTTTCATCGGATTAAATGATACAGGAATAATTACTATTGGTGTTCCCGGTGCGCCCGTGCATGTAGGAAATTTACGTGAACCATCTGTACTGCTTGGAATTTTTTCTTTCCTGTTCATCGGCGGTTTGATGATCAGAAAAATTAACGGTGCAATTTTAATTGGTATAGTTGTTACAACTGTGCTGGGAATATTAATGAAGGTTACTCCAATGCCATCGGAGTTTATTAGTCCGCCGCCGGATATAAGTCCGATTTTTCTAAAGCTGGATATTACGGGCGCACTTAGCTGGGGATTTTTTTCTGTAATCCTCGTTGTGTTTGTTATGGATTTTGTTGATACAATGGGGACATTGCTCGGACTTGGCTACAAAGCAAAGATGCTTGATGAAAACGGTAACTTGCCCGAAGTTGAAAAACCAATGTTATGCGATGCTCTCGCAACAGTTGTAGCTGCGGTTTGCGGAACTACAACGGCTGGGGCATACATAGAATCTGCGGCGGGAATTGAAGCAGGCGGCAAATCCGGTTTGACCGCTGTCGTGACTGCATTCTTATTTTTGACTGCTCTCTTTTTTGCGCCTTTGCTCTCCATAGTTCCGGCGTATGCTTACGGCTCGGCTTTAATTATTGTTGGTGTGCTGATGATTTCTCCAATCTCGCATTTTAAGTTTGATGATCTTGCTGAAGCAATTCCGGTATTTGTAACCATTACCTTAATGAGCTTTACTTACAATCTTGGAATTGGGATGACTGCCGGATTTGTCGTTTATCCGCTTACAATGTTGATTGCCGGAAGAATTAAAACCGTTACCGTGGGAATGTGGATATTGTTTTGCTTCTCGGTTTTGTTTTACATTTTTTATCCGTACTGAGGGATTTTGATTTTATCGAAGCGAAGTGAAATAATTTTGTTAGTTTTGCAACGATAGAGGTATAGTTAAAAATACTCTATAATTTTTTTACATTTGTTTTAGTATTTTTATTAATATAGAATAAATCTTAGATTATGACAGAACATCTGATTCAATGGACTCTTCTAAATAATTTGGCTTATTTATCAAAGCTGCTTGACTTTAGGATTGCAAAACCAATTGGACAAGAAATTAGCACCGACTATGGTCGAATTGATT
>MHAR01000046.1 GCA_001803045.1 Ignavibacteria bacterium RIFOXYB12_FULL_35_14 | reverse complement strand
AAACTCTTGTCATACTAAGTTGCTCAAGTCAGGACAGCTATTGCCGAAACACTTTGCACAGATTATGGATTAACAACAAGAATCGGAGATATAAATGGTGATGGCATAAAAGATTTATTAATTGGCACTTGGCAAAAATTATTTTGCAGTAATGATTATGGCTATGTGAGCTATATAGATATATATTATGGAAAACAAAATTTTGTTTTTTGCAAAGATAGTTTTGATGTCCGATACAACTCAAAAACAGTTGGTCAAGAAGATATTTTTGCTTTCAGTATTGTAGATATTAATGCTGACGGTATCAAGGATATAGCTTTTAATGGTGATTCCGGTAAAATTTATTTTATTTTTGGTCGGAAAGATTCTCTATCTGCCTTTCCTGACTTTTTCTTACAACCATATACAGATAATTTAGGTACATATTTTTATGATCCCTTAGTAGTTAATGTAGGTGATGTAAATAAAGATGGTAAAGAAGATTTTGTAGTAAGATCCTATTCGGGAGGCACATATTGTCTTCACTTATTTCTTGGCAGTTTTATTCCTCAGTCAAAATGGGTAGCGATACGATGTAAGGGTGGAGTAAATCGTGCGTATGATATTATTGCTCCTGTTGGTGATTTAAACGATGACAGTCAAAATGATTTTGGCTCAATAGCTGAGAATAATCTTTTCCCTCCGAATGATGGATATTTTGTCATTTTCAGTGGAGATTCGACACTCGTAACCTCGGTAAAAGACAATTTTGAGTTATCGCCAGAAGCAATTAGTCTAAAACAAAATTACCCCAATCCATTTAATCCTGCAACAACTATTGAGTACACCTTGCAAGAAAACGCACAAGTCTCACTATGTATCTTTGATGTATTAGGCCGAAGGGTAAAATCTCTGGTAAATGAAACACAAATGTCCGGAATATATAAAGTTTTGTGGGAAGGAGATGATGATGGTGGAAAACGAGTTTCAAGCGGCACATATTTTTATCGTCTTGAATTAAATAACTTTACTGTAACAAAGAAAGCTGTTTGCATTAAGTAAGGAGAAGTGAGCGATGAAACATTTAAAAATAATAGCATTCAACCTATTTTTAACTCAAATCATTTTTGCGCAATTCGTCCCGCTTAGAACTATTCTTGAGGTTGAGGGACCAATAAACTCCAACATAGCATTAGGTACTGGAATAAAAGGACTTGGAGACGTAAATGGAGACGGCAAAGCGGATTTTGCTGTGAGTGCATGGAATGCAAAGAAGACTTATATCTATTACGGCGGGAAAGGAATTATTGATGGTGTTGCAGACGATTCCATACCCGGTGGTGGGATAATTGAAACAGGAGATTTGAACGGCGATGGTGTTTTGGACCTTGTAATAAAATTAAACAGTGACAGTTCGTGGGTTAACTACTTGCTATTTATTTTGCAAGGCTAGGCTTAATTCACAAGTACGATACAATACCTAATTTAATTATAGGTGAAGAGAAGATTGGGAGTACGTATGGATCTACGTTTGCTATTGGCGATTTAAATAACGACAGCTATGATGACTTAACCGTTGGTGCTCCGGATTATGATAACAAAGGTAAGATTTATGTCTATTTGGGTGGCGATACCCTGACGGGGATTCCAGATTATACAGACGTTGGCGATACGGCTTGTACTAGATTTGCACATAATGTAAGAATTGGGGATATAAACGGTGATGGAATTAGTGATTTGCTTATCGGAACTAAGCGACAATGGTATTGTAATATTAATGATTCAGGTTATGTAGGTATTTTAGATATTTATTACGGAAAAATCGATTGGCTATTCTCGAAAAATAGTTTTGATTTTCAATTTAAATATGACTCTAGAAATTCAAACTTATGTAGCATTTATTCTAGTTCTATCGTTGATATAAACGATGATAAATTTGAAGACATAGCTTTTCCAGCCGATAGTAGTAAAATGTATTTCATTTTTGGGCGTCTCGACTCACTTTCTTCCTTTCCTGATTTTTTTGTAATACCCGATTCAGATGATTATGCTTCTTATATAGGTCCGGTAACCAATGTTGGCGACATCAATAACGATGAAAAAGAAGACTTTACGGTATTAGCATATTCTGGTGGGGCTTATTGTGTTCATTTGTTTCTTGGCAATCCTGTCCCTCAAAACAAAAGGGTCGCAATTCGGTGCAAAGGTTTTGCCGGTGGATTAGCGTTTTATTATGTCACTCCTCTCGGAGATGTAAATGGAGATGGACAGAATGACTTTGGGACCACAGCACCATATAATGCTCTTCCTGATAATTTACCACAAGACGGTTATTTTGTAATTTTTAGTGGAAATTCAACACTCGTAACCTCGGTAAGAGATAATTTTGTGTTTTCACCAGATGCAATTAATCTAAAACAAAATTATCCCAACCCTTTCAATCCTACGACAACTATTGAGTACACCTTGCAAGAAAACTCACAAGTTACACTATGTATCTTTGATGCATTAGGACGAAAATTAAAATCTCTAGTAAATGAAACACAAATGTCCGGAACATATAAAGTTTTGTGGGAAGGAGATGATGATGGTGGAAATCGAGTTTCAAGCGGCACATATTTTTACCGTCTTGAAATAAATAACAGCACTGTTACTAAAAAAGCGGTGCACATTAAATAATATAAATCAAGGAGTTTGTTATGGAAAAAATGTTTGCAGTACTACTGTGTGTTGGGCTGTCCGCTTCGCTGTTCGGACAAACACAAACAGAATTTATTATCGGTGCAGAATGGATTAATAAACCCAATAACATCGTGTATGTTCTTTCTTCGGCAGATTGGGACAACATACGAGACCTTGGGTTAAAATGGGGACATGTTGTTTACACCGACCAGACATTAGCAACAAATGCGCTTAATACAGCGGCAACCAATGGCCTTAAATTAATTCTTGAGCGTTATGAATTTCCTGCAAGAGGAAGTAAACGCTGGCAGTATCATCCAGAATATTCTGGACATTATTCTACTTTCTCAGGAAGGGTTGGATCTGCAGTTAACGATGCTATAGAAGATCCAGATGGAAAAATTTTTCCTGATGATCCAAATAATAATAACCGATCATGGAAAGTAGTAGGTCCAGGAACTGTCGGTTACATCGCCAAAAATTTAATTGATAATTGGTGGCAGCATGACTCTGAATATTATAACGTAAAAGTGAGAATGAGAATAACCAGCGGTTCATGGAATGGAACACATACTCCGGTTGTTACACTAAAAGTTGTAAAAGGTATGGTGGAGATGACCAAAACAATTTATGCTGATGATTTTGGAACAGGCTACGATTTTACATATAAAGAAATGGATCCTTCACTTAGATTTTACAAATTTCCAACAGGTCCGACACTTTCTGGGTCTGATCCACCACCGATGCCACCACCTGCACAACCAAAAGATCAAATCCAATCAATAGTAACATATACACCATATGATTATCAAGTTTATTGGCACGGTGAAGTAACGTGTTATATTGATTATTTAATTGTTGATGGAGGCAATTCAAATAACCTCTTTTCCGGCGGTTATGACAATGATATAAACATAGAAGTAAATTTATTTAAAGCAAATTCTGGTTTAGGAAAATTTAAAATTATGGATGAAGCATACGATTATCAATGGCTGCCAATTGGATATGTTGACCAAAAAATACGAGCGAATGTAAATGCTGCAGGGTACCCGAGTAAGACCGGGAGCCATTACAATTTTGCATGGATATATGGGGATGAAAAATATACACGAAGAGAAATAGCACATACTGCTAACATCCAAAATATGATGGATTATTATCCTATTGATGGAAATACTCCGTTCCCGAATGCAGGCAATTATACATCGGAATTACAAGGTAGAATACAAAATCTTGCTAGCGTGTTGCGGTGGAATATAAACCAATCCAATTCATTCGGTACCACTTTTTGGTATACTCCACAGATTGATTATTATGACGATCTTGATAACCCTGGTATTAATTTACGCGAACCAACGACAAATGAAATAAAATTGCTTGTGAATTTGAGCTTAGCCTATGGGGCAAAGGGAATATTTTATTTCTTGTATTGGTCTTGTTACTTTTCCAGTTCCAATGAGCAATATTATGGATTGGTTAATGAAGATGGTTCAAAACGAACAATTATTTATCCTGGAACTCCCTATGAAGGAAACAAATGGGAAACAGTAAAATCTATAAATCAAAATCTTAACGTTCTTGGCCCAACGCTTTTGAATCTTATCTGGCAAAACGCATTTAGCATTCATCAAGGTCAACCAACAGGTACTTTTATAACTTCTGTGACAACAACAGATGCAGCAAGCGAAAGGTATGTAGAATTAGGATTGTTTAAGGATGCTGCAAATACCGATTACTTTATGCTGGTTAACAGAAGGACGCCGAGCAGTGAAAGCAGAAACATTACGGTTTCTTTAAATAACAGCGGATTTAAGGAAATTCTTGAAGTCGCTTCCGGCAAAAAATTTATTATCGGTTCTAACGGAACATTCACTGATACATTTACACCCGGGGAAGGAAAACTTTATAAAGTCTCTCCACTGTCATACTCATGGACTGGAAATATTACGGTAATGAATACGGTAACTGTGCCAAGCGGAACTACCCTAACCGTTGCACCCAATACATCAGTATTTTTTGCAAACGGTACTTCACTAACAATAAATGGTGTTCTTAATGCAACTGGAACAAGTTCAAATAAAATAACCTTCGATATAAGCGGTACGACGGGCAATTGGGGTTCAATTATTTTTGATGGTGCAGGCTCATCAAATTCAGTCTTGGATTACGTAGAAATTAAAAACGCATCGGGCATTCAATGCCTGAATAATTCAAGCATCTCAATTCAAAATTCCTTAATTCAGGATTGTATTCAAGGGATATACATATACAACTCTGAACCTAAGATACTTAATAATCAAATAATTGATCCGCTTCAAAATGGAATACATGGAATTAATTCTTCTAGTGAAGTTGAAATTTTTGATAACACGATTATCAAGAATACTAACAACCCCTACTATAAACAATACCAGGGTATTTGGTTCGAAAATAATTCACTTGCCTTTATTGGGCATAATGATGTAAAAGGATTTTACTGGGGCATGTATTATGGTGGTGGCTCTGTCGGATATTTTTTTAATACATTCGGCGAGACCCGCAGTCCCAATAATAGAGCCATCTATTGCAGACGTGGAATAGGAGTAGGCTGGGGTGGTTATTGTCTTGCAGGCTATGGTACGCTCGGTGCATATAATACTGTAATGAATAACGATTGGAATGATTTCTATGTATATCAAGGTAGCAATGTTTGGGCGCAATATAATTATTGGGGTGGTTATGCCGGAACAAATTACGTTGATGGAACATCAACATTACACGATGAATACTATTTACAGGAAGATCCTTGGGAAGGTTATTATCGAACTTTTTTTACAGAAAATGATAATACTGATTTGGTAGCAGGTTTCGAGCTTGAGAAAAAGGGCAAGATTAATGAAGCAGTAAGTCATTATAAACAAATGGTAAATAAAAATTCTTATCCCAACTTTGCTTTAACAAGGCTCGCTTTTATGAAGAAAAGATATTCTATTGACAATATCCAGAGTTATTTTGAAACTTTCCTAATTGGTAAGAGTTCCTATAAAGGGCATCTCTAAAAACTCATCTAAAAGTAAAAAAGGATATAAATTAAAC
>MHAR01000045.1 GCA_001803045.1 Ignavibacteria bacterium RIFOXYB12_FULL_35_14 | reverse complement strand
TAACTCAAATTGTTTTCAACATAACATCTAAATCCAATTTTAAATTCCATTTTGAGACTCTCATCCATTCACGCCCTTAAGTTGACAGCATTACTTCTCAAGGGAGAGATTAGAGAGGGTTCTGGGATATATGTAAAATCAGCGAACTCATCCCAACCCTTCTGGCTTGCCATGGCTTTGCCATCTTGCCAAGAGAAGGGCTTATTGGTAAATAACCTTTAATTTATCATTCTGACATAACATTATTATATAAAGGCTTATGTTAATATTTTATAAAATTAAATTGACGCTAATGCGATTTAACCTGGATAACACACCATCATACTCACAACCTTTCTTTCCACATTTTAATTTGCTTCGAGACTAATTCAGGATTGGGTGATCCGATTGTTTCTTTGCGGGAGAGGGCGTTTTTTATTTGGAAAATGCTTAACGTTGATTCATCAAAAATAGGATTGATCTTTTTTAAATCACCTAGTGAAAGCTGATTTAATCTTAGATTTTTATCCTCTGCGCACTTGACAACTTGTCCAACTATTTCATGCGATTTTCGAAAGGGAATATTTTTCATAACAAGCCAATCGGCAAGATCAGTTGCGAGCAAAAAGTCACCGTTAAGCTCTTCACTAAATCTATCTTTGTTAACTGAGATTGTGGAGATAATCCCTGTCATCATTTTTAATGAGTTGAAGTAAGTATCGAATGAATCGAATAATGGTTCTTTATCTTCCTGTAAATCACGATTGTAGCTTAATGGAAGTCCTTTCATAGTTGTGGTCAAGGAAGTGTAATTTCCAAATACTCTTCCCGTTTTACCACGGATCAGTTCAACAATATCGGGATTTTTCTTTTGCGGCATTAAAGAAGAGCCGGTAGAATACTCATCAGCGAATTTCACAAAATTCCATTCTGAGGTAGACCAAATTATCAACTCCTCCGCAAATCTGCTGAGATTCATCATTCCTATAGAGCACGCATTTATAAAATCTATAATGAAATCGCGGTCGGATACAGAATCAAGCGCATTTTGTGTAATGAAGGCAAATCTCAATTCTTTAGCAGTAAATTCTCGATCAAGAGCGAGAGTGGAACCAGCAAGAGCCCCACAGCCAAGGGGACACTTGTCCGTTTCAACAAAAACATAATTTAATCTTTCTTTCGATCGCTCAAGTATTTCAACATACGCAAGAAGATGAAATCCGTATGAGATAGGTTGTGCCCGCTGAAGATGAGTGTAACCAGGTAAAATTGTGTTGATATTTTTATCAGCAAGATTAACTAACTCTTTTTGTAAAGATACAATTTGTTCTTTTAATTGTAGGATGGCGTCTTTCTGCCAAAGCCTCACCCCTGTAACGATCTGATCATTTCTGCTTCTGCCGGAATGAAGCTTTCCTCCGATTTCTCCAATGTGAAATGTGAGTCGTTTTTCAATTGCCGAGTGAATGTCTTCATATTCATTTATTTCGGGAATCCATTCTTCCGATTCAATTTCATTTTCAACTTTTTTCAAACCTTCAATTATAGTTTTGAGCTCATGGGGATTGAGTATCCCGATATGCTCAAGCATTTTTGCATGTACGATGCTTACTAAGATATCATATTTATAAAGCCGGATATCAAACGAAAGCGAAGATGAAAAAGACAGAGCTTCGTTGTCTAATTTTTTCTTAAATCTACTGCCCCACAATATTTTCATTTAGTACCAATTTATTTTTCTGCATGACTTTGCTTATCGTTTTGAATGGAAGACCCACAAGATTAATAAATCCAACTGAATCTTGGTGACTGAAAGTATCGCCTGCACCATACGTTGCCAGCTCTTTATTGTAAAGACTAAACGGTGAAGTTCTTGAAAGTACAGTTATGTTTCCTTTGTACAGTTGAAGTTTTATTTCACCACTAACGTTTTCCTGGGTGGAATCTACAAAAGCCATCAATGAATTAAAAAGCGGAGAGAACCAAAGTCCATCGTAGATCATGTTTGCAATTTGGTTTGATACATTTTGCTTGTATCTAAAAGTATCTTTGTCGAGCGTAAGTTTTTCTAATTCGTGATGCGCCTGAAGTAAAATTACGGCAGCCGGAGCCTCATAAATTTCTCTCGATTTTATCCCCACAACTCTATTTTCAATCATGTCGATTCTGCCGATTCCATGCTCGCCGCCAATTGCATTAAGAAATGAAACTAATTCAGCACCGGAATATTTTTGTCCTTCAATCGCAATGGGAATTCCTTTTTTGAAAGTGATGGTAACCTCTTCGGGTGTGCTTTTTGCTTCAAGAGGATTTTTCGTTATTTGAAAAGCATCTTCGGGAGGAGCGTTTTTTGTATCCTCCAATTCACCACACTCAACGGCTATTCCCCATAGATTTTCATCGATGGAATATGGTTTTTGTTTCGTGATTGAAATTGAAATGTTATTCTGCAAAGCATAATCGATTTCTTCTTCTCTTGTTTTGAACTCCCATGTTCTAAGTGGCGCAAGAATTTCCATATCCGGTGCTAAAGTTTTTATACCAACCTCGAAACGAACCTGGTCATTACCTTTTCCTGTACATCCATGTGCGATCATATCCGCATCTTCTTTCCGGGCAGTTTCAACCATTAATTTTGCAAGAAGCGGGCGACCGACTGCCGTTGCCAACGGGTAATCACCTTCATATATTGCTCCGGCTTTCAACGCTTTCCAAGCATAATCTTCAATAAATTCATTTTGAAGATCAAAGATATATGCTTTCGAAGCACCGGTTTTAAATGCTTTCTCTTCAAGATTTTCCAAATCTTTCTTTTGCCCAAGATTTCCGGTAACGGTAATTATTTCGGAATCATATTTCTGACTTAGCCACTTAACCATTACCGATGTATCCAATCCGCCTGAATATGCAACTACAATTTTTTTCTTTTTCATTTAGTTATCCTTCCAAATTTAAGTTTTTTCTTCGTTCATTATTTTATTTATTAGCTGAACAATATCAGCTATGTTTTTAACATTTGCAGGAACAACCAAAATCGTGTCATCTCCAGCTATAGTTCCAAGTATTAATTTTGAATTAAGCTTGTCGATATAATGAGCTACACCTTGTGCTCTCCCGGCAAGTGTGCGGACAATAATCAGCATTTCATTAGACTCGACCGACAAAATCTCGAAAGATATAAGCTTGCGGATCTGATTCCCCGCCTCCTCCACATTCAGAGTGTAACGTGAACCTTCGGCTGCGGACGTTCTTACAACACCTAATTCCTGGAAGTCTCGGCTTAAGGTTGCCTGCGTTACTTCAATTCCTTCCTCGCTCAAGAATTTAACCAATTCTTCCTGGTTATAAATGGCGTGATCTCTCAGTATTTCTTTTATTTTATTCTGACGATGTGTTTTGCTGTACATAATATTTCTCCATTTGGAATAATTTTATTATTCTAAATGTATGTCATTTAAAACACTTTTAAATGAATAAATAAATTGCGAGATATGACTTCTGTTGATAATATAGGGAGGAAGCATTCGCAAAGTGTTTCTTCCTGCGAAGTACGTCACTATTTTTTTACCAAGAAGTAACTCTACAATATTTGAATTCAAAACTTTTTCTTCGAACTCAATGCCAATCATTAAACCCAATCCTCTAATTTCTTTTATGAAATATGAGTTTATTTTCTGTAATTCATTCATCAACTCTTTTCCGCAATTTGAAATATTAATTAAACTTTCTTCGGTTAGCAAATTAACCACGACATTTGCTGCAGCGATTGATACCGGATTACCGCCAAAAGTTGAGCCGTGATCGCCTGGTTTGATTTTATCTGCAACTTTCGATGAGACAATGGCAGCACCTAATGGAAACCCGTTTGCAATTCCTTTAGCCAATGTTATTATATCCGGTGCAATGTCAAACCATTGATGCGCAAAGATTTTTCCTGTTCTGCCCATTCCGGTTTGAACTTCATCGAGTATCAAAATTAAATTATTTTCTTTGCAAATTGCTTCAACCTCCTTTAGGTATTCTTGAGACGGAACAACAATTCCTCCTTCACCTTGAATTGGTTCAAGCATTATTGCACAAACATCTTCTGTAATAGAATGACGAATTGCTTCCGCATCATTGAATGGGACGTATTTGAAGCCTGGGGTTAACGGTTGGAATCCTTGCCACAATTTAACTTGCGCAGAAGCAGAAAGACTTCCCATAGTCCGTCCGTGAAAGCTTCCCTCCGCAGAAATGATTGTAGTTCTTTTCTCACCGAATTTTCGAGCAAATTTAATTGCAGCTTCGTTGGCTTCGGTACCGGAATTGCAGAAAAAAACTTTGTCCAAATCGGAAAGTCCTGCTAATTTTTCAGCTAAGATCTGCTGACCGGATGATTCAAAAAGATTTGAAACATGCCAGAACGAAGCAAGCTGTTCATCGACTGCTCGTTTAATGACAGGGTGAGAGTGACCGAATCCTGTCACTGCAATACCGCAAAGGAAATCGAGATATTCATCGCCGTTACGATCATATAAGTACACGCCTTTTCCGTGCGTGAATTCAATTGGATATCGTTTGTAATTTTGAAGCAGTGACGAATCAGACTCGAGCACCGAGTTTTCTTTTTCTTGAAGATACAACCCAAGTTCCTTTTGATTTTGATGAATTATTTATTTGATGAAGATCGTTGCCTATCCAAATTTTATTTACTCCTTGATTAATCAAATTCAAACAACTTTGCAGTTTAGGAACCATTCCATCTTTTATTTCGCCGTTTATGATGCCACGATGAATATCTGTTTCCGAAATTTGAGATTGAGTTCTGCCATAAATTTTCACTCCGTCAACATCCGACAGGAAAATGACCGAATCAGCTTGAATGGTTTCTGCTAAGACCATAGTAAAAAGATCCGCGTTCACATTCATCAGATGGCCCTCTGAATCCCGGCAGATGCTTGCAAATACGGGAATAGTCTTAGTCATTAGCAAATCTTTCAGCCATTGAGTTTGTGAATTGACTTTCGGCACTCCCACATAACCAAGGTCAGTGTTAAGATATTCTGCAACAAATAATCCATTGTCTATGCCATTATAGCCTGCTGCTTTTATGTTTTTAGATAATAGATAAGACACAATTTTGGCATTGATCAATCCATTTTGAACGGCAGCGATAATATCCATCATATCGTCGTTAGTAACACGGTGGCCATTAACAAACTCACTTTTACATCCGAGTTTTGTTGCCCAGTCGGAAATGATATTTCCTGCTCCATGCACCATAATCAGTCCATCGTATTCTAGAAGGAGATTTCGAATCTGGGTTGTCCAATTCTCTTCTGCTAAGAATTGATCAATTGATTTACCGCTTAATTTTATTACAGCCGTTTTCATTATTAATCCTTGTTATGTTCTATAATTGGCGTTTATCTTTACATATTGTTCTGAAAAGTCACACGTCCACCATGTGGTTGATGATTCTCCTTCATTCAGCTCTATTGTAATGTCGATTTCTTTTTGGAGTAAGATTTCTTTAGCGATCGATTCGTCAAAATTTGAGTCATAGCCGGGATTCAAAAGAGGGAGTTCGCCAACTTTTATCATTACTTTTTCCGGAGAGAAATTGATTCCGCTGTTTCCAACTGCAGATAAAATTCTTCCCCAATTTGCATCGGCACCATATATTGCTGTTTTCACTAAAGAAGAATTTACGACCGCTTTTGCTGCTGAATCTGCATCGGTTTCAGACTTTGCTGAAGCAACTTTTACTGAGATAAATTTTGTTGCACCTTCACCATCTTTAACAATTGCCATCGCCATTTTTTTGCATAAATCTCTTAATGCCACTTTGAAGATTTTGTAATCATTGTTCTCTTCGTTAATTGAAATTTTCGATGCACCGTTTGCCATAAGTACAACCATATCATTTGTGCTCGTATCGCCATCCACAGAAATCCTATTAAAAGATTTATTCACTGCTTCTAAAATCAAATTCTGAGCAAGATGCTTTGGTATTTCAGCATCCGTTGCAATGAATGCTAGCATCGTTGCCATATTAGGCATGATCATACCGCTGCCTTTGCAAATTCCACCGATTCTTACTTCACCGTTACTAAGCTGAACTTTACATGCAAATGATTTGGGATATGTATCGGTTGTTAAAATTGCTTCGGCAGCATCATGTCCGGCCGAATTACTTTCTGACAGTTGAATTTTAGTGATTCCTTCTTTGATCTTTTCAATGTCTAACTGAATACCGATTACACCCGTAGATGAAACAAGCACTTCCTCTTTTTCAATGCCCAAATGTCTGGCGCAAAATTCCTGAGTTTCAGTTGCGTTATTTAATCCTTTCTCTCCCGTACATGCATTTGCGTTACCTGAATTTATTAGAATAGCTCTGACTTTTTGATCTTTTGAAATTATATCCTTTGAGATTAGCAGAGGAGCTGCCTGCACTTTATTCAATGTGAAAGTTCCAGCGACATTTGCAGGTGATTCAGAATAAATTAAAGCTAAATCTTTTTTTTGTTTTTTCAGTCCGCAAAAAATTCCGGCAGCTTTTATTCCTTTAACAGAAGTTATGGTACCGTTTTCTAAATATTCTATCATGAGTTTTATTTACCTGTTTCTTCTAAGAATAGCTGCAGTGTTTGCTTACTTGGAAGCAATCCTGTTGTTTGATCTAAGCCATAAAGTCTATTCATATTCTGCACAGCTTGACCCGCTGCACCTTTAATTAAATTATCAATTGCCGATGCGAGGATAATTCTTTTAGGACCAATTGAGGCATGAATATCGCAAAAATTTGTGCCAAGCATCCATTTTATTTCCGGGGGAGTTTTTCTGATTCGTACAAACGGAGCCAATGAATATTTTTGTTTAATAACTTCATCTACTTCGTTTTGCGACAGGGCATTTTCCAAATGGATTGTTGTCGTCGAATAAATTCCCGTTGTAATAGGCAGCAAATGAGTTGAAAAGCTGTACGGTTTATTTCCCAATCCGGTATTTTGCAGCACTTGATTGATTTCTGGTTCGTGTCTGTGCTTATTAAGATTGTATGCCTTAACATTTCCGTACATTTCGGAGAGCATCAAACCGGGTTTGATTGATTTTCCGGCACCGCTTACACCAGAGTATGCAACTGTGCTTATCGAAATAATTTCTTCGGAGAAGCTTTCAACAATTGGAATAAGCGGGATTAAAGTTGCAGTAGGATAACATCCCGGGTTAGCAATTAAATCGGAGTTGTAATCTGAATCTTTCAGAACGTCTGCTAACCCGTAAACTTTAGTTTTAAGCAGCTCGTAGGAAGTATGCTCGAATCCATACCATTTCTTGTAAAGTGCCGAAGATGATAAACGATAATCGCCTCCGATATCTATGACTTTCTTTCCTTCCGCAATTAAGTGGGGAATGTAGTTCAGCGTTTCTCCATGAGGCAGGGCAGTGAAGTACAAATCGGCTGAATAATCCAAATTGTTAATGGACTTAATTTGTATGTCATCCATACTTCCGGTCAGTTCGGGGAAAATGTTTAATATCGAATCGCCTGCACTTGATTGTGCATAAATATCAATTCGATCGACAAACGGATGACTGCTTAGAATTTTCAACAATTCTTTACCCGTATATCCTGAACCGCCAATTATTCCAATATTTATTTTATTTTGAATATTCAATTTTTTGTATAAATATAATTTTGTAGCGAAAATTTACACTATATTTAACGTTTTGTCAAGAGGATAATGCATAAGTATGTAAAATATTATTTAATTCTTCTCTCTATACATAGCTGTATAGCTATTGTATGATTCCGAATCTCTTTTAATTTATTTCGAGTCATCTGGAATATTATTTAGTTGGTTTACGACGATGCTCAGCCATCCGCTAGCAAACGAAGATGGAGACAGAAAACTTTTGCTGATTCAATGATGACTATTTTTTCTATCAGCTTCGGCCATATTTTTACGCAACCATGATTTGCTAGCGCCCGGTCATTTAATAGTTGACAGTGGATTTATCATTTACTAAAATACAGCTAGGAATAAAAAGAAGATCTCAGAAATTGATATAAGCTGCTCTTTTAATAAATCTTCTAAAGTGATAAGAACAATAAGTTAAAAAAAATAATTCGTAGGCTCTGTAGAAAGTTATAATTGATAATAAAAGTCCGCCGGATGATCACAAAGTGATGATCATGCCACATTCTTTAATCTACGGAATACCTGCCCGACCACTGACGGGATATCGAACAATGCAATTGGTTAACTAATAGTCATTTGCACTATACAATCATGTTTTTAAAAATTAAAAGGAGACTGTTATGAAATTGAATATGTTAGGATTCTTAGGGTTTTTGGGTTTACTGGGAACGCTTGGTTCTACACTAGATGCACCGGCATTATATGGATTATATGCTCTATTTACACTCTTTGGTTTGTTCGGATACAAAGAAAGTAAGAACAACGATTCACATCAGTAGTCAGAAGATTTTCAAAGCTACCGATTTATAAAAAATATTAGGAGTGATGATAAAACGGAACTTACGGAAGAACAAATAAAATCTATAGCAGAAGAATTAGAAGCTGGATTAAAAGTTTACCTGAATATTGAAACAAAGGAAATAAAATCGATAATAGATTTTGATAATAATTTTTATGCGGATATGGAACCGTGGGCAGAGGATATAAAAGAAATTGAAGCAAACTACGATAAATATTTAGAATTTGAGAATATGGATTCGAGAGAATCATATCAAGTAATGGAAGAGTTTGTAGAAACTATTGAAGATGAAGAATTAAGGAAGAAATTAGAATTAGGCTTAAGTTTATCAAAACCATTTAGAAATTTCAAAGATATAATTGATGATGAAAATGAATATAGAATGAAATGGTTTTCCTTTAAAAGTGCAAAGTACATAGAATCTGTAAAGGAACAATTGGAAAGGCATAACAACAATATAAGCAGGGGCACATAACAAGTTCTTCAAGCCTACCGCTTTAAACCTTGCGGCATTTATGCGGTTAAAAAGTTAAGCTGTAAAAGTTAGTTGCTCCTTAAATTAGGGATGTAAAAAAAATTATAAAATCATTGCTACATTGTTATTTTGGGCAGCCGCTTAGTTGCAACAATACTAATTTTGTTTTAGTATTTCAATCATCGAGTTGTGAACCCTACCATTGCTCGCAAAGTCGTCCTGGTCAAATATCGTTTATTCTCTATAAGAACAATTTCTAAATTTGTACAATCAATCCTAATCATTCCAATAAAACAGCAATTCTTCACTCCAGCCATACACCAAACAAAGTAAGATACATCATCCGATAAATATCTGTATTATCAATTTTGCCTTTCATTCTTTCGGCATTAAGTCCATGAGCACGGGCAACAATGGGACCTGTCAAATCGCCGTTGCTTGCCCAAACAATACCAAATGGAAAAGTATTACCATACTTATCAGGTTTGGAGATAAAAGGTAAACTTCCTGTTCCATTTATTCCATCCATTGGGGCGCCGTTGTACTCAGTTGCCGGAAGTGGTGTGTTTGCATCAAGATTTTTAATTTCGGCACCAGCAATTCCTAATCCACCAGCATCGCTGTCAGCTGCAGTAATTATCATTATGTTGGGATTGGATTCGTAAAATTTTAATGCTTCACCAACTGCGTTATCGGCATTCAGCAGTGCTTCCAGTTTTCCATTAGCGTTATTCTTATTTCCAAAATTATCAGTTCCCTCTTCTTCAGCAACTAAAAAGAATTGTCCCTTTGTCGAAAGAAACTCCAAAGCGAATTTAACCATTAGATCGAGTCGCGGAGCAGTATCGGAATAATTTTCTAAACCGGATGTAAATAAAACTTCTTCTGTTTTATCGTTAAAAGTGTGAATAGCCGCAAACACACCAAGGATTTTTTTCTCATTGATTGAAACAGCGGCAAGTTCATCCTTTGTGTAAATAATTTTATAACCATTATTCTTAGCCCACCTAATCAAGTTCAATCCATCGGTTCTTCTGCCTTCACAAAATTTTCCTTTAACACCAGCGGGAAGCATCCATTCTTCACCACCGGAAAAAATCAAGTCCACTCCTGACTGAACAACATCTTTTGTAATATCCGCATACATATTCCGTTTTTCTCTGCTGGAAACAAACACCGCACTTCCCGGTTCAATGATTGAGCCGGAATTAATTAAACCAGTATAAATTTTATTTTGAATTGCTTCTTGCATAATGCTTATTTTTTTTCCGGATCGTGCTCTGGGAATTTCATTATCAATCATACCGAAGTCATGGTAATCTGCCTTAACTCCATACGCATGAATTGTTGCCCCGGCATTAGATGAAGAAGAGACTTTATCTCTGATGTGACCTTGATACAAACCAATACCGGATAATTTATCCCAGTTAATAGATGAATCAGGTCCGGCAGTTAGAATTCTCAACGCATTCCAATCTGAAAGTGAAGTTCCATCCGGATGAATGAATATCACATTCCCCTTCTGAACTTGAGAATACACATTGAAAGCAATAGTAAATAAAATTATTAGTGACAAGCAAAACCTTGACATTAACAAGCTCCAAAACAGTTATAGATGTGTATGTAAAGATAAGAAATTGTTTTAAAGATGGGAGTTAAAAAATTCTCAGTTAAGACATTAATATTTATAATGAAAATTTTAGTATCACTAGAAAAGAATAATGTGAATTAAAACTGTCCTCTCTGCGAAGGTACTGACCAAATTGTAATAGATAAACCGCGAGCTAATGAATTATCAAAGAATTTTGTTGATAAGGAATATTCGATTGTGCAAGGTAGCAATTGTAAGGTTTATTTTGTTGCGCCGCAAATTTCATTTAACGATGAGCATTATGAAAAATTGTATAACAATGAGTACTTCTCTTCCCAAACCAATTGGTTAATTCACAAACGTGCGAAAGAATTGTCTCAACGCTTTGATCGCGCATTAAGCTTTCTGCCGAAAAAAAATATTTCATTTTTAGATATAGGTGCCGGCGAAGGTAAAACTCTTGTTGAAGGATTGAATAGAGGATGGTATGTTACAGGAATTGATATTGTTGATAACAGAATTAATGATGCGAAGGAAGATGGAATCAAATTCATCCGGGCAAAATTCCTTGAATATGAGTTTCCCAAAAATCATTTTGATTTTTTATCTCGATTCTGTTCTGGAACATGTTCTCAATCCAAAAGAATATTTACTTAAGATTAACAGTATATTAAAAGTCGGCGGAGTAGTTTACATCGGTGTCCCCAATGAGGATTGCATGTTCAACGATATAAGAAAGCTGCTTTTTCAATTGCTTGGCATGAAAGATATTTCAGAGAAGATAAAACCTTTCGATTCTCCTTATCATGTCATTGGATATAATAAGGAATTATTAGAATTTATCTTTAACAAAACCAACCTTAAAATAAAATTCATGAGAAACTTTGGAAGGAAGTTTGAGTTTTTAAGTCATACCACATCACAAAGAGGATTTTGGATCGGATTATTTCTTCTGCCTATTGAATTTATTGGAAATATCTTAAATCGAGATGTTTACTACGAAGCATACATTTCAAAAGAGATTTAAGTACAAATATTTCAGATGATTTATTTTTTAACTAGCGACAATAATCTCTGCCTCTTTCAACATCAAACTTGCAAACCTTTTAGCGTTTATTGATTGACTTCTATCCGTCATTGGCGTATATTTGCACATGAAGATTATCGAAACTCCAATTTTCACTAAGAAAGTAACATCCCTATTAAGTGAAGATGAATACCGAAAACTTCAAAACGAATTAGTCTCTAATCCAGAAAAAGGAAAGATAATTCCTGGTATTGGTGGGTTGAGGAAAATTCGTTGGAAAATCTCTGGAAGATGAAAAAGCAGCGGTGTTAGAACAATTTATTATTGGATATCTAAAAATGAAACCATTTTAATGTTGTTCATGTATCGCAAGAACATACAAGATGATTTAACATCATCACAATTAAAAATTTTGAAATCGCTAGTAGAAAAGGAACTAAAATGAATAACAAAATATTCGATGAACTTAAAACCAGCATTAAGCAAGGTGGAAAAATATTAAAAGGTAAAAACAAACCCAGCAGGGAATTTGACTTTGAAAATCCAGATCCTAAACAAATAAGGGAAGGACTTGGACTATCTCAAAATCGGTTTGCATCTCTGCTTGGTATTAGCACTTCAACGCTGCAGAATTGGGAACAGGGCAGAAGAAAACCGGATGGTCCTGCAAAAGTTTTACTTAATGTTGCTTTAAGATATCCCGACGCTGTTCTGAATACCGTCTATAGGCAGTAATTCTTTTGGCAATTGAATGTTTATTTTATTCATATACTTATGGATTTTCTTTCAGCACCTTAATCATAGCTTCATGAATTTTACCGTTGCTTGCCAAAATTCTTTTCGAAAAGATATCTATCTTATTTCCCTCAAAATCAGTGACTAAACCACCAGCTTCCTTAACAATTAATTTTCCTGCACACATATCCCATGGCTTGAGATGTACTTCCCAAAATCCATCGAAGACACCTTTTGCAACGTAACAAAAATCAATCGCAGCAGAACCGAGCCGTCTTATACCTCGTGCAGCTTTGGTAAATGCAACAAATTTCCCTAATGCATTTTCGGGATTTTCTCTTACATCATAAGGAAAACCAGTGACTAATAACGCATGCCTAAGATTAGAGTTATCATTCACCCTAATTCTTTTACCATTCTCATAAGAACCGTTATTCTTCTCGGCATGGTAAACAACGTTTTGCATAACGTCATAAACAATTCCGACAATTGTTTCGCTGTTTTTTTGAACTCCGATTGACACAGCAAATATCGGTAAGCCATGTGCAAAGTTTACTGTTCCATCTAATGGATCAATCACCCAATTATATTCAGACGTACTTAATGAAGTTCCTCCTTCTTCAGTTATGATTCCGTGAGTTGGATATTTCTTCTTAATAAAATCAACAATAATTTTTTCTGATACATTATCAACTTCAGTTACCAAATCAGATTCATTCGTTTTAAATTTCAAAGCAAACTTGGTATTGAATCTTGAACGAATAAGCTCGCCGGCTTCTTTGGAAATGTTAATTATATCTTGTAGCATAATAGTTAAACTCTTTTTTTGAGTGAATCAAATATATGAGGAAATTCCAAATGACAATTTACAAATCCCAAATAATTTCCAATTATCAATATTCAAATCTCAATTATTCATATTGAAATTTGAAAAATTTTGTTTTGAGATTTATTTGATAATTGGGATTTGTAGTTTGTAATTTCATCGTCCATTATTCAGTTACAAAATTAAATATAATATAAACAGAAACATGCTATACTAAATCAATTCGCGCCTAAAACCAGCGTAATGATTCATTCCTTGATGCGCCCTTGTAATTTTGATATATTTTAAACACGAAATAAAATTTGATAACATAATGGAGAAAAGTTTTGGCTGTAGCTGAAAAGATTGATGATAAAAAAGTAATTCAAAATAATATTCTTGACAACATCCCTTCGATTTTACCAATACTTCCTTTAAGAGATATTGTAATTTTTCCTTACATGATTTTCCCGGTACTTGTTGGAAGAGAGCAATCAATTAAAGCCGCAAACTATGCGTCGGAAAACACTAAGTACATTTTTCTTTCTGCTCAAAAAAAATCCAGCGTTGAAGATCCTAAGAAAGAAGATATTTATAAAGATGGAACGATCGCAAAAATAATTCAAATCCTAAAGCTTCCTAATGGATTGATCAAGATTCTTGTTGACGGATTGCTTCAAGGCAGAATTATTGAGTTTACCAATGAATCGCAATTTTTCGAGGGCAGAATTGAAGTTATAGTCCCATCATATGAAAATGACCATGAGATGAATGCACTCGTTAGACAGATGTCTCAGCTTTTCAAGGATTACGTAAAGATCAACCGCAATATTCCAAATGAAGCCGCTAGCGCATTTGATAATATTGAAGAACCCGACCGCAAATTGTTCTATGTTGCTGCAAATATCAACCAGCAAATTGATGTTAAGCAAACGATACTTCAAAAAACAGATATTAAAGAACAATTTTATGAAGTAATAAAAATCCTTAATTCTGAAATTGATATTCTGCGAATTGAAAAAGAGATTGACCATAAGGTTCAGGAGAATATTGCAAAAACACAGCGCAAGTTTATCATCCAGGAGCAAATAAAAATTCTGCAGGATGAGCTTGGTGATGAAGAAGATACAAATCCTGAGTTTGCAAAAATTCGTAACGGTATCAAAAAAGCAAAAATGCCCAAAGAGGCTGAAACAAAAGCTGTTGAGGAGTTTAACAAGCTTAAGAAAACTCCATCGATGTCTCCCGAATCTACTGTAATAAGAAATTATCTTGAATGGTTAATCGATGTTCCATGGTTCAATAGAACAAAAGATAATCTTGATATAAAGCATGTTCAGAAAATTTTAAATGAAGATCATTTTGGTCTTGAAAAACCAAAGGAAAGAATTGTTGAACATATTGCTGTCCTTAATCTTGTAAAAACTATGCGGGGCCAAATTTTATGCTTTGTAGGACCTCCAGGAGTTGGAAAAACTTCTCTCGGTAAATCCATTGCAAGAGCATTAGGAAGAAAATTTGTCCGAATAAGCTTAGGTGGAATTAGGGATGAAGCTGAAATTCGTGGCCATCGCAGAACGTATATCGGATCAATGCCCGGGAAGATTATTCAATCCATGAAAAAATCGGGAACAGTAAATCCAGTTATGCTTCTTGATGAAATAGACAAGATGAGCATGGATTTTAGAGGTGACCCCTCTTCTGCAATGCTTGAAGTTTTAGATCCCGAACAAAACCATACTTTCAGCGATCATTATCTCGAAGTCGATTATGATTTGTCGCAGGTAATGTTCATAACCACTGCAAATGTTCGCTACAATATTCCGCTGCCTCTCCAAGATAGAATGGAAATTATTGAATTGCCCGGTTATCTTGAGTATGACAAAATGGAAATTGCAAAACGTCATATCATTCCAAAGCAGATTGATGCTCATGGATTGACAAAGAAAAATGTAACAATTACAGATACAGCAATTAAGAAAATTATTTCCGATTATACACGCGAAGCCGGTGTTCGTAATCTGGAAAGAGAATTAGCTTCCGTGTTTAGAAAACTTACAAGAGATATTGTAGTAAAAGAATCTTCAAATGGTAAGGTAAAGGCAAAGAACAAATTTGTAGTTGATGAAAATAAAGTTGAAGATTATCTAAAAATTCCTCGGTACAGACATTTAAGACATGTTAAGGAAAAACAGATTGGCAGCGTAACCGGTTTGGCTTGGACAAGTGTTGGCGGTGAGCTTTTAACGGTTGATGTTACTATAATGAATGGCTCGGAAAGATTGACATTAACCGGACAGCTTGGAAATGTTATGAAAGAATCTGCACAAGCTGCTTTGAGTTATATCAGATCAGAAGCAAAAAAGTTTGGATTGAACCCCGATTTTTATAAAGGCAAAGAAGTCCACATTCATTTGCCGGAAGGTGCAATTCCAAAAGATGGTCCATCTGCAGGAATAACCATGGCAATGGCCTTACTTTCCGCGGTTAGCGGAAAACCTGCATTAAATAATATTGCAATGACTGGTGAAATTACATTACGCGGAAATATTTTACCGATTGGAGGACTGAATGAAAAATTATTGGCTGCTAAAAGAAATGAGATTAAAACTGTTCTTATTCCTAAAGACAACGAAATTGATTTAATTGAAATTCCTGAGAAAGTTAAAGATGGATTACTGATCATTCCTGTTGATTCAGTTGCTTCGGCTGTTCGTTATGTAATTCCCGAATTAAAAATGTCAGCTCAAAAACAAAAATCCACTAAGAAAATAAAGTAACATATCATGAGTGAAATAATTATCTCTGACAGCAATTCAACAACTGAAGAAAAGTACAGGCTTCTCTACCAGCAGCTTGGTTCGCTTGTTCCTAAAGAAGATAACCTTATTTCTAATCTTGCAAATGTAACGGCGGCGCTAAAACAAACCTTCGATAAGATTAGCTGGGTAGGTTTTTATCTATTTGATGGGAAGAAACTTTACCTTGGACCATTCCAAGGAAAAGTTGCATGTACTAATATCGAAATTGGTAAAGGTGTTTGCGGTAAGTCAGCACAGTTGAGGAAAACTATCATCGTGCCGGATGTTCATCAGTTTCCCGGACACATATTTTGCGATGTGGATTCAAAGTCGGAAATTGTTGTTCCTTTATTTAAGAAAGAAAAGCTTCTTGGTGTTTTAGATCTTGACAGCACTGAGTATAACTCATTCAACGAAACAGATAAGGTTTACCTCGAACGGATCTGTAATTTTTTATCAAAAGAAATTCTTTGAAAATATAATAAGTCTATCATTCGCACGTAATGACTGTAGTCTGTTAATTTTTTATTTTGGACTGTTTAATTCGGAGCATTAATTCCTATGCTTAAAATCAAAAGCAAAAAAGATACTGTATTAAATTGTTTAACCTTAGTAACATGAATCGATAAGATCGTTATTAACCTTATCACCTAATTTCAAAAATTAATGAAAATAGAATACAATAACTTATATACGCATTTTATATTCATAACATTAAATCGATTACCTATCATTCTTGAAAAGAACCGGCAGCGAATAGAAAAATATATAACCGGTATTGTAAACAATAACGATTCTAAATTATATGCCATATATGCTAACCCCGAACATGTACATATTCTGATTTCTCGTTCTCCAAAATTATCAGAAGAAGATTTGGCAACAATAATTACCAAGAGTTCTTCTCAATTTATAAATGAAAATAAATTATGCATTGGACGTTTTTCTTGGCAAGAATCCGCATCTGCGTTTTCAGTATCAAAATCAGATGTTAACAAAGTTTGTAAATATATACTTAATCAAGTTCGACATCATCGAAAAGTAAGTTTTGCAGAAGAATATGATTCTTTTATTAAATTTTACAAAAAGACAGCACGTCTTAATTAATAAAGTGATAAGGTTTTTATACTCAGGGTTTATCAGTGTTACTAAGGTTAGAACAAATGTTCAATTACTAATCAAGTGAAAGTATTTGAATACATAGAATTAATCAGAGGATGCTGAGAAATTATAATATTAAACCTTAGTAACACAAATAGAAGGAATCGTTATTGACCTTATCACCTTATTCTAAAATATCAAACGATAATTACAAAAAAAGACAGCGCGGCTTAATTAATAAGGTAATAAGGTTTTTATACTCAGGGTTTATCAGTGTTACTAAGGTTAGAACAAATGTCGAATGACTGATCATGAAAGTATTTGAATACATAGGATTAATCAGAGGATGCTGAAAAATTATAAAATTAAACCTTAGTAACACAAATAGAAGGAATCGTTATTGACCTTATCACCTTATTCTAAAAATATCAAATGAAAATTGTAAAAGGACATCACCACTTAATAAATAAGGTGATAAGGTTTTTATACTCAGGGTTTATCAGTGTTACTAAGGTTAGAACAAAATAATTAAAATTAACTTATTGCTTGAAATATCAGAACACTAAAGAAATATTTACCTCGAAAAGATTATTTTAAACATCAATAGGATAAAATGGATTTTGTAGTAACAGCAAGGAAATGGCGCCCAAAAAAGTTTAGCGAGTTAATTGGTCAAGAACACATTACAACTACGCTGCAAAACTCTATTCGCAGCAACAGAATTGCTCATGCTTATTTGTTTACTGGTCCGCGCGGAGTTGGTAAAACAAGCACTGCAAGAATTCTTGCCAAAACTTTGAATTGTTTAAATCCAAAAGACACTGAACCATGCAATGAATGCGAAATTTGTAAAATTATTCATTCAAATCAATCATTGGATATTATTGAAATTGACGGTGCATCAAACCGGGGAATAGATGAAATTAGAACATTGCGCGAATCCGTAAAATATGCACCGACAAAGGGAAAATATAAAGTCTATATCATTGATGAAGTACACATGCTGACGAAAGAATCTTTCAACGCATTTCTTAAAACTTTGGAAGAACCGCCCTCGCACACAATTTTTATTTTTGCCACAACGGATGTTCATAAAGTCCCGCTTACAATTATTTCTCGCTGCCAGCGATATGACTTCAGAAGAATTCATCTCGATACCATAAAAAGCGCTCTTAAAGCCATTGCCGATGATGAAAAGATTAAGATCGATGATAAAACTTTGAGCATAATTGCAAAAAAAGCAGATGGCTCACTGCGCGATGCTGAAAGTTATTTTGATCAGGTAGTTGCTTTCTGTGATAAAAAGATAGATCCTATAACTGTATCGAAGATGCTCAATCTTATTGATGATGATATCTACTTTAGAATTTCTGATGCTGTGCTGGGAAAAAACTTCAAAACCGTTTTTGAGATTACAAATGAGATATATGAAAACGGCTGGAACTTTATTGACTTCATGGAAGGATTGCTCGAGCATTTCAGAAATATTCTGACCGTAGTTCTAAATAAAAAAACCGATCTAATTGAAACTGCAGAAGCCAACAAGCTCCGGTACGCAGAGTATGAAGAGAAGTTTACGTCCAACGACATTTTGCGTTTACTTAATTTCTTGACTAAGGTTCAGCAGGAATTGAGGTTCAGTCAAAATCATAAATTAAAAATTGAGATAGCGTTGAGTCATCTGGTTGGTTTAGAAAAAACATCTACTTTGAGCGAAATAATAACTAAACTTGTTCCCGGACAAGATAATACACCGCTTTTTTTATCAGAACAATCATCATCAAAATATTCTGCGGGTCAAACGAATAAAAATTTATCCGAAGTAAAACGTGTACAAACTGAGCCAAAGGAATTTTCCTCTTCAAGTATCGTCATAAATGAAAAAGTTGAGAATATAATTTTAAATGAAGTGACAGACTTCGATGGAATCGTAAAAAAATGGGAAAGCTTTGTAAATTCAATCAGTCAGGAAAGGTCATTGATTTTTGGTCCGATGATTAAAAACTTAAGACCAATGAATCTTGAAGGAAATAAATTAAAAGTATCCGGTGTGGACGAAAATGGAAAATACATTCTGAAGCGAAATCAAGATTATATAAACAAAAAAGTTATGGATGTATTTGGCAGAAAGCTCAACCTTCAATTTTCGGATGTATTGGAATCTGCAGAACCGGAAGTTCAATCATCATCTGCTGAGAATACAAATAAAAAGCAATCGAAAAAGGATATTAAAACAAAAGATCCGCTTATTGATGCAATCATCAATGAACTGGGCGGACAAGAGATTGAATAGTTTTCTTATATCTTGTTTTAATTTATGAAAATGAAAGGGAGCCGAAGCTCCCTAATCTTATTTGACTAGCATCATCTTTTTAACACTCACAAAATCATTTGCAACAAGTTTATAGAAATAAACCCCGCTTGTTAGATTTAGACCATTTCCGCCAGAGGCGGATCCGCCTTTGGCGGAAAACTCAACTTTATGATATCCTTTATCTTGTTCTTCATTTACAAGTACAGCAATCTCTTCTCCTAATGTATTTAGCAAAGTGAGCCTTGCATTGCTCTTTTCTTGAAGTACATATCCAATTGTTGTAGTTGGGTTAAACGGATTAGGAAAGTTTTGCTCAAGAGTGAATTTATCAAGTGCTCTTACTTCTACTTCAATTTCATTTGAGTATTCAAATGTTCCGCTGAAATCCACCTGCTTGAGTCTGTAGAAATATTTTCCGGCATCAACAAGTTTATCAACATAACTATATTGATTTGCAGAAGTTGTTATTCCGTGTCCTTTAACAGAGCCAATTGTTACAAAATCATTGTTGCTAAATTTCCTCTGTACTTCAAATCCTTGGTTGTTTAGCTCCGTTACAGTTGTCCAGTTAAGTGTAACTTCTTCACCATTTACTGTTGCTTTAAATGAGGTTAATTCTACAGGAACTAACTCGGCCCAGGAACGACTCCATACACCATATTCGGTTCCAGCAAAAATATTTGTACCTATTATGTCAAAATCAAATATATAAGGATGCCATTGACCGCTAATTTGTGAAAAACCCGAATTAGCTTCTGTCCAGCTTGTTCCACCATTTGTTGAAAGAAACACACCTCTCTCACTTCCGGCAAATATATTTGTACCCAAGATAAAGAGGCAATATATTTTTGCGTTATTAATACTTAGTTCAACTTCATTCCAATTTGTTCCATTATCAGTTGAAATAAGGACGCGGCCAAAAGTTCCTACAAAAATATTGGTACCATCCAAAGCGAGAGAAAAGACACTTGTTGTTCCATCTGCTATTATTAATGTATCAACTACCCAGTTTGTATCGATTTTAGTAAATCGTTGCAAACCACTACCCCAATCCCCACCTACAAATACGCTAGATTCATTAACTGCAAGAACCTTGAAAAAAGCCCACAATAACTCTGTGTTAATTTGTATCCAGCTCTCTCCATTATCTATTGAACGGAAGAGATTGACACCCCAAGGATTTTCGCTAAAAGTAGATGCAAAGAGAGATATCCCTTCTGTTCCGAAAGAACCAGCTACTAAACCACTGATATATGGGCTTGCTAATCCAGAATTTACCGCGAACCAAGTTACTCCATCATCCGTTGAGCGGAAAATACCATTGCCCCATGTGCTAGTAAAAATATTATTTCCACCATTTTCATTTGGTGTAATGGCAAGCGATTGGTGATATGGATTAGATAAGACCGAATCTAACCTAGTCCAACTTGTACCATAATCAGTTGAGCAAAAGAGCCCACCCCCAGCACTTGCAAAGAGATTTGTCTCGCTCACTAAAAGATCATAAACATAACCTCCACCGTAAGGCCCATTGGTTTGTACCCATTGGGGAAATGCTTCTGCTGTTAAAAAAAGAATAAAAACTAAGAAATATAATTTTCTTCCCGCATTGCGGGATTTCGCTTTACTTAACATTTTATTTACCTCCTATAATTTTTATTTAACGGATTAAAACCATTTTCTTTGTTGATATAAATTCACCTACTTTAAGTTGATAGAAGTAAATTCCGCTAGCCAAGTTCGAAGCATCATACTCAACTTCATAATTGCCTGCTGTTCTATATTCATCAATCAATGTTGCGACTTCGTTTCCAAGTACATCAAAAACTTTTAATGTTACCAACCCACCCCTCGCCCCTCCCAAGAGGGGAATAGCGTAAGAAATTTTTGTTGTTGGATTGAACGGATTGGGGTAGTTCTGATCAAGCTTAAAAACTGACGGAGTCACCAAATCATTCTCAACTTCAGTCGGTTTCACAATTATTGTTGTATCAACTACCCAGTAAATGTAATCATCACTTGAAACTTCAAACTTCAAATTAAAGTAACCTGGGAAACTTGTTGAATCATAAGTCACGGTAAAAATTTGGGTTCCTCCGATAGTTTGTCCCGGCTGAATATTAGGGTAATTTTTATCAACTGGAGTAATATTGATAATCCAAGGATCATTGCTGCTTAGTTTTAATTTTATAGTATTTATTGTTTTGACTGTGCCTATATTTTTCAGGTAAGGCTTAAAACCAAACTTGAAACCAGGAACCACTCCAAAAGGTATACTGTCAAGAATTACTGGGCCGGCAGTTGTAAATCTGGATTGAAAAGGGCATAAAGGAGATGTACCTGTTGTTAAGTCGTTATTGTAAATTTTTACTTTGTACATATCTTCTCCGAATCCTGACAAAAATTTTATGCCGGCAAAAAAATTATCATTTGAATTTTTATCATTGTGCATACCATCGTCAAATAATTGAAATGAATCTTGAAGAGCCGAACTTTCCCCCTGAATCATTGCAAGTACCTCTACCTGATGTTCTTTCGGATTAGATAATTGAACAGTTGCAACAAGCGTATCAATCTGGGGTGAGAAATATTTTCGAGAAATTTCCAGTGATTTTGCAAAAGCTAAATCAACTAAAGGATTATGATAGTTTTTACAGAATTTCCAGATTTCAGCACTTAAGTTTATATCTTTATTTAAATTTCCGTAAGGATTTAAACCGGCTGCACCACCAGGCCATTGATGTCCCCCACCTAATATTTTAAAAAACATTACACTGCTTTCTTCATTACAATTTGTATAACTAATTTTTTCAACAATGCAACCGTCATTCGGATCTAAGTTGAGTAATAAAACCGTATCGGCATTAAGTTGACAGACATTTTCTTGAATCCAAAAGTTCAATTCTGCTTGAGTTGATAACGCACCACTACTTCCATTGTACGGCACTACATTGTCCAAGGTGCCATGACATATGAGCATTGGAAATGGTCTCAAAGGACTATACACCCTGCCGGCTCTTAGACTACCTGCCACATCCGCTCCAGTTGCGAATCGGTGACCTATTTCACAAATAAGTCTATTAGTCATAAAGCCACCATCTGAAAGTCCACACAAATAAATGCGGCTCAAATCGATATCATAATGGGCGTCAACAGTGTCAATTAATGTAGAGATAAATCCCACATCATTTACGTTAGGCTCGGATAAAGTCAAGCTACCACTATTCCAGTCATTTGATATAGCATTAGGGTAAACTACTATGAATCCAGCTGTATCGGCTACTTCGTTCATTAAAGAATAGTTCATCTGCCACTCTGCACTAACAGACAAGCCATGTAGGTTAAAAACAACTGCCATATTAGATTGAAAATTTTGAGGAAGGAATACAATATAATTTCTCAACCTTCCCTCAAATACAAAACTGCCTGTTTGAACTTGAGCAAAAGAATTGATGTACGAAAGAAAAAGAACAAGAAGAAAAACAGTTATTGAATAATTGCTGTTCTTCCAATGTTTGGACAGACTAATTAATAAATTTTGTTTTTCACACCTCATAGCAACCTCCTTTAAAAATCATTTTAAGAATAACATTTTCTTTTCACATGAATAATTGCCAGCTTCTAATCGATAGAAATAAACTTCACTTGGCAATGTTATTGTAGTGGATGAGGCATGCCTCATCCCTACAGTAGGAAATTCAACCGCATAAGTGCCGGCTTCCTTTTCTTCATCAACCAACATTATCACAAGTTCTCGATCTGAATTAAAAACACTCAATTTAACATTTGTCATAAATGGGATACAAAATTTTATTTTCGTCTTATCGCTAAATGGATTTGGATAATTCTGACTCAAAAAGAACTCTGAAGGTACATAATCATTCATTTCTTAGTTCTTCAAATTGTTGCTTAAAATCAATTTGTTCTTTGACTACTAAAAAACTTCGAGAAAAGTTTTAATTACTTGGTAATATGATAAGATTTGGGAGGTGGGAAATCTACCCGATTTGTTCCAATTACTTCCGCTTTTATTCCTTTAAGTTATAAAATACTAATTTTTATTATTTTTTTGCTCGTAATGAGATGGTGAAATACCAAATTGCTTCTTAAAACTCTCCGAAAAACGAGCAGGATTGCTAAACCCGACTTCAAGTGCTATCTCAGAAAGATTTCCATACTTCTGTTCAATAAGTTTTGCCGCTTTATTTAGTCTAAGCCTTCTAATTAATTCTCCAGGTGGTTCTCCTGTTAAGGATATGATTTTACGGTATAGAACTGATCTGCTAATAGCCAGTCTTTCCATAAGAAGTTCAACTCCAAGCATAGGGTCAGAGATATTTTGATTAATTATTTCAAAGACTTTCTGTAAAAACTTTTTGTCAAGGGAAGTTATTTTTTGTTCTTCAAATTCAATTATTCCCAATTTTTTAAAGTGTTCATGTAATCTTTCTCTTTGTTTAATCAGATTTAAAATCCTAGCACTTAATTCGGAGGTTTCAAATGGTTTCATTATGTAGTCGTCAGCACCAATTTCATATCCTTCAACCTTGTCCTGTAAAGCTGCTTTGGCCGTAAGCAGTATAACTGGTATGTGGCTTGTTCTTTCATCTGACTTAAGTTTTTCGCAGAGTTTAAAGCCATCCATGTTCGGCATCATCACATCACTTACAATTAAATCAGGTATCTGCTTAATTGATTTGTTCCAGCCGTCTTCTCCATCTACTGCCTCCAGAATTCTATAATCTTTATTAAGATTATTTTTTATGTAATTTCTAACGTCGGAATTATCCTCAACTATTAACAAAATAGGCAGTGATTCTTTTTCAAATATTTTAAAACCAATTTTCTCGTGTTCTTTTCTCTGTATCTCCTCCTCAACATCTACAACTAGTTCATCTTCCTCTTTATCATAATCTTTATCTTTATCCGCTTCCTTCTCACAAATCTCCTCAGGCTTCAAATGTTCTTTACCTAGAGGAATACTGATCGTAACAGTCGTTCCTTTTCCCGCTTCACTTTCTACTTCGATTGTGCCTTTATGCAGTTCAACTAATTCTTTTGTCAGCGATAATCCAATTCCTGTTCCTTCCTGTTCTCTCGTGTGGCTGCCATCAACCTGGTAGAAACGATCAAAGATTTTAGGAAGCTTTTCACTCGGGATTCCTATGCCGGTATCAGTAATCTTTATCTCCGCATTTTTACACACCCCCGCCAGAGGCGGGCAGGCTTTCGTTCCCCTCTCAAGAGGGGAATTAGCAACCCCTTGAGATATTGATATCCCAATGCGTCCGCCTTCGGGTGTAAACTTAAACGCATTCGATAACACATTTGTAATTATTTTCTCAATCTTATCTTTGTCGATGTAAGCAATTATTTCATCCTCTGATGAATTAAATTTTAATGTAATTCTTTTTCTTTCAGCATAAGATGTGAATGACAAAGTCAGGGCTTTCAGCAATGAAACTATATTCCGTGGGGCAGTTTGAAGTTTCATTCCGCCAGATTCAAGTTTTGATATGTCAAGCAATTGATTAACGAGTCCTAGAAGTCGATTAGCATTTTTGTGCACGACTTTCAAATCTTCTTTTGTTTTTTCTTCTTTTGTTCTCTCAATGATTTGTTTTATAGGACCTAAAATTAAGGTTAGAGGAGTTCTGAACTCGTGAGAAATGTTCGTAAAGAATCTTGATTTTATTTCATCTACTTCGTGAAGTTTCTGTGCCTCGAACTGGCTCATTTCATATTCATGACTCATCCTTATTCTCCTGACCTGCATTTTCCACGTAATATAAATTATACTAAGAATTAGAACTGAGTAAAGAATATATGCCCACGTAGTTTTCCACCATGGCGGAGAAATTATTATTGAGATTGAAGTTCCGGTTTCATTCCATATTCCATCATTATTCGATCCTTTTACTTTGAATACATATTCACCCGGATCCAGATTTGGATAGGATGCATAACGCCGTGTCCCTGAATAAACCCAATCTCTATCCAATCCCTCCATCATATAGGCATACTGATTCCTTTCCGGAATTATATAACTAAGCGCTGCAAACTCAAAAGAAATAAAGTTTTCATAATACGGTAAATGAATTTCATTCGAGTAAGGAGAAGGTTTATCAAACTTCTTAAAGGAAGTGATTACAATAGGTGGAATAAAAGGATTGTCTTTTATACTGTCGGGATGGAAGCGTGTAAATCCTTTTGCCCCCGGGAAATACATTTCGCCATTTTTAGTTTTACAACCAATCCCATAGTAAACATCCGCAGGTAAATCTAATCCATAGGAAACATCATAATTTTTGAATTTATTTGTCTCAGGATCAAACTTAGAAATTCCTTTAGGCGTGTTAAGCCACAGATTTCCATGCTCATCCTCTAGTATTCCCCGTATGTTATCGCTTGCTAAACCATGTTTGATAGTAAGGTGAATAAAATTGCCTGTTGATCGTTCTAGTCGATCCAAGCCATTTACAGTAGCAAACCATAATCTTCTTTTTTTATCCTCATAAATTTGTGTAATTCGATTTCCACTTAAGCTTAATGGATTTTTAGTGTCAGTAATGAATTCTTTAAATGAGTTGTCTGTCTGATTATAGAGGAACAATTTACCCATTTCAGTTGCAATCCATATTAAACCGAAGGAATCCTCAAAAATCCAATATATAGCCTGCTGAAACTTTTTTATGGTCACAACACGGTTTGTTTTAGGTTCCCAAAAACCAAAATAACCTGTCCAACCCCCGACATAATATTCTTTATCCGTTTTCCACCCAAAAGAGGCATTATCAATATAATCTTTCCAGGATGAATCTAAAGAGAATATGATATTTCCTAAAGTATCTTGTATGAGTAAACCACCGTCAGGAGTGCGAAGGGACATATCAGCTCCTGAATTCCAAATATAAAAAAGACTGTTCTTTCCAAAGGAATACTGAACTAATTGGTTTTTTCTGATTTCAAATTTTTTCCAATTGAAACCATAATTATAAATCCAAAGTACTCCTTCACTTCCATTTAAGATAACATGAGCAATATCATCCATTGGATATCTTTTAAATGGGTTTATTGTCAAGTTCAGCCGTTTAATACCGGTATATGTACCGATCCACAGTGCGCCAGAACGTTCATTGCATATTGCAGGTATTCTTTCCGACAAATAACGGATTGATTTTTTTGATTCTCTATTAAAATTATAAAGACCAAAACGGGTCCCGATCCAAAGTGAACCTGTTACAACATCCCGGCAAATTTGGTTGATGCGATCCTTTGGATTATCTAGATTTATACGATAAGAAGAATAAGTACAATCTTTAAGGTTGAATTCTAATATTGCCTCCGTAGTTCCCAACCATAATATGCCGGCATTATCTTCACAAAAATATCTGACATTGTATTTTGAAGCATAATGTGTGAACTTCCCCGTTTCAAAATCCAGTTTATCAAGCCCTGCTTCAGTGCCAAACCAGAGCGAACCTTCTCGATCCTCGTAGATTGCATTTACAGAATGATTAGCTTGGCTGCCGGGATTTGTACTATCATGTCGTAAACAAGTGAATTTTTCTTTTACTCTGTCAAATTTGTATAAACCATTACCGCTACCGACCCAAAGTGTACCCGATTTATCCTCACATATTGACCAAACATCGTTACTTGCATTACTTTCTGTATCAATAGGATTTGGTGTATAATGAATGAAAGTTTCAGATTTAGGATCAAACCTTTCAAGCCCAAGCCTTGAACCTATCCATAAAATTCCCGCTTTGTCTTCATAGATAACAGACAAGGTATTATATCTTATGCTGGCAGTATCTTCAACGTCATGTCTGTAAGCTATGAAGTTATACCCGTCATATTTATAAAGTCCGCTCCATGTAGCAAACCAAAGAAAACCGGTTCTATCCTGAAAAATACTCTGAACATTAACCGGCATACCTCCTTCAACAAGGATGTTTTCAAATTGCAGTTCTGCTTGCTGGGAATTAATACAAGGCGAAAAAATTAAGAAAACTAAAACTGTAAATAATAAATTCTTAAACGAACGATGAAGGATTAACTGTAGTGCGGAATATCGAGAGGTTAGTTCACTTCCAGATCTATTGTCAAGATTACAAATGATTGCACAGCGAGAAATTTTAGTCCCGATCACGTTTCTCCCTACTTTAATTTTTATTTAAATAAGTAGTTAGCAGGAAGACAAATTAAGCTGGATACAGTATTAACTGCTTCTCTCTTAAAAACTTAGGAAGAAAAATTTGGAAAAGCAATATGAGTTTAATGAT
>MHAR01000044.1 GCA_001803045.1 Ignavibacteria bacterium RIFOXYB12_FULL_35_14 | reverse complement strand
TGGATCAATAAAACAAAAACCATTTCCGGATCTTGCATCCTGTTTGGCCATCTCTTGCAAAATCGTAGTTTTACCAGTTCCAGTTTGACCAATAGTATAGAAATGTCTTCGCCGATCATTGACTGTCAAACGAATTTCTGTTTTCGTTCCTCGATATTCATTGAAACCAATCACAGTTCCCTCTTTGGGAATGTCCACTGGTGCTGGGGCAGCGCTTGATTTCAAAAATTTAATTTTTGGAACTTCTGTTGAAGAAGTTGGCAGATGAAAAATGCTAGCAATTTCCTCTACATTCAAAAGCATCGCCTGTTCAGGGATAAAATTGCGAAAGATAAAATCATAAGCAAAACACAGTGCTATCATTGCGGACTTGACTGCCCCAATGACAGCATAATTGAAGATGAAAAAACCTTCTGCTGCATGGGCTGTAAAACCGTGTATGAAATTTTAGAAAAGAATAACCTCTGCAGATACTATCAGATTGATGCGCCCCCCGGAATTACCCCTAAAAATCTTTTACATAAAAATTTTGATTACCTCGATGATCCTGAAATTGTAAATAAGCTAGCGGAATTTAAAGATGAAAAACTCTTCATCGTAACGTTTTACGTTCCTCAAATGCACTGCAGCTCGTGTATTTGGCTGCTGGAAAATCTGTATAGAATTAATCCGGGCATTATTCATTCCGAAGTAGATTTTTTGAAAAAAACTGTTACGATTAAGTTTAATCCGAATAGGATTAGTCTTAAGCAAAACGTTGAGCTGTTAACTTCAATTGGATACGAACCTCAAATCAATTTGGAAGATGTTGAAGGAAAAAAGCTGCAAACAACCAATAAAAAATTAATTTATAAGATTGGAGTTACTGGTTTTTGTTTCGGGAATATTATGCTGCTTAGCTTTCCCGAATATTTGAATATTGATGCTGCAGACAGTTTCTTCATCAAATTTTTTGGCTGGTTAAACTTAATACTATCGCTGCCGGTATTTCTCTATTCCAGTTCAGGCTATTTCATTTCTGCATACAAAGGATTGCAAAAAAGAATCCTTAACATCGATGTTCCGATTTCACTTGGAATATTTGTTTTATTCTTTAGAAGCGCTTTTGAAGTAGTAACGCATACCGGTGCAGGCTATTTTGATTCCATGACGGGACTTGTTTTCTTTCTTCTGCTTGGGAAGTTATTTCAGAATAAAACTTATGAAACGCTGAACTTTGACCGAAATTACAAATCATACTTCCCTCTCTCCGTCATTTTGAAAAAGAATGATTCGGAAGTTTCTATCCCAATTTCAAAATTAAATGTTGGCGATAGAATTATCATCCGCAATAACGAAATCATTCCCGCCGATTCTGTTTTATTCGGCGGCGAAGGAAATATCGATTACAGTTTTGTCACAGGTGAATCAAAATTATCTCCAAAAGTGCTTGGAGAATTAGTTTATGCCGGCGGAAAACAGGTCGGATCGGCAATAGAGCTGGAGGTAATTAAGGATGTTTCACAAAGTTATCTAACTCAGCTTTGGAACAATGAAGCATTTAAAAGCAAAGCAGAATCGCATTTCACAACCATTTCAAACACAGTTAGTAAGTATTTTACAGCAACAATTTTATTGATTTCCGTTTCGGCATTTCTGATATGGCTTCCAACCAGCTATCATACAGCATTAAATGCCTTCACTGCCGTTTTAATAGTTGCTTGCCCTTGTGCTCTCGCTCTATCAATACCTTTCACACTGGGAAATACAATTAGGATTTTTGGTAAAAATAAGTTTTATCTTAAAAACGTAAATGTAATAGAGCAGCTTGCAAAGGTCAATCAAATAGTGCTGGATAAAACCGGCACAATAACTCAAACCAATCAGTCAGAAATTAAATATTCGGGGAGCGAGCTAACAAGCTTAGACTCAGTTCTCATAAAATCTCTGGTAAAAAATTCAACACACCCACTTAGCAAAAAAATATATGACTCGCTGGATTGTCAGGCAAATCTCAATGTTGTATCATTTAAGGAGATGCAAGGGAAAGGAATCGAGGCAGAAATTTTAGGAAAGCATGTAAGACTTGGTTCAAAGCCGTTTATTTCGGGTAAAGCTTTTGACTCCGGCAATGCTCATGAAAAAAGAAATTTTAACATTGATACAAACGTTTATATTTCAATCGATGATGAAATACCTGGCTATTTCAGTGTCTCTAATGTCTATCGTCCGGAAATAGAAAGCATGATTAAGGAATTATCAAAACATTATGAGCTATCAGTTTTATCGGGCGATGATGAGGGTGAAAAAGAAAATCTTGAGAGAATTTTGGGCAGTGAATCAAGAATACGTTTTAAGCAATCATCAACGGAAAAACTCGATTTCATAAAATTAGTTCAGTCATTTGATAAAAATACTCTAATGGTTGGCGATGGCTTGAACGATGCTGGTGCATTAGCTCAAAGCAATGTCGGCGTTGCAGTAACTGAGGACATAAGCAATTTCTCTCCTGCTTGCGATGCTATACTTGATGCATCTGAAATAAACAAGCTTTCATTGTTTCTAAAATTTTCTAAGCACAGCATTACCATTATCATTCTAAGTTTTATTATCTCTTTCGTTTATAATGTAGTTGGATTGGGTTTTGCAATTCAAGGAGCATTAACTCCAATTGTAGCGGCAATATTAATGCCGATAAGTTCAATATCAGTTGTTATATTTGCAACATTAACTACAAATTTCTTAGCAAAAAGGGAAGGTCTGCTATAACAGTCATCATAATACTAATCGGTATAAGTTTATTGGTTGCATCGGGATTTCTTGTTGCATTCATTTGGGCTGTTAAAAGCGGGCAGTATAAAGACACTTACACACCTTCAATAAGAATTATTTTGGATGACGAACACAAATCACAAGTTGAAGAATAAATTATCTAAATCATCAAGGAGGAAGCTCTATGGAGCTCGAAAAATTCAGTTATGATAATAAGATCGTAAAAAACTTTGCCATTGCAACTTTAATTTGGGGAGTTGTCGGAATGCTTGTTGGACTGATAATCGCCACACAGCTTTTTTATCCGGCACTTAATCTCAACATTCCTTGGCTGACCTTCGGTAGAATTAGACCTCTACATACTAATGCTGTTATTTTCGCCTTCGTCGGTAATGCAATCTTCATGGGGATTTACTACTCCTTGCAACGATTATGTAAAGCAAGAATGTTCAGCGACTTGCTGAGTAATATTCACTTCTGGGGTTGGCAGCTAATTATTGTTGCCGCGGCTATCACATTGCCATTGGGAATTACAACAAGTAAAGAATATGCAGAACTTGAATGGCCAATTGATATTGCAATAACTTTAGTTTGGGTTGCATTCGGAATAAACATGATCGGCACGATAATTAAGCGAAGAGAAAGCCATATGTATGTTGCAATCTGGTTTTATATTGCAACCTGGGTAACTGTCGCAGTGCTCCACATTGTAAATTCTATCGAGCTTCCAGTGTCATTTCTTAAAAGCTATCCCATTTATGCAGGTGTTCAAGATGCTTTGGTTCAATGGTGGTATGGCCATAATGCAGTCGCTTTCTTTTTAACCACACCTTACTTGGGGATGATGTACTACTACTTACCAAAAGCGGCAAACAGACCGGTATATTCTTACAGATTATCCATACTTCATTTCTGGTCGTTAATTTTTCTTTACATCTGGGCAGGACCTCATCATTTACTTTATTCAGCATTGCCGGATTGGGTACAATCGCTAGGAACAGTTTTTTCAATTATGCTGATTGCCCCATCATGGGGCGGAATGATCAATGGTTTATTAACTTTAAGAGGCGCATGGGATAAAGTTAGAACAAATCCTATCTTAAAATTTATGGTTGTTGCAGTTACAGCTTATGGTATGGCAACTTTTGAGGGTCCAATGTTGTCGCTTAAAAATGTAAATGCAATTGCTCACTTCACAGATTGGATAATTGCTCACGTTCATGTTGGCGCACTAGGTTGGAATGGCTTTTTAACCTTTGGAATTCTTTATTGGCTTTTCCCAAGAATATATAATACAGCTCTGTATTCCAAAAAATTGGCCAATATGCATTTCTGGCTTGGTACATTGGGAATAGTATTCTATGCATTGTCAATGTGGTGGTCGGGTATAACTCAATCGTTAATGTGGAAAGAGTTTTCTCCTCTTGGAACGTTACAATATCCTAATTTTCTTGAAACCGTTCTTCAAATAATTCCTATGTACATAATTCGGGCAACAGGCGGATTGCTTTATTTTACAGGAATTTGCCTTGGCGTTTACAACATAGTCAAAACTGCAAAGCAAGGAAAATTTTCTGCAAATGAGAACACCGAAGCCCCTGCATTAATTAAATCATCATTGCATTCTGAAAAGGAATCCAAACATCGCTGGTTAGAAAAGAAACCGATTCAATTTGCATTATTATCCTTAGTGGTAATTTCAATCGGTGGTATAGTTGAATTTATTCCAACGTTTCTAATTAAATCCAATATACCAACAATAGCCAGTGTAAGACCGTACACTCCTTTAGAACTTGAGGGAAGGGATCTTTACATAAGAGAGGCTTGCAATAGCTGTCACTCACAATTAGTTCGTCCTTTTAGATCGGAAACTGAGAGATATGGCGAATACTCAAAAGCAGGCGAATATGTTTACGAACATCCATTTTTATGGGGATCGAAAAGAACAGGACCTGATTTATGGCGAGAGGGTAAGAAGTATCCCAATTCTTGGCATTACTATCACATGGAAAACCCATCTTCCATGTCTCCAAAATCTATAATGCCCTCTTATCCCTGGCTAATCGAGAATAAACTGGATTATTCAGACTTAGAAAGTAAGATAATTACTTTGAGAAAGCTGGGTGTTCCCTATTCCGCTGATTATGAAAATTTGGCAAAGGATGAGTTGGAAAAGCAAGCAAAACAGATAGCAATTGATTTACAAAGAAATGGTATTGCTGCTGATGGTACTGAAGAGATAATCGCTTTGATTGCTTACTTACAAAGATTAGGTACTGATATAAAACTAAATGAATTAACAGAGAAAAAGTGAGATCGGTTTAACATGTTTAAAGATGTTCTTCAGTCAATATCGGGTATTGACGTTTATGCAATTATCGCTTTAATTATTTTTATTCTTTTCTTCGTCACTATCATTGTAATAATAGTAAGAATGAATAAAAACTATATACAACAAATGGAACAATTACCTCTTGAACCGGAAAACAATTCACAAAATCTAAAGGGTGAATAAAATGTTATTTAAAACTAAATTTTTATCATTATCACGAACATTACTCATGATGTTTCTTTTTTCTTTTATTAGCAATATGGCCACCCAAACTCAAGGCGGAGAGTTAACTAAATCTTATTACGACATTGTTGCGGTTGCACTAATAGCTGTTGTGCTGCTGATCATGTTCGGTTTTCTCTACTTCGGATTGGGTGAAGAAATAAAACGTGAAAAGAAATTTGCTTTAGGTTTTCAAAAAGTGAAGGGATACATTGTAGGACTTAAGCCGATCGAAAAAGAAAATGATATAATGTTTGATCACGCTTATGATGATATTCGCGAACTTGACAATAAAATTCCACCATGGTTTAATTATCTTTTTTACGGTTCGATCATTTTCAGCATCTTCTACATGATTAATTATCACATCTTATCCTCTGGCGATGTTCAAGCCACTGAATATAAAGAAGAATTGCAGTTTGCTGAAATGCAGAGAATTGAACTTGTAAAATCCGGCGCTTTATTAGATGAGAACACTCTAACAGCTCTAAAAGATGCTGCTGCAATTAAATCTGGAAAAGAAATTTTTTTAAAAAATTGCACTGTGTGCCATACTGAAAGCGGTGCTGGGTTAGTTGGGCCTAATCTTACCGATGATTATTGGATTCACGGCGGCGGGATTAAAGATATTTATAGAGTTATTAAAGAAGGCGTTCCAAACAAAGGAATGATAAGCTGGAATCAGCAGCTAAATCCGCGTCAAATACAAGAAGTTTCGAGTTTTATTTTAACACTTAGAGGAACTAATCCTTCAAATCCTAAAGCTCCCGAGGGTGTTCTTTATGTTCAGCAGGATTCATTGAAAGGAATGTAAAGATTTAAACCAAACATGATGATAATTCGAAAGCTGAAATAGTTTTTCTATGTCATCCCTAACGGGATTTTAGTAATCATTCGTTATTGTTATTCTATAAATATTACATCCCTTCGGAATTATCCCGTTAGGGATAAAATATTTGTAGCAATAATTAACATCAAATAAACAGAATCCCTTTAGGGATGATATAAATTTGTCTCTAAGGCAGCGGCTAAATGATATCCAACATTAAATTTATGAATCGCAACAATGAGTGAAATTAAAACCGAAGAATCTTTTCGCGACTATATTGCAACCGTTACAAAGGAGGGGAAGCGAAAATGGATTTATCCGAAAAAGCCTTCCGGAAGATTTTATAATGCGAGAACTGTCGTAAGTCTTTTTCTGATCCTGTTTTTGGTGTCTACTCCTTTTATCAAAGTTAACGGACACCCCTTTTTGCTATTTGATTTTCTTAACAGAAATTTTATTTTATTCACTATTCCATTCGGTCCCCATGATTTTCATTTGTTTGCGTTAGCAATAATCGCACTTGCTGTTTTCGTTATTTTATTCACTGTAATATTTGGCAGAGTATTCTGCGGATGGGCTTGCCCGCAAACTATTTTTATGGAAATGGTTTTCAGAAAGATAGAATACTGGATTGAGGGTGATTTCAAAGATCAAACGAAACTAAACCAAGCACCGTGGACATCAAACAAAATTTTTAAGAAGACAATTAAGCATGCTATTTACTTTCCTATCGCCTTTTTCATTTCAAATATTTTTCTATCCTATGTAATTGGAATGGATGAGCTAATCAAAATTATCACCGCACCGCCTTCAAAGCACCTAGCCGGATTTATATCTATGCTGGCTTTCTCAGGTATCTTTTATTGGATATTCTCTTACTTCAGAGAACAAGTGTGTACATTGGTTTGTCCCTATGGAAGACTTCAGGGTGTTTTGCTTGATCAAGATTCAATAGTGATTGCCTATGATAATTTTCGCGGTGAACCGAGAGGAAAGCTTAAAAAGAATGAAGCAAAAAGTAAATTGGGCGATTGTATTGATTGTAACTTGTGTGTTGATGTTTGTCCAACAGGAATCGATATCCGAAACGGCATTCAGCTTGAATGTGTGAATTGCACCGCTTGTATTGATGCATGCGACACAGTTATGGATAAGATAGATCGCCCAAGAGGATTAATCAGATACGATTCATTACGCGGGATCGAAAAAAAGGAGAAGTTTCATTTTACTCCAAGAATGGCTGGATATTCATCCGTACTAATTTTAATCCTCTCCGTTCTAAGTTATTTGCTTGTTACAAGAAGTGATCTATCAATAAATATTTTGCGAACACCCGGTTTACTTTTTCAGGAACAGCCAGATAATAAATGTAGTAATATTTATGATTTGAACATTACCAACAAGTCTTTTAATTATACACCAATAGAATTAAAACTTAAGAATGTTGAGGGTGAGCTAAAACTTCTTGGTGATGAACTTAATCTCAAGCCGCAAGAGAAGCACGATTCAAAGTTTCTTTTAATATTGCCTAAAACATCGATTGCTAAAATGAATACGCCGATTACTATTTTAGTCTATTCAAATGATAAACTGCTAAAAGAAGTTAAGACCTCGTTTCTAGGTCCGGTAGCTGAGAAAGGAAAAAGCTAAGTTGAAATTCAATTGGGGCACAGGAATAGTAATTTCAATTATCGTTTTTCTTATAATTTCCTTCGCGATGATATTTCTTTTCATGAGTCAGAAGGTAGATCTTGTAACCGATAATTATTACGAGAAAACGCTCATTTACCAAAATCAAATTGATGAGGCTGAGAGAACTAAAGAAATTAATAATAAAATTAGGCTGGAATATCTGAATGATCAAATGAAATTTGCTTTCCCGGATTCGGTTGCCAAGCAAATAAAATATGGTGAGATTTATTTTTATCGTCCATCAGATTCAAGTAAAGATTTTAAGTCCACTTTTGAATTAAATGAAAATGGAGTGTTGCTTCTAGATGCTTCGAAGATTGAAAAGGGTTACTGGAAAGTTCGGATGAGATGGCTGATGAATGAAGAAAGCTACTCGGTTGAACGTACGGTGATGATAAATTAAATTAATTGCTACGTAGATACATCCAACTTAAAGAAATAACAATAACCAAAAACCAAATAACAAATAAATTTCAATTTTCAATCGCTTCAATTACCAATCATTTTAAAAATTGGATTTTTAATATTTGAATTTATTTTGTCCGCGTCAGGTGGATTGTTAATTGTAATTTGGAATTATAAGGAATGGCTATGGAAGTATTATCAGGGTTAGCGCTTGGATTTTTAGGCAGTTTGCACTGCATTGGAATGTGCGGACCGATTGCGTTAGCATTACCAACACAAAGTAAATCAAAGCTAAGTCTTTATTCGGGAAGGCTGTTGTATAATCTTGGCAGAGTTGTTACTTATTCAGTTATGGGCTTAATTATTGGCCTAATCGGACACAGAATAAATCTTGGAGGTTATCAGCAAATATTGTCCATTGCACTGGGTGCTATAATTTTAATAATAATTTTACTTCCTTCACGTATTAAAAATTTATTTAGCTCACTAAGTATCGTAAGGGTGATAACAAAAGTACTGCAATCATCAATTGGTTTGCTTTTCAGAAAAGGTAGTCAAATTTCCTTATTTGCAATTGGAGTATTAAACGGATTTCTTCCATGCGGATTTGTTTATGTTGCTCTAGCAGGAGCAGTTGCGCTTGGCAGTGTTGAGCGCAGCATTTTATTTATGGCATTATTCGGATTAGGTACAATTCCCGCAATGTTTTCTGCCTCAATTGTTACAAATCTTTTCGGTCAAAACTTTAGGAAGAAAGTCAACCACGCTATTCCTGTCTTTGCAGCGGTGCTTGCAGTAATTTTTATTCTTAGAGGATTAAACTTAGGAATTCCATATCTCAGTCCAAAACTTAAAACGTCAACTCAAGCACTCTCACACGATTGCTGCAAATAAATTCAATCCGAGAATTATTGCAAATAAAAATCTGATAATTCTAACTGAGTCAGACATTATCCTTTAAATTGTACGTTTAGAGCTATCATTTTGGGTTGTTTTGTTGTTTTTAGTGATTACGAAGGAATTAGACTAACCTTCCCTTCATAGGAATGAGTCGCAACCTATTCCTTCGAGATCAGTCTAATTACTTATTAAAGCGACTTTATAATTATCATTTCATTAACTAAGTTTATTACGGTAAGTGTAACTATTAATTTGCTTCTATCGTTAATAATTATTCCATGACTAAAATACTAGAAAAGGAAATTGTAAATCAGGATTGTCCCAACTGCAAGGAACACATTTCTATTGCATGGGTATGTAAATTGGAAGCAGACGGAATAATCCGTTACATTTACTTTTGCCCGAACTGTCAAAAACCACTGCGCATCTCCAATATAAAAGGTAGCATTAAAAGCTCCACTTCAAGCACAAAAACTTTTCAAGTTTAGCTTACTCGTAAATCCACATTCTATTGATTTATTCTTTATTTATTAAGTTTGAGATGCTCCTTAACAGAGAGTGATACATTTCCTTTACAATTATTAGGAAATAAACTGTTCGAAGTTACATCTTAAATATTATGAGGAAATTTTTATGAAACCGCAAATTAAACTTTTTGATGTTTGCCATATTTGTTCTATCCAGGATATGCTTATCAAATCGGCAAACCTTTACAAAGATAAGCTCGCCGTAGAAGATTTAACCACATATTCAATTTCAAAACTTTCATACAAAGAATTGCTTGACCAAGTTTTCCGATTTGGCAAGGGTTTAGAAAATCTCGGAATTAAACCAAAGACTCATATTTCGCTTATTGGTGAAAACAGAGTTCAGTGGGGAATTGCATATTTAACCGCGATGACATTTAATCATGTTATTGTACCAATCGATAAAAACCTGAGCGTAAATGAAATTTTAAATATTATTCATGAGTCGGATTCAGAAGTGATAATCTTTTCAGAAACTTTTGCATCGATGTTAAAAGAAAGCAGGAATGTATTCAAAAACTTAAAGCATTTTATCTCGATGGATTTGCTTAGTGAAAACCAGCGGGTTTATTCGATGCAGCAATTAATTAAAGAATCCCTGCCTGCACATATTTCCGAACTTCCAAAGATTAATCCGAATGAAACTGCAGAAATAATATTTACATCCGGTTCTTTAGGAAGAGCAAAAGGAGTAATGCTATCTCAAAAAAACATTGTTCAAATCTTATGGCTATGACTAAGATGATCCAGATTACAGAAGAAGACAGATTTCTTTCTGTTCTGCCGATTCATCATACTTATGAATGCACCTGCGGGTTTTTATGTCCCTTGTTTATGGGATCATCAGTACATTATGCCCGCTCGTTGAAAACTGTTGCTGAGGATATGCAAAAAGCAAAGCCGACAATATTTTTAGGCGTGCCTCTGCTGTATGACAAGTTATTTAAGCGCGTAATGAAGAATAATCAAGATGATAAAATAAAATCCAAAGTTGTGCCTCCCTTACTAAAAATTAGCTCGCTGGCAGAAAAAATCGGATGGAAGAGTTTGCCTAAAAAAATATTCAAAGAGCTGCATGAAAGATTCGGAGGTGCTATTAGATTGTTTATCGTTGGAGGTGCAGCACCAGACCCTAAAGTTGCAAAGGGGTTAAGAGAATTTGGATTTAATTTTGTTCAAGGATATGGGCTCACAGAAACCTCACCAATTCTTACGCTAAATCGAATTGACAATTTCAAAGATGATGCTGCCGGAATTCCGCTCTCGGGAATTGAAATAAAAATAAATAATCCCACGACGGACGGGGTTGGAGAAATTTTTGCAAAAGGTCCAAGTGTTATGCTCGGATACTACAAAAACCAAATACTTACCAATGAAGTAATTGAAAATGGTTGGTTCAAAACCGGTGATCTTGGTTTTATAGACAAAGATGGATTTTTACACATCGCCGGAAGAAAGAAAAATGTCATCATTGCTAAGGATGGTCACAATGTTTTTCCCGAAGAGATTGAGGACATTCTACACAGAAGTCCTTACATACTTGAAGTTTTAGTGATGGGTGAAAGGGATTCTAAGCATGATGAAGTAATTGCTGCACAAATTGTTACTGATGCCGAAGCATTTATCGAGTACTCAAACAGGAACAATGTACCTATCACAAAAGAGCTTATCCACGAAATAATTAGTAAAGAAATAAAAGAGGTAAATAAAGAATTGCCTGTTTACAAACAGATAAGAAAATTCCACATCCGCGAAAAGGAATTTGAGAAAACCACAACACAAAAAATAAAACGGTATCTTGTGAATAAAGAATCTGAAGTTGGGGAAGAACTTTAGAAGTCAATAGCATCACATAGTGACAGGTCACAGATGACACTGATTTAACTGATTTGTACAGATATAAAAAATCCGTGCGGCTCTAAATGAACCGCACGGATTGAACTTCATTTCCAGAATCTACGGTTTAGAATCCTAAGCTTACTCCAAAAACATGATTACCATCGAAATCTTTAACGTAACGATATGCGTAATCAACTTTAATGGATATGCTTTCAAATGAATAATCAATTCCCACACCACCTGTAAATCCATAAATGTATGAATCTTCAAAGGCTTGTTCCGGAGCGAAAGTATAACCTCCTCTTAAGAAAAACATATTGTTATACCCGTATTCAAGACCAACTTTATATTCATCATCAGAGAAGTTATTGTTCTTGAATGATGTAGTAATAAGAATTGAATTCATATCATCAAGCAGTTTTGGTCTATAACCCAAGCCAAGCTCGAAAGTTGAGGGTAATTCAAAAGGTGCAGAGTTTATCTGAACCAATCCCGGAGGACGATTGAATCCAGAAACTTCAGCTTCTTGAAGTAAGCCAGAGCCGTCATATTGCATTTGTGGTCCGACGTTTTTCATAACAACACCGAAACTTAATCCATTGATTTCAGCAAGATTATCATAAACAACACCGACGTCAAAGGCCATTCCTGAGGCACTAACTTCACCGAGAGTTTCTGTAACAAGGTTAGCCGTAACACCAACCGAAATTCTTTCGGTAAGCTGACGGGCATAAGTTACACCGGCAACTAACATTTGCGGTGAAAAGGTTTTACCTGTACCATCAGGGTCTTGAGTTGTAGTAACCAAAATATCTCCAACCGAAAGAGATTTGATAGCAAAAGAAAGAACTCCAAATCCTTCAAAATTTGCTGATACAGCTCCGTATTCTACTCCAATATCTGCAATGTAATCCATATGCGAGAACATAACATTTGCTGAGTTAATGTTTTTAGATGTACCTGCCGGATTCCAAAATAACGCTTCAACGCCTGCAGATGTAGCTACGTTACCACCAGCCATCGCCATACCACGTACACCAACAGGAATGAGCAACTGTGAGGCTCCACCGGTACCGGTTCTGTTACCTCCACCGGCATAAATGCAATCCACTGCCAGCAGCAATGCGATTGCCAGAATTATAAATCTAATATTATTTTTCATTTTTACTCCTTGAGTTTAAACTTCTTAATTATTAAAATCTATCAAGAATTTGTTGTTCCTGAATGATAGCTACTTTAAGTATTTTCGTTTTTCCAATATCGGGCATATCGATATATGCAATATATAATCCGCTTGCAACCGGTAATCCCGAGTTGTTTGCAAGATTCCATCTTTCGAATTGAGTAGTTGAGCTCTTCTCAATTTCTTTTACCAATACACCTGCAAGGTTGTATATTCTAATGGTAGCCTTTGCGGGTAAGTGGCTAAAAGTAACAAAACGATTATACTTGTTAAGCTCTTCAGAGTTTGCACCATAATAAGGATTTGGAAATACATTTATCTTCTCAATATCCTGTTTAGCAAGGTCTAAGCTGCTTGATGGAGCCGGTGCAGTAAATGTAAACACGTCAGTTAATCCATTAACAAAGTTTGCTATAATTAAGAACTCGTCATCACCGGAAGCACCAGGTGAAAATGGTGAAGGACCTCGTCGATTTGCAGCTACCCACCACATAACAGGCAACGGATTTCCTGTAGCTTCTACCTGAAATGCTGGATTTGGAGTTTCACTGTAATCAGCATCAAAAATCCACAGCCATTCTCTTGGTCCTCCTGATGCAGTATTATTAAATAAGTTATGATCACCTGGCCACCATTTACCATCAACTAAACCACCAGAAGCGTTGTTTTCAAGATGCCCGACAACGAGTCGGCGCGGATTATTAGGATCTGTAGTAATATCCCAAGCAGATAGAGGCACACTCTTTGTAAAATCCTGGTATGAATAACCACCTACGGCATTAATTATAAATGGAGCAAATTCGGGTTTTGCAGGCGCTCCAGCAAAGCCTCTACCATAACGATAGCCAAAAGAAACATTTGGGTCGCTCAAATCATATGTTGGATTATAGTTAATTGAACCATCTGGCACTTTTGCTAACTTTAGCAGAACACTTTTAAGGTTTGCAGCAGAAACACCGGGTATACCACTGCCAAAAATGGATGCGGGGCTTGCCCAGCCGATAGCATGCTCAAATCCTTCGAATTCAAGACCGTCGGCATTTGCCCATGTAAATCTTCGCGTTCCTTTTGGTATGTCCCAATCTTTCATTCCTGGAGGGGGACCTGTAACTTTTATCAGCATACCATCGACAAATTTATACTCATCATCGCCGGTTTGATTAAGCTGCTTGTCAAGTAAAACCGTGTTCAAAGTGACATCTGTTAACTTCCAGACAGTTTGAACAACTAAATGACCTGTTCCATCATCAACACTCATTGTATCAAATGTAACCTTATAAGTATGTCCGGTTAGTTTCGTAGGGTCAACGACAATAGGTAAAACACTACCATCACTGTTTCCTGAATTGGGTGCCTGAAGGGTATCGCCATGCACCGCACCATATCGAACACCAGGACCCGTTGACGTTGGAACAACTGTCAATACCGTAAGAGGGTTTTCAAGGTTATTTGGTACTGCAAGCGGATCGGTATTATAGCTATAGGATGTTACAGCATAGTAATACCTAATTCCATTTATCAGCGGTGTACCGCCTTTAAGTTCATCATTTTTAATGCTTAAGTATCTTTTAATTCCAGTATCATTTCCGAACTGTCTAACCCCTTTTGCAACGACACCTGTGCTAGGATCAAAGAAAAGATCTTCAATTTTACCTATACCATCTACAATATCAAAGGTTTCTATTCGCTTTCCTGAGGTTACGTCCGCAGATGCCGATGGAAGCTGGTAAACATTGTAACCTTGAAATTTATAATCCTTTATATCTGCACTTTCAGTTGCAAGCACTTTACTATTATCAAATCCCCAGTCTAAAACTATTTCCTTATCAAGTTGAACTACGTTTACACCGGGTGCAGGGGGTGCAACCGGTAAATCAAAGAAGTTATCGTAAGCTAATTGTGCTTGCTGATCGTAAAATTTAAGTAATCCTATACAAGATAAACGATCTGTGCCTGGTATTGCTCCGGCACAAATTTCGGCAACTACAACTTCTTGAGTATCGCCAGGAGCCATTTGGAAAGGACCAGATGCCGAACCAATTCTACGATCGCCGGCAGGAATCAATTGACCATCGTACCAACCTGATCTGGTTTGAGGATCTCCAGTTAAAGCAAACGATGTCGGTTGTAACGTATTAGGATCAACAAACGGAGCGCCGGTTAAACCAATTTTCCCCTGGAAGAAGTTATAAAATTGAGTAGAACCCTGGGGCACACCCTGTGTTGGGTCAACAACACTTGCATCGCCTCTTGCAAAGTAGTAAAATGCTGTCATCGGTAAATTGATTTTTCCAGGTCCAACAATTTTACCATCATAGATTCCAAAATCCTGAGCATCATCGACATCATTTTTATTTCTATCTTCTCCGGTAATGCCTGTTAATATAGGACCCTGGAAAAAGTCAAATCCTACGGCTGGAGGTGGTAGTGGTTTATAAGTATCATCGGAAGCGTTTGCATTATAAACATAACCTAAGCTAAGTGTGGTATCGCAACCTGCAAAATCATCAGTAGAATTTCCAAGATCAACATCCGACCACATAGATACGTACATACTATCGAATGTAATATTGCTCTTATTGATAATCCGGTATTTTCTAAAGAACATGTTGCCAAGCGCTCCAGTTTGAGCGTAAGCCCAAATAGTTGCCTGCATCTCTATTCCAAGAGGATTAGTTCCATACATAAAGACGGTTGCAGCTGCGTCAAGATCGTTTGCTACAAACCAAATTGTTTGATCTGCACCTTTAACACCAGGAATATCAACTGTTGGTTCATATGTTCCATTATTATTCTTATCGTCAAATGGAGCCCCATCAGCTACTGGCCACTCATTCCAATCTTTTTCATACTGTTCTCTAATGGCAGATTCAGAAAGTCCTTCCTCAGTGGCTGCAACTAATAAATTAATCGCAGGACCTCCTGGATAAATATCTGGGCGAACTCTATAAATCCTATTTTTATCTAATGCTGGATTTTCAGCAACACCCGGTGAAATGATTTTACCAGGTTGAAGTCCTTGGCGATAAGCCGATCCGCCAACCCTTACCTGCGGGTCTCCAGCAACTTGAGCACCCCAAAGTAATCCTGATTCAAAAACAGCAGTTTTTCCGCTTCCTCTGGGGAATATTACTCCTGAGTTACCATCCGGCGTAATGTCGGAGTTTCCATCATTATAAATCTGGGTCACAACATTATTAATATTTAAGAATGTCCTTACAGGATTTCCCTGCGTTTTATTTAGACCTTTCGAGTCTTTCTTATTTCCATCAGCAGCATATCCAATCAATGACATACTGATAAAAAAGAGAAATAAGAATTTTACAATTTTTGAATTCATATTTTTAATCTCCTATTCTTTATGATGTATTCTGTCAATTTCAGTTTAGTATTCAAGACGAATTCCTAATCTTATCTGACGTGGAGGACCGTAGAACAAAGGAGCTGTAGTTATCGGTGCACCGAAAGCAGCAGTTTGCCATTGTTCATAGTAGTCAATATTTATTGCTCGATACAATGCAGCGTATTCCGGACCATATGTTTCAGCTAGTTTACCGCCAAGTGCTGGATCGCTAATGTAACCATCATCAGTCGTAGAACCGGTTCTTAGGAATACGTTTTCTATATTCTTCGTATCAAAAACGTTGATTACAGCCAGATAAATATTGGCATTAAGCTTATCCATTACTGTGAACGTTTTATCTACACGTAAATCAAATTGAAATACCCATGGTGTGGTAGAATTGTTTAATGCCTCTAAAGGTGATCTGTCACGAGCATCACCTTCTAGATCTGCACCGCCTTTACCGGTAGTGTATGGGTGTCCGCTATTAAAAGTCAACAATCCAGATATACCAAATTGATCTAAGATTGAAGGACCATCACCTTTTCCAAAACGATAATCAAGGTTTATATTACCCCTGAATGAATTATTAAATTCAAGAGGAGAAACGTACTGCGGTTTGAAAATTGTAACACCATCCAAAGGTGCGCCAACTATACCTCTTGCTGAGTTCGGAAATGAACCCGTGCCCTGAGCATCCTGAAATGTAATGGAAGCATTTGTTTGGAATCTTGCTGTTCTCCTCATATTAAATGAAAGCTCAACACCTTTTGTAGTTGCAAAATCTCCATTTCTTAGAATATTATACCCTTTGATTGGTGAAGTAGGATTAGTACTTATTTTATCGAATACAACTTGATTCTGAATATCTTTATAGAAACCAGTAATGTCAAAAGAAGCGATTTCTCCTATCTGTTGAGTAAAACCGATCTCATATTGTGTGGTTCTTGTCGGTTGTATGTTAAATCCTACAGGAGCTGTAATTTCAAAGCCGCCATTTAAATTATAAGACGTTTGATACAGCCCTTGATAAATATCGCGCAACCTTGTTTGCTGAACGAATTTCCCAAACTGAGCATGAAAAACAGTCTGGTCGGTAACAGGAAATGAGAATCCCAAACGAGGGCTAACAGCTTGAAATGTCGGAACTTCTTTAAAACCAAGAAGTTCTCCTGTCTTAGGATCTTTAAGAATTTCTCCGGAATTAGGATCAATTGCTAATTCAGGTCTTGTGGGATCTATAAATTCCAGGTTATCGACATCTATGTAATCATAGCGGAAACCAACATTTATAATCAGATCATTGTATTCAATTTTATCCTGTACATATAGAGCTGCGAAAACCGGTTTTTTAGCACCAATAACTGGATCATCACCGCCAACTTCATTTCCAAATAAATCGTAGCCGTAATTATCTGGTCCTCTATTAATAAAAACTTTCTCCCTGCTTATCTTAGCTGGATCACCTGCAGGTAGTTGATCATTTTGATAGACCAACTGTGCGAGCCCCATCAAATCTTCATTACTCCAGGCATAATTCCTAATAGTAAGCATTTGATACTCACCGCCGATTTTTATGGAATGTTCTTTTCCTAATGTAGTAGAAAGAGCTGCGTTAAGATTTATTCTCTCTCTCTTAAATTTTTGATAGTTCGCAGTAACGTCGCCAGGTCCATTAAATGAAAAACCGAAAATATTAAACCGGGTTGGTCTTTCGAATCTTCCTGGATTATCTCCGGCAGATTTTACCCAACTAACTCCAACAGCAGCATTTGCCACACTATCACCATAACCGAGGTAATTTTCCTTTAGTAATGGATCGTATCTCTCTCTACTGTTAAAAGAATAACCGCCGCTTATTTCATAAAAGGTATTTCCACTAAGTATGTGCGTTATTTTTAAGCTTGCAGCGCCATCTTTATCGTCCACATTTTCAACTCTGTCAAGATTTAGTATGTTAGCAATATTACCCGCTGTTCTACCAGTCCAAGGATTATAGGTTTTATTAGCAGTGTAGGAACCAACTAATCTGAAAAGCAGTGGGTTAAAATCAAGACTTATGGTACCTGTCCCGGAGTATTGTTCTAATGAATTCTTATAGATTGCCCCAGCCGGATATTGGAAATCTATTGTATCACCAGTAGTAGGATCACCAATTCTTCCTAAATTGATTCCCGGATACGGCTGTGGTGTTTGATCATTTTGATACTGATAATTAAATAATCCGAAAAATTTAAATCTTTTATCAAAAATGGGTCCGCTTAACGTACCGATAAATTCATTGTATCCAAACCAATGAGTACCTAATCGTTTCTCTCCATCAAATCTATTGCCTTTTCCTTTGAATGTAATATTATCTGTAATGTATTCGGCGCTGGCTTTAAAATCTGGTGTACCGGATTTGATTTGAGTGTATACTATACCGGCATTTGCACCGCCATATTCAGCAGTGTACCCACCAGACTGAACTTGAATTTCCTCAACAGCATCTTGAGAAATAGTAACTCCTCGCCCACCAATTACAGGATCGGTAATTGATGCTCCTTCAAGATAGAAACCAACTTCATCCTGTCTACCACCGCGGATAAATAAAGATTTATCCTGAAGAACAACCCCAGGGGTTAAACCAATAATAATATCTATACCGCGAAATGGTAAACCTTCAAGCATCTCACTTGTTGTAATTCGGTTTGCATTTGTTGAGCTTTTAATTATCAATGGCTTTTCAGCAATAACATTAACTTGCTGGAGTTCAATACCTTCCCCTGGAAGCTCGAAGTTTAATTCGGTAGTAAGTTCTGCATTTACACGAATGTTAGAATAGGTTACCGTTTGATAACCCACGAATGAAGCCCTTACTTCGTAGACGCCTGCTTCAAGGTTTTGAATGGTGTAGTTTCCGTTTATATCAGTTGCCGCACCAAATGAAGTACCCAAAACCAAAATGTTAGCGCCAATTAAGGGTTCACCGGATGTTAGATCTGTTACTTTACCTTTAATTTTACCGACTGTTCCGGCAAATGCAAGGTAGGGAAGTAACACGAAAAAGAGAAGGATAGTTATATATCTCTTCATATCTCTCTCCTATTATTGTTAGTGATTATTTAAGTATTTTATATTTAGAAGAAAAACGTTGCCATACGTAATTCTCTTTTTTGTTAATTAAGAAACATTGTAAAAGTGATAATCTTATTACCACTTTTAACTCAAATGGAAAAGGATAGAGTATTTTGAATGAATTATTATTTAGAAAAGTGTATCAATTTGCTATAAGACTTATCCTCTTTCACTTAATTGTTTAATTACTTAACTCTTTGACTATTATATTAACAATTAAAATATTAAGTGTCAACGTGTTTTTTCTCATACTCATCCATCACGAAAGTTTTACTGATTTGTCAACAAATTTACGGTAGAACAATAATGCAATTGCCGCTGTAAATCCAATAGCTGCAAAATAGTACCAAATCATATATGCTTTGTCATATGCAGTTGTCAATTGTTCGGCTGTTAAATTAGCCGGATCGGGTGCGTAGGCAGTTAGCAAGTATCCTGATATACCAAATCCTAAAATGGATGAAAGAAAAGAATGAAGATGCGAGAAACCTAAATATAATCCTTCTTCACCTTTTGGCGCTTGAAGAGAAAAATATTCGAGATATCTTGGAGAGATGAAACATTCCGCCAAACCCTGAACGACAATACCTAATATCATCATGACTGTAATTGGATGAGCAGAAAAAATTCCGAATATAGATACACTTTGACCTGTAAACGATTCGAGTAAAGAACTCGATGCCATTAGCAAAGCAGATGCGGGCATTAGAAACATTCCCACACTCATTGATGAAACTGCACGAACTTTTCTCATCATGTTGGTTATAAAAACCACAGTTAGCATTACAACAAAGGGATTAACATTTGCAATCCATTCGGGTGACGCGTGTTCACCGACAGTTCTAAGCACATACTTTGGCATTGTCGCGTAAAGCTGATGCTGAATAATCCAAAAACCAGTAACAATTAAAATTAGTAACAGCAATCGCGAATTTGTTACCACTCTTACAAAACTTTTCCAAACTTCATTTAATGACTTTCCTTCTCCATCAATGTTGGCATTTTTATAAAAGAAATAAACAGTTACTAATGCTAAGAAAGTCATAAAAGCAGCGTAATAATTAATTGATATCAATCCCCATTCTAATCTTAATGGATAAGCAAAAGTTTTCCCAAGAAAAGCACCGACATTTACCATCCCATAAAAAATTGAGTATCCCCTGGCTCTTGTTTCTTGCGTGGTTGTTTTGGCAACTGTTCCTGTAATAATAGATTTGATAAAAGATCCGCCGAACATTAGAATTATAAGTGATGGGGGAACAGTACTTTTGTAAGGCAGCGCACCAAGGGTAAAATATCCAATTGTGAGTAATGAGAATGCTAAGATAATGGCTTTTCTAAATCCGATTTTATCGGCAAATGCACCTGTAAACGGAGGAAGAAAATATAAACCGGCTGCGAAAATACCGCCAATCCATCCTGCTTCAATATCCGTAAACCCAACAACCCGCGATAAGTATAATGTAATTGCTATGAAAACTGCATAATAAGCAGCGCGTTCAAAAAGCTCGACGATGTTTGCAGTCCAAAACGCTTCTGAAAATTTCCAATTCGATTTTTTTCCTAAATTTTCCTGTTCTGTTGATACCATAAAAGATTATTACTCCTTGAGTCTTGGGTGAAAGAATTTTAAACTATATGAAAAACTGATTTCAATTTCGAATTGGCAAACATAAGAAAATATATGTGGGAGAAAAAATTATTTTTTTTCTGTTTGGATGAAAATTTGGTTCAAAAGATTTCACAAGAACTATGCCTGAACATTTCAACGAATTGGCATCGGTGATTTATTTACCCGCCTTACGCAAAAGTAAAGAATACAAACCCGGTTTCTAACGCATAGTCCTAAAATTCACACGGACTGGGTTTGTTCGCGAATTTTTTTCATTACCTTGAGAAACGTGAGTTATTTATAAGGGATTATGACACAAGAAGATTTTGGTTGTGATAGGAATTTCTATTTCAGACATTTACCGCCGCAAGACCTGTCCACCGAAGTTTTAACGAAGGAGGACCATTTTCTTTGTGCTAATAAAATTGCCGGCTTTTAACTGGTAAAAATATACGCCAGAGGCGTATCCGCCTTTGGCGGAAACGACGCTTGGTAAAGACGGAATATATCCCGTCCCTACATCTGGAAACTCAACCTCATAGCTCCCTGCCGGTTTGTATTCATCTATAAGTTTTGCAACTTCATTTCCCAACACATCATAAACAGTAATTAGTACGGGCACTGTCCCGCCTTGGCGAGATGCCCCTACACATGAAATTGTAAATTTTATTGTTGTAGCCGGATTAAACGGATTGGGGTAATTCTGATAAAGCTTAAAGAATGACGGCTCCAAAACTTCATCATCAATGAGTATCGCAGATTGCGGATATTTAACCCGTAGATTATCAAAATAAATTGTACCGCTGTAAGTTTGTCCGGTAACTTGAGCACTTCCTAAATCAACGGAAATTTTTTTTAGTGTTAACGGAAAATAGACGGCTGTTGAACTAACAATTCTTCCTCCGATGGTTTCGAAAATATTCGGATTGTTTGCGAGCTTGTGCGAGGAAATTCTAAATAGCTTATTTTCATTATCAACAGCATCAAAAAAAATTCTGTGTAAAGCTCCGTCAGAGTAAACATCAATCATAATAGAGTCCGGTACACCGTAAATGGTATTATTAGTATTTAGATAAGCCCAATTATACTGCGATGTTTGATAAGTGAATGAATAGTCTAGCATGATTGAAGATGAACCCAATGAAGTTGGTAAAGAAACAAGACTCATCTTGGTTAAGCTTGTATCAACATTTTCACCGGATAAATGCCAATTAGAAAGAGTTTCGATGGAATCAATTATTACAGCACCATAACCAATTTCAACTTTAACCGTGGATGTATCAGGCTTACTAAAGTATGATGCAATAACTTTTGCAATTCCGATTTTCTTTCCCTGGAATTGCCCGACAATGTTAATGCTTCCTACAGTTGTGTCGGTGCAAACCCAGTTTATATTTTGTAAAGGAATTGTCTGCACGATGTTGTCTGTATCAAAAACTTTTGCTGTAAAGGTTACAATTCTATTTTTATCGGTTACTGCTTCGTCAGGTGTAAGTTCTAATCTATCAACTCCTTTTATAATAATTTTAGCAGAATCTTTTATTGTGCCGTATGAAGCTATTACGGTGCATTCCCCGGAATCTAAATTTGCAGTGAACAATCCCGAAGTTGTGATTGTTCCTTTAGTCGAATCGCTAAGTTTATATTTTAGTGTGGCGGGATTTACATAGATAGGATTGTAATACTTATCCGTACCAGCTATTGTAAACTGAATTTGCTTACCAATAAATATTATAGAAAAGTTCGGAGATACATCGATAAAACTGAGCGTATCAAGCGGTGCTTTCGATACAACAAGAAGAGCATTGGATACCGGTCTTTCACCCGAAGCATCTGAAGGAGTATTGACCACTTCATTTCTAATTACCATCGTAGTTGAACCGCCTCCGTCGAGATTAATTCCCTGATAAACACCAATCTGCAGCATAAGATCAGCAAGTTCATAAAGATTCATTCCCAAACTTGATGTCTGTCTTCCATCCACCGTAACTAAGAATAATTTTGTTGTATCCTCATTTATCCCTACGGCAGTTCTCGGATGCCTGTTATAAACAAATGCATCATTAGGATTCATTGAAGCGGTCATGCCTTTTTTGATAATTATCGGATGCCCGCCCATCATCTCCTTAAGTTTTGAAACTGAAGGGAGGATATTCAGCAATATTTTAACTGTATCGTTTACTGATACGTGCGAGCTAAGATAATTTGCAACCGTACCGCTTGCTGATATAACCATTGAGCCATCGGGAATAACGGTATTTTTACCAACAGGACTAATTGAATCTACAGTACAATAGACTGTATCATTTACAAACCATGAGTTAAGCGGGTTTACAATGGCTTCAAAGCCGTTAGTGGTTGTGCCTGTTGATGCTCCATAAAATTGATTATAAAAAACAAGACTATTGCTATCTCTTGAAACATTAATCCCATTAAAAATAAGTGATGAATCTCTTAATGCAATTTCACCTGTTAAATAAGTTTTTGAGATTGATACTTCACCATTCATATTAAAACCAACAGTTGGGTAATCAATTCTTTCCTTTCGCAAAACTTGACCATTCTCCACCTGAATATTATTTGGCATCCCTGTGGTCATATCGAAGAAATCTCCATTAACTGCGCTGACCGACCAATGCCCAACTAAATTTCTGCGTAATGACATAGAGCTTGTTTTTTTCCTTCCGGCAGCAAGTAAATCAAATGCTTTTACCGTTTCAATTGCAAAATATTGATTTGTCATGTCTGCTTCGAAAACATCTATACTCCATGGAATAGTATGTGCTACGTATTTTGTATAAAACATTCCAGGACCAACTTGTTTATGCTTGACTGTATCTAAAAGTATTTGTGAATATATCGGTAAGTGTAGAAAAATAGTAAGCAGAGTCAATAAAATTTTACACTTGAAGAAATACAGTTGATAAATTTCCATAACCTTCCATACTAATAGTTACTAAAAAGCAAAACTGTTCTTTTAAAAATAGATAATTCCCGGTCAGAAGCCACTTTATTTCTATCGAGCATTCAGTATATTCATAAAGATTTTTATCTATTTGAAGCATCTATTAAATACAGAAGAAGGGCACTCTGCCGAGACTGTGTGAATATTAATATTCAATGAATAAATATTAACTTGCATGAATATTGAAATAATTGACCTCACTCTGCCATAGGCATCCCCCTGGGATAATCTCTCTCCTAAGAGGAGAGACTTATTGACAATAAAACGTTAAATGATAATTTTCTGATCTACCTGGCAGTAGACAGGCAGAATTATTAACATTAAGTCATAACATTTTATAAGCCCTTCTCATTTTAGGAGAAGGGTCGGGATGAGGTCGAGTATGATGAACAATTTTTAATTTTTGAATTTTTTTTTCACTCAACTTGAATTTTCACACAGTATCTATCGAGGGAGGAAGATTTCTCTTTCGCCATTGTCACCATCTAAATAACACTGTTTGCGCGAAAAATGATTTTAAGATGATTTAGCGTTTAAAAAGAAATGTAGAAATATATTTTTAATTAAACACGTTTTTAATTATTTACTTAATCTTAAGCAAAAACTCAGAACTCATCCCCCTCACGGGGGGTTGTTCAAAGGACTCCAATGGAGAGTCTTTTGTTCTGAACAATAAATTCTGCGTAACATGACTTATTTATTTAAATTCAATTTATTATTTTATTCATCACAAAGGCATGTTTTATTTTTCTGCCGGCGTCATTCCAAATTAAAATTAAAGTTATTATTACATAAGTGATAAGATTCAAGGAAATATCTACTAAGGAATTATTAAAACCGCTAACGAATATTTATTCCAGAAAGGGAATTGTGTTCGCATGGATAGCATTAATAATTCCTCTGTTTTTAACCTATTTGGGTTGGCGTAATGCAAACGCCGATACTGAAAGTGATGCTTTTCGCAGCTTCGATTTTAAAATAAGAGAAACAAATCTAACCATCTTAAAAAGAATGCACGCGTACGAACAAGTTTTATTAGGCGGAATCGGCATGTTCTCTGCTTCGGATACAGTTACACGTGGAGAATGGAAAGTATATGTTGAGAATCTCCTGATTGGTAAAAACTTTCCTGGAATTCTAGGTATTGGATACTCATACAGTTTTCCACACTCCGATTCGCTCAAGATTGTTAGAGTTATGCAAAGTGAGGGTTATTCTAATTTTAGAATTTGGCCTGAAGGTGTAAGAGATGAATATACTTCCGTTATTTACATAGAACCATTTAATGAGCGCAACCAACGTGCTTTTGGTTATGATTTGCTTTTTGAACCATTGCGTAAATCAGCCATGTTAGCGGCAAGGGATAATGGCCAAACCACAATTACCGGGAAAATCGCGTTTGTTAAGGAAACCGAATACAATATCCAAGCTGGTTTCTTAATCTTTATTCCTTTTTATAAGAAGAATTTAAAAGCACCCTCTGCCCTAGAGCGAAGAGAAATATTTAAGGGTTACATCTATAGCCCATTTCGAATGAGAGACCTTATGCAGGCTACTCTAGGAAATGAGCTGACCAACATCAATCTCCAGATATATGACGGTATTGATACTCTTCCCAAAAATTTAATGTACAGCAGCGATTCTTTATATAGTGCCACAAAAGAGGGATTATTTTTAGGAACACGCACATTAAATCTTTATGGAAAAACCTGGACACTAAAATTTATTGCTACTCAAGAGTTTTTAGATTCATTCAAATCAGAAAAACCAACCATTCTTCTTCTATCCGGTATTTTGATAAGCCTTCTATTTTCTTTAGTAACAATCTCTTTTATTAATTCGCGGAAGACAAGTAAAAAACTCTCGGAGGTTCTAGAATCAACTGGTGAAGGAATTTTTGGCGTTGATAATTATTTAAGGTGCACATTCATAAATCGTTCGGCAATTGAAATGCTTGGCTACAGTTTGAATGAGTGTCTTGGTAAAAACATGCATGAGTTCATTCACTGTATAGAAGTAGACGGCAAGATGTGCAATCTAAATGAATGTCCACTCATTAAAACTGTAAAAAATGGAAAAACAAGTAATACTTCCGAAGTACAATTGGAGCGCAAAGATAAGACAAATTTTCCCATAGAATATTCTTCACACCCAATTATTGAAAATGGACTGGTAACAGGAACGGTTATAACATTTAATAACATTACGGAACGCAAAAAAGTATTAGATCAGATCGAAGGATCTTTAAGAGAGAAAGAAGTTTTATTAAGAGAAATTCATCATCGCGTAAAAAACAATCTTCAAATAATATCAAGTCTTTTAAATCTTCAAGCTGGTTTTACTGATGATAAAAAAACAAATGAAATTCTCGAAGAGAGTAAAAACAGAGTTAAGTCAATGGCGCTTATTCATGAAAAGCTTTATCAAAGTAAAAATTTTTCAAGCTTAGATATTCGTGAGTTTATTGAAGAGCTAATCAAAAACTTATTTAACTCTTATGGAATAGAATCATCGGCAGTCAATACGGAATTGAGCATTGACAACATAAACTTAAACGCTGATCAGGCTGTATATCTTGGACTAATTGTTAATGAATTAGTTTCAAACTCATTAAAACATGCCTTCAAATCAACTATCCTTGATGATACCGGCGGCCAAAAGAAAATGATAATTATCGCCGTTCAAAAAGATTTGAATAACGGTTACTCACTTAGAATTGCTGACAATGGGTGTGGTTTTCCTGAAAGTATTGACTTTAAGAATACTGAATCTTTAGGGCTTCAGCTTGTAATGTCTTTAGTTAAACAGTTAGATGGTGAGATAAGCTTGAATAATAACTCTGGAACAGAGTTCTTAATTAAGTTTAACGAAGAGTAGAAAAATCGCAAAGGTTTTTTTTGATTTTTAGTTCAGTTCAGGAAACTCATCATGCTCTATAAAATTTAACTCAGACGCACCAACATTTTCAATTACTTGTTCAGGAGTTTTACCGCCCGGGATTGCTATATGAGACGCAGGATGTGAGATACAAAACCTTAGGCTTAATTGAGTCATTGTATATTGCTTATACCTATCGAAAAAATTTTTCATTTCTTCAATCTGTTGAAGGTAAACATTAAGCTTTTCTGATGAGAGATTATATTTCCGGTGATCATTTTCGTCAAATGTCGTGTGCCTATTAAACTTACCTGAAAGGAAACCAAATAAGATTGGTATTCTAATAATCACTCCAATCCCATATTTCATTGCTTTGGGAAATAGCTCTCTTTCTGCTTCTCTCTCTAAAAGATTGTAACGAACTTGAATCACATCTAAAATGTCATAGTGTTCATCAAGTAAAAAAGCTTGCTCTGTTTCCTTAAAAGATTGAACACTTAAACCGGCGTACTTTATTTTTCCTTGCTCCTTAAGCCCTAATAAAGCTTCCCATGGTTCATCTTTCAATAATAAATCAGTAGACGGGCTATGAAGTTGAAGAACATCAATGCAATCGCGTTTTAATCTTCTTAAACTTTGCTCAGCGGCAAAGATTAAATGTTTTTTAGAATAGTCGGGATTTGCCGGAGTTACTTTGTGCTTTTCATTTATGAAAGGATAAAAATTATTTCCGGCTTTTGTAGCAATGATTATTTTTTCTTTCTCGTCTCTTGCCTCAAGAACTTGAGCAATTAATTCTTCAGAATGACCGAATCCATAAACATCGGCAGTATCAATTAAGTTTACTCCCCTATCTAAAGCAGTATGAATTGCTCCTTTTGAAACCTCATCATCGGTATTTCCCCAATCTCTACCGCTAATTCCCCAAGCGCCAAAGCTAATGGTTGAAATGCTAGGCCCATTTTTTCCGAGGTTAATGTATTTCATCCCAACTGCAGCAGATTTTAAATCCAGTAAATAATAATTCTCTCTTAAATATTAGATTGTTACCTAAAATTCTAAAATAAAAAACAGGAAAAGTGGCATAAGCTGTTTATTTTTGTATAGATAAAAACAATAAA
>MHAR01000043.1 GCA_001803045.1 Ignavibacteria bacterium RIFOXYB12_FULL_35_14 | reverse complement strand
TGTTTCTAAAAATCTTAAAGTGTAAATGATCGGCTTCTCTGGTAAACCGACTATTTTCTTACCATGACCTGCATGATCCAAAACTGCTTGATAATCTTCTCGCATCGTTTTGAATTCTTTAGCACCAATGTTAAAGGTATCATTAACGATTTTGTGATCAAGTGTAGCGCATGAATAAATTGCCTCGCAAAGATCCCCAACATCTAAAAGCTGGTATCGGTTTTTACCATTGCCAATCATCGGAAATCCCTTGCCATCTTTTGCCCAGTCAAAAAGGAGATCAAACACACCTAATCTTTCGGGACCAATAAATGATTTGGGGCGTAAAATCGGAACACACAATCCGTCTTTTCTGAATTTTAAACATTCTTCTTCAGCTAGAATTTTTGCTTTTCCGTAGGGCCCAACTCCATCAAGTTTATCATCTTCATACAATGGATGATGGTCGGGAATTCCATAAACTGCTGTCGAGGAAATGTGAACAAATCGTTTTATTTTATTTTCTTTAGCATTTTCTAAAAGAATTCTTGTTCCATCCACATCGGTAGAAAAAATTTCTTCAGGTTTATATAACGGAAGTGCGGCGGCGGTATGGACAATTATATCAATTCCTTGAGTCAACTCTTTAACTTTGGATTCATCTCTAATATCTCCGATAACATGCTTAATTTTACTAACCATGTCGGGATAGTTAAATCCAACCAGATCAAGAGAAACAATATCATTACCTTTTGAGTACAAATAACGGATTAAGTTTATGCCAAGAAAACCGGAACCGCCGGTGATGAAAAACTTCATGAATTAAAAAATTTATTATTTCTGAATTAATGATATATAAAAATTACTAATTTTAGATTAGGCTTCAAAGAATAGTTCTTTGTTTAACAAGATTGGCAGATAAATTGTTAACAAAATATTGCGTATAAAACTTTGTACAAGGTTTTTAGAGTAAATGTTAAATAACTACAAACAGAAAAAAAATTCTATTTTATCTTTTGCGGCATCATCTCTTTTACACTTGCTGCTATTTGTAATTGCATATTTTTTTACAGATCTGAACCTAAAGAAGATAAATCCTAACTATGGATATGTACAGGTCTTCACAAAAAATAGCGATGTGGAAACAGTAAATTTTGAAAAGAAGATCAATCCGGAGAAGAAAATAAAAATAGTTTCTGAGAAAGCTGAAACAATTCAGAAACCTGAGATAATCCAAGATTCTGAACCGACTGCAGCTTTAGATTTTCTCGGTCAAAACGCTGATACAACTTCATTACAACAAATTTATAGCGAATCGACTTTAAATGTTTCGATGAAATACCCCGTTGGTTGGACTTTCATTGATCAGAATGTAGATAAAAAATTAGATGGAGTTACCTTTTGGGCAAGCACATCACATTTTAATCCTCCGCCCTATGTTCACCTTGAAGTGTGTGATAAAAACCTATTTAATCAAAGCCGATATAAACATAATCTTCAATTAAGGGGTGCTGTAATTTACTTTAACGATCCGGAAAATTTAGCAAACTATTTTTCTCAAACTTTTTATTTAAGAACTGAGAGCAAAGAAGATTTCAGTATGAAGTTAACTATTAAAGGTGAACAAGCTTTTAGATCTTATGCCCCGACATTTTATGGAATGCTTAAATCATTTAGGTTTGGCAACTCTCTATTTTAGGGTATTCTTCTCTAATTCTTTGCTTTTCATGAATTTGATTTCCTAAATCAACCCCAATTCGCTAAAATTTTTAATGTTTTTAATTTTAAGCTTCTTTTCAAGTTGATAAGAATAACTTTTACTCGAGTGATTTCTTGACTTTCAGAGCGATAAGTAATATTTTTCAATCCTTTAATTAAAATTTAATCGAGAGAAATTCGTGAAAGTTAAAAAAGTAACAAAATTCATAAAGTCAAGCGATGCTGAGAAGAAATGGTTTCTTGTTGATGCTCAAGATAAGGTGCTTGGAAGATTAGCAACAAAAATCGCACGAATTATTAGAGGTAAAAACAAAGCGATTTTTACTCCTAATAGTGATACCGGTGATTTTGTAGTTGTTATTAACGCTGAGAAAGTAAAATTCACAGGAAAAAGACAAACCCTTAAAACCTATTCACATCACTCCGGTTATCCGGGCGGATTAAAAACTAAATCGGTGCAAGAAATGATGTCGAAAAAACCTGAATTTGTTGTTCATAATGCAGTTCAGGGAATGCTTCCTAAAACTCGTTTAGGTAAGCAATTAATTAAAAAATTAAAAGTTTATGCGGGTAATGTGCATCCTCATGAAGCACAAAAACCTGAAACAATAAATTTATAGCGGAGAATTGATGGCTGATAATATTTATGTTGGAAGAAGAAAAACTTCAGTTGCAAGAGTAATCTTAAAGGAAGGTTCAGGGAAAGTTAGTGTAAACGGGAAAGATTTTGAAACTGCGATTCCTCAATCTCTTAATCGTGCTGATATTCTAAGTCCTTTTAGGGTAACTTCCACTGAAGGTGTTTACGACGTTATGGTTAATGTAGATGGCGGCGGAATTACTGGTCAAGCGCAAGCTATAAGATTGGGTATTTCACGAGCATTGATTGAAATAAATCCCGAGTTTAGAACTATATTGAGGAAAGAAGGATTTTTAACAAGAGATCCTCGAATGGTTGAACGTAAAAAATATGGTCAGCCAAAAGCAAGAAAAAGATTTCAGTTCTCTAAGAGATAATTTTAACACAGCAACTAATAATCAAACATACTTTCTGATTTACCGCCTGTGTCCCATTGGGAATTGAGGTAAAGATGAGGAAAGTAGAAGAAAAACAGGAATAATAATGAGAAAAATAGACATCACCCAGCTAATTGAAGCTGGAGCGCACTTCGGTCACTTGACCCGCCGTTGGAATCCTAAAATGAAGCCATATATCTTTATGGAGAAGAACGGAATCCATATAATTGATTTAAAGAAAACACAGTCTCATCTCACAGAATGTGCAGATAAACTTGCACAGCTTGTTTCGGAAGGAAAACGTGTTTTACTTGTAGGAACAAAAAAACAAGCAAAAGGAATAATCGAATCAGAAGCTCGACGATCAGATTCAAATTGGGTAAGCGAACGTTGGCTTGGCGGTATGCTAACGAATTTTTCTACTGTGAGAAAAAGCATCAAGCGTTTGAATAATATTGAGAAGCAAGAAAATGATGGTACTTTTGATCAGATTACTAAGAAAGAAAGAATCACACGTCTTAGAGAAAAAGATAAACTAAAAAAAGTTCTTGAGGGAATTGAATCAATGAACAAACTTCCCGGTGCTCTAATTATTGTTGATATTAAAAAAGAATCTATCGCAGTTAGTGAGGCAAAAAGATTATCTATTCCGATTTTTGCAGTAGTAGACACAAATTGTGATCCGGATATTGTAGACCATATAATTCCTGCAAATGATGATGCAGTAAAAACCATAGAATTGATAATAAAAACTATGGCCGATGCGATAATCGAAGGTGGTCTTAAAGCAAAAGAAATAAAAGCTGAAGATTCTGCCGCAACTGAAAGGGTGAAAAAAGAACAAGAAAAAGACAAAGAAGAAACTACGGTTTAATAACTGGCAAGGAATTATAACATTATGGAAATTACTGCTGCAAAAGTAAATGAGCTAAGACAAAAAACCGGTGCCGGTATGATGGACTGCAAAAAAGCATTGGTTGAAGCTAACGGAGATTTTGAAAAGGCAATTGAATTGCTTAGAAAAAAAGGTGCTGCTGTTGCATCAAAACGTGCTGAAAAGTCTGCGAACGAAGGAATGGTTCTTACAAAAATTTCAGATGACAAAAAATCCGGTGTAATGGTTGAAGTAAATTGCGAAACCGATTTCGTTGCTCGCAGCGAAGATTTTATGTCATTCACAAATTATGTTCTTGAATCTGCCGTTTCTAAAAAAACAAAAAATCTTGATGAATTTTTGAAAAGTAATTCAACTATTTCCGAAAAAATGTCCGATATCATGGGCAAAGTTGGAGAAAAAGTTGAAGTTTCCAGAGTTACATCTGAAGACACCGATAACGGATTAGTTGTCGATTATATTCATCCGGGTTCTAAGCTTGGTGTTTTGGTCATGTTCGATACATTGGAGAATAATCGCGATAACTTCGTGGAGATCGCTAAAGATATTGCAATGCAAGTTGCTGCAATGAAACCCCTTTGTGTATACCGAGATGAAGTTCCAAAAGATATTATTGATAAAGAAATAGACATCTACAAAGAATTAGCACGTAAAGAAGGTAAACCGGAAAATATTCTCGAGAAGATTGCTCTCGGAAAGCTAACTAAGTTTTACCAGGAAAATTGTTTAGCCGAGCAAATTTATATTAAGGATAATACAAAAACGGTTAATGATCTTTTAAAAGAGTTTAATGTAAAATACAAAACAAGTGTTAAGCTGTCTCGCTTTAAAAGATTTCATTTGAGTGATGAAAATAAGTAAGCTTAAAAGGTCTTAACAACATTAAGACTTTTTTTATATTATTTTTGATAATAAGATCAAAATGAAAAAAATAAAATTTAAAAGAGTATTATTGAAACTCAGCGGTGAATCCTTGATGGGTGATAAGGGATTTGGCATCGATCATAAAGTGCTGGAATTTTTTGCTGAAGAAGTTAAAAAAGTTCATAACATTGGAGTTCAGCTTGGTATTGTAATTGGCGGCGGAAATATTTATCGAGGGCTTAGTGCAAGCGATCAAGGTATAGATAGAGTTGCCGGCGACCAAATGGGAATGCTTGCTACAATGATAAATTCATTGGCACTGCAAAATGCAATTGAGAAGGCGGGAATGTATTCCAGATTAATGAGCGCAATTAAAATGGAAGAAATTGCCGAAATGGTTATTCGCAGAAGAGCTATCAGGCATTTGGAAAAAGGCAGAATTGTAATTTTTGGTGCTGGAACAGGCCATCCATATTTTAGTACCGACACTGCTGCATCCCTTCGAGCTATTGAAATTCAAGCTGATGTTATAATCAAAGGCACACGTGTTGACGGAGTTTTTGATTCGGATCCCGAAAAAAATAAAAAAGCATATAAGTTCGAAAAAATATCTTACCTTGATATCCTTAAAAAGAATTTACGCGTAATGGATTTAACTGCAGTAAGCTTGTGCCAGGAAAATAATTTACCAATTGTTGTTTTCAACATGGATGTACCGGGTAACCTGCTGCGTTTAGTTAAAGGTGAAAAAGTTGGTACTTTTATTCATCATCCTTAATTTTAAAATAAAAAATTAATGAGGTTTTTATGGAAAAAGTAATGAAAGATGCCAAAGCCAGAATGGACAAATCTCTTGAGTCCCTCAGATCAGAACTGGCAAAAATTCGTTCGGGAAAAGCAACTACAGCATTGCTTGACGGAATTAAAGTAGATTATTACGGAACAATCACTCCAATAAATCAGGTTGGCAATTTAACAGTCTTAGATGCTCATACACTTTCATTTACACCTTGGGACAAATCAATGGTTATACCTGTTGATAAAGCAATTTTGGAGGCAAACATCGGGTTTAATCCGATCAGCGATGGAACAAATCTTAAAATTCCGATTCCTCCGTTAAACGAGGAAAGAAGAAAAGAACTCGTTAAGCTGGTTAAAAAATTTGGTGAGGAGACGAGAGTTGCAGTTAGAAATATTCGACGAGATGCGAATGAGCATTTGAAGAAAGAAAACAAAGACAAAAAAATTTCTGAAGATGAGTTGAAAGATGCTGAAGATAAAGTTCAAAAATTAACTGATGAACATATAAAACTTGTGGATGACGTTATAAAACATAAAGAAAAAGAAATTATGGAAGTCTAATTTCTTTAAATGATTTTCTGAAAAGGATATTGGCCCCATCGTTCTGATGGGGTTTTTATTTTATTGTAGGACAGTCCGCCTGAAGCGGATTTTTAACTGTCCATAGTTATCGAAAAAAGAACAATTACATTTTAAATAATCGTACCAACCATAAGTTTTGTAATTTTTCGCTAAATTTAATTAGATATTAAAAAGCAATCCTAAAGATAATTTGGAAATTAAGTATCAAAAATTAAGTAAGCTGGATTTATCTCATCTTTTTAAGCTCATCAGTAAAAACTCTTTACGGAATGTGGTTTATTTTAGTGGTGGTATAATCCTTTTTCTTGCTGGAACAATTGTATATGGAATTATTCTTAATCTTAGGGAAGATTCGCTAACAGAATCGTTGAAGGAGAAAGGTTATGAAAAATTTGAAAATCCAAATATCATAATTAAGCGAAAGTTATTTAGTCTTCATCTTTACGAAGATACTGTATTAATCAAAACATATCGTGCCAGTTTTGGCAAGAATATTTCAGCATCTAAAACTAAAGCTGAAGATAAAGCTACACCGGTTGGTGAATATGCAATTTGCGATGTTGATTCCAATAATCAATATCATAAATTTCTAAAGCTAAATTACCCAAATGTTAGTGATGCTTCAGAAGCTTTGCGTAAAGGTTGGATTACTCAGAAGCAATTCCAGCAACTTAAATTTGAGTTTTATTACGAGGGCTGTCCGAAAGCAAATACAATGCTCGGCGGCAATTTGGGTATTCACGGTATTGGAAAATTCGATTACATTTTAAAAAATTTGCCTTTCGTTTATAATTGGACTAATGGTTCAATATCGGTTAGCAATGAAGCAATAGATGAAATTTTTTCAGTTGTTCAGAAAGGAACTAAAGTTGTTATCAAATAACAAAAGCAAACCTGCAATCATTTTAACATCATTACTAGGAAGGCGTACTGCGTTCTTAATCCCTGGCTCCCGTATGCTATGGTGGGCGGGCTTAATCTTTATCCTAATTTTTGTAATTCCTTCTTGCAGAAACAAAGAGGAAAAAGAACAAAAACCATCATTCTCTTTTAACGATTCTAGCATGGTTACTAAAGAGACAAAAAAAATACTCGGCGACAATCTTAAATTTATTCTTACAGGTAATTTTGATAAGGATTCCTTGCAAGAAATTGCCGCCGGAATAGAATTAACCGAAAATAATAATTGGGGAATAAAATTTATTCTTTTAGAATTGGCAGATAACCAATTAAAAAAAACCTTTGAATCGGAGCTTCTTGATGGATCATTCAAAGGTTGTCTTGTAAAGAAAATAAAATTCCCCAAGATGAATTACGATTTGATTTACTACAACTCACAGGATTACTTCTGGGGCAGTGGTGGTGGAGAAGTGTTTTCTTACTTAATTAATTTTGCCGAGAACAAAACATATTATACTCATTTGTTTTCAGAATCGAGAAAACCGGCAGAGCTGTTCTTATCAAAAAATATAACAGATTCTGAAATAAGAAAATTCTTTATTTCAAATTTCAAAAAAGATTATCCCGACTTAAAGCTCGCATCTGAAGATGTTAGTTTGGAGTTTTAATTGAAAAAAGATTTTTGTGAATTATTTTCTGCCTAATTAATGATATCGAAAAAAATACTGATTGTATTCCTTTTACTTTCAAACCTCGCTTTCATTTGGGCGCAAAAGTATGAGCTTAAATCAATTAATTTTGAGGGAAACTATGAATTTTCAGCATCAAGATTAAGGGAGGTTATTCTTTCAAAAGAATCCCCAATGTGGTTTTGGAAATTCCTCAATTCATTTTCCGGGCTCGGTGCCGAAGCAATTATGTTCGATTCCTCTAAAATTCCTTTTGACTTAGCAGCACTTAAAGAGTACCACAGAAACAACGGTTTCTTTGAAACTTATTTTAATTATAGATATGAATTGGATACCACCAGCTTGGATGCAGAATTGATTTATATCATTGATAATGGGGAAAGATCAAAGTTTCGAAGTGCCTTTCTATTTGGGTTTGATGACATTCCATCTTTAACCTACAGCACTATTTTGCAGGATTATTTATCTGCTTCTAATGATTGGTACAACCAGAGTATACTGGAACAGAATATCAATAATACAATCAACACACTGCTTAATTCAGGTTACATGAATGCAAGGTTCGACAGCACAATAATTTTTCGCGATACATCAGCAAACGCTGCGGATATGAATGTCTATTTTACAACGGGCATTCGTATGACAATTGATTCAATTATAATCAATAAAAATGGTGAGGGAGCAAACCTGGTTGAAGAAGATTTGTTAACAAAAATTACTGGAATTGAGCCGGGTGTTTTTTATAATCAAGATGAGATAAGAAGAAGCCAAATAAGATTGTATAGAACAGGGCTATTCAATTCTGTCCTTCTTGTGGCCGAACAAAACGAAGCCATAGCAGGGCAAGTTAATTTGCGGCTTGATGGGAATATTGGTTACATGCATGAACTTTCACCCGAAATAATTGTAAATAACCAGCAGAGTGCTTTCAACATCGGTTTGGGAGCTAATTTTATTAAGAAAAATTTTTATGGCGAAGCAAGAAAATTAACTGTTAGCTCATCGTTTGGTATTCAGGATATTTTTAGAGTGGATTTTAAAAACTTGATTAAACAATTTTCCTTCAGGGATACAACTCTTTTAGGATATGTTGATGCAAGATTAAAAATTGAGCAGCCGTTTCTTTTTGGCAAACCAATTTTTGGAACCTGGGAAAATTACGCCACAATAAAAAAGCAAAAGGATTATAACATTACATTTTACGGTTCCAAAATCACATTTGAGTTTGAGCTTCCTAAATTTACTTTTGTTAATTATCTTAGCACATACTATAACATAGAACAGACAAAGGAGGTCTATCGTACTAATAACGATAGCTTATCATCTAAGCTTGTTTCCACAATTGGTATTGATCTTGGAAAAAGTACGACAGATGATTTTTTATTCCCAACAAAAGGAACTAATATATCTTTGCAGATTGAAGAGGCAAATGGTATTCCCTATCTCGTCTCGAACATTTTTAATTGGAATTACGGAGGAACAGTTTTTTACAAACTATTATTTACGGGCTCTGCTTATCAGGCGCTCGATCTTAAGCGAAACAATATTGTCGCTCTGAAATTTAAAACCGGATATCTTCAACCTTATGTTGGCGATTATAACGGTTTACCAATCAATCGAACATTTTATGCCGGTGGAAGTAACTCGGTAAGAGGCTGGAGATCCAACCAGTTAGTACCGAAAAACGCTCCAATAGCCACAGATCCTTTTGCTAAAGGATTAAATGTAAAGGGCGGCACTTTCCTTTTGGAAGGAACGTTAGAATATCGTTATAGATTTTTTCAAAGTATGGGTGTTGTAGGATTTTTTGATTATGGAAATACCTGGATAAATCCTAATGATTTTAACTTTAATGAGCTAGCACTTGCCGCTGGAATCGGTTTCAGATATTACACGCAAGTTGCACCATTTAGATTAGATTTTGGATTTAAATTATATGATCCCAGTGATAAAGCTTTCATTTTCGGTAAACAGTTATGGGATAATTTCGAATTTCATTTTGGAATCGGTGAAGCATTCTAAAAGTTCTAAGCATGGAACACCTCTGTTTTTGTTAAGTTAATTCTTATCATTTAAATTGCCAGAGAAATTGCTTTTCTCTAAGAATTTTGAGGAAATAATATGATTTGTCTTTCATTCTAGTTTTGGTTTACTTCTCAAAAAATTGTAATTTCTAACCCCTTTTAATGAGAATTTATGATAGTTAGCATGACCGGCTTCGGAAAAGGAAGATCCGGGAATAAAAATCTTAGTGTTGAAGCTGAAGTAAAGAGCGTAAATGGTCGTTATTTAGATATTTCCTTAAGAATTCCCTCCTCGTTGATGAATAAGGATTATGACATCAAGGAATTCATTAAATCTAAAATTAAGCGTGGAAAAGTCTCGGCTTCAATTCAAATTAAGCGAAATGGTTTAGAAGAGGAAAACCTGGCTTTGGATAGTGATAAATTAAAGTCCTATTTATCGCTTCTTAAATCAATTAAGAAAGCCGCGAAGATTTCTGAGAAAGTTAAGCTCGAACATCTTTTGATAAACAAAGAGATATTGATTTCGAATAATTTTATTATCTCCGATGTTGAGTTTAACATGGTGAAAGAAGCTCTTGAGCAAGCACTTACAGAAATGATGAATATGAAGAAAAAAGAAGGGAAAGAATTAGCAAATGATCTTCATAAAAGAGTTGAAAATATTGAAAGTAGGCTTAAAGATATTGAACAGGACGCAGCGCAAAGCGTTAAAGAATATTTTAACAAGTTCAAAGAAAAGATAAAAACACTAATTGAAAACATAGCTCAGTATAATGATCGACTTGAACTTGAGCTGGCTATAATTGCTGAAAAAGCAGAGATTACTGAAGAAAGCGTAAGGTTAAGAAGCCATTTAAAATTTTTCATAAACAGTTTGGAAAATGATGATGAGCCCGGTAGAAAATTAAATTTTCTTTGCCAGGAAATGAATCGAGAAGCTAATACCATTTCCTCAAAAACTGTTTCGACTTCTATAACGCACAGCACCGTTTTTATTCGAGAAGAAATTGAAAAAATAAGAGAACAAATTCAAAACATCGAGTGATTTTTGGAGAAGAAAAAAGGGAAAATTTTTGCGATTTCTGCTCCAAGCGGAACCGGGAAAACCACAATTGTAAAACGATTGCTGAATGAAATTCCTGAACTTATTTACTCAGTTTCAGCAACAACTCGAAAAAAAAGGAGCAATGAAAAATCCGGAGCAGATTATTTTTTTATATCCGAGCAGAAATTTTTAGATAAGATAAATAAAAATGAATTTGTTGAATGGGAAAAAGTTTACGATTATTATTACGGCACTTTCAAGTATTATGTTAATCAAAATATAAACGATGGTAAAAATATAATTGCTGAAGTTGATGTAAAAGGAGCGTTAGCTCTTAAGAACATTTATCCCGAAGCAATATTAATTTTTATTGCGCCGCCAAGCTTGGATGAACTGATTGATCGCTTGTTAAAAAGAAAAACTGAAAACCAGACAGATTTGCAAAAGAGGATTGAGAGAGCTAAAATGGAACTGAGTCAGAAAGATAGATTTGATTATCTTATTATTAATAAAGAACTTGAAAAAGCAATTTCAGAAACAAAAAATTTAATTTTAACTATTATAAATAAGGAGTAATACTAAATGCAAATTAACCCAATTGATTTAAGAAGTTTGGATGCGCATGCAAGTAATGTTTATGAAGCCATAATTGTAGCTTCAAAAAGAGCACGTCAGCTTAATACGGAAAATAAAATAGAGTTCAACGCCCTATTGAGTACAATTCCACAGACTCAGAGCGAAGATGAAAATGAAGATTTAGATAATCCGGCTCAATTAAAAATATCACTGGATTTCGAGAAAAAGCTTAAACCTCATCAACAAGCTCTAAAAGAGCTGCTTGAAGGCAAAATTGAGTTTGAATTCAAAAAAGTATAGATGTTTTATTTATAATTAACAATATTTATAACTATCCAAGTCTTAAAAAACATATGCACAATGATATTTTCTCCGGGAAAAAAATTATTTTTGGAGTTACAGGGGGCATTGCAGCATATAAATCTTGCTTTCTTGTTAGAGAATTAGCAAAAAGAAATGCTGAAGTTAGAGTTGTCATGACTCCTTCGGCAGTTGAATTTATTTCTCCACTTACGTTTTCAACGCTCTCAAACTATAATGTGGTTGTAGACACATTTCCTGCAACACAAAAAGATGGTACCAATACTTCTACATGGCATATTGAATATGCTATGTGGGCTGATCTGATGATTATTGCGCCGGCAACAATAAATACGATTGCTAAAGTTGCCCATGGGTTTGCTGACAATGCGTTAACGACTCTTGCTTCTGCTTTAAGATCGCCACTTTTAGTTGCTCCAGCCGCTGATGTAGACATGTATAAAAATAAATTTACCCAAGAAAATATAAACAGACTTGAATCGAATGACGCATACATTGTGAAAGCGGAATCCGGTGAACTCGCAAGTGGTTTGTCCGGATATGGAAGAATGGCTGATGTAAATAAAATAATTGACGCTGCCGAAATTGTATTATCTGGACTTAAAAAAGATTTACCTGGAAAGAAAATTCTTATTACGGCAGGTCCAACCTACGAAGATATTGATCCGGTAAGATTCATTGGAAATCGATCATCGGGTAAAATGGGATACGCTATTGCTAAAGCTGCATTCTTGAGAGGTGCCGATGTTACTTTAATTTCTGGACCTACGCTGCTAACGGCTTACCCTGAAATTAAAATCATTAGTGTTAGATCTGCAGCAGAAATGAAAAAATCTGTTGAAAAAGAATTGAGGAATAATGATATCTTGATTATGGCTGCGGCTGTTGCTGATTTTAGACCATTGACGCTCAAATCTAGAAAAATAAAAAAAGAAGATAAGCTCACTGAAATCAAGTTGACTCGAACGGATGATATTTTAGCTTCAATTAAAAAAGATGGTAAGATAATAGTTGGCTTTGCATTGGAAACCGATAATGAAAAGAGCAATGCCGTTAAAAAATTAAAAGCAAAAAATCTTGATATGATTGTTATAAATTCGGTAAGAGATAAAAAGAGTGCGTTTGAATACGATACAAACAAAATAATTGTAATTCATAACACAGGAAAACAAAAATTGTATCCGCTTCTGTCCAAGTTTCAAGCAGCGAATAAAATTTTGTCGGAAATAATTAGTGCCTAACTCAGTTCGTTCAGAAGTAGTAAAAGCGTTAAAAGATCAAAAAGAAATTTTTGGAGATGAACTATTTACATCCGAACTATTCAAAAGTGAAATAATAACTGAAAAAGTTAGCATTAAAAAAGTAAATGAAGAGCCGGAACTGTTTGCGGATTCGAAGGAAAATTGGGAAACGACTCAAACCCTGGATGATCTTAACAGATTGATTTGCAACTGTACTAAGTGTGATTTGCACAAAGGACGAAATAAATTTGTATTTGGAGTTGGAAATCCTAAAGCCGATGTTCTTTTGATCGGTGAAGGACCCGGCGCAGAAGAGGATAAACAAGGCGAACCGTTTGTTGGTAGAGCAGGTCAGCTTCTTAATGATATTTTAAAAGCAATTAACTTTACTCGCCAGGAAGTTTATATTGCCAACATAGTTAAGTGCAGACCTCCCGGAAATAGAACACCGCTGCCTAATGAGATGGATTCTTGTTTACCATATCTAGTTAAGCAGATTGAGCTGATCAAACCTAAATTAATTTTATGTCTTGGACTCGTTGCTGCCGGGGCATTGTTGAAGAAGAAAGATTCTCTTGGTAAAATGAGAGGTAAAATATTCGAGTTTAATCATACCAAAGTCATGGTTACTTACCATCCCGCAGCATTACTGCGAAATCCTAATTTTAAAAGAGGATGCTGGGAAGATGTGAAAGCATTTAGAAAATTGTACGATGAGGTAAAATAATTCTTACCTTCCTAAATTCCTCTAAATGAGGAGCTTTTAAAACAAATCGCTTTCTTTTCCTCTAATACTTCTTGCCAACCTTAACAATTAAATCTATTTTTGTTAAAATTTATTTGGTTGTTTATGAACAGACTCCACCTCGGCGATTACCTAAATGTAACAAAGAAAATAGTAATTGATTGATGGAGAATCTTTTTATTATTGTTTGTAAATTAAAGTGAGAAAAATAGGAACAATAGATAATTGAAATTAAAAGTTAAAGAAAAATTGTTTGGATACATGGATCAAGAGATTAAAAATCACATTATCCGTGGTGATTCATTAAAAGAGTTGAAAAAGATGGAGGGTGAAAAATTTGATTTAATCATCACATCACCCCCATATAATGTGGGGAAAGAGTATGAAGTAAAAAGTTCGATTGAAAAATATTTAGAAACTCAGGAAGAAATTATTAAACAATTAGTCAGAGTACTTTCTAAAAAAGGTAGTATCTGTTGGCAAATTGGTAATTATGTAGAGAAAGGTGAAATATTTCCACTCGATATTTTTTATTATGGAATATTCAAGAAGTTTAAACTAAAATTACGTAACAGAATTATTTGGCACTTTGGGCACGGATTACATGCCAGTAAAAGATTATCCGGTCGGTATGAAACTATTCTTTGGTTTACAAAGTCTGATAATTACATATTTAATTTGGATGATATCAGAATCCCTTCTAAATATCCTGGCAAGAGGTATTTTAAAGGTCCTAAAAAGGGTCAAATTTCAGGAAATCCAAAGGGAAAAAACCCTTCAGATATATGGGAATTCGTCCTTCAGGATTGGGAAAGCTTACTGTGGGATATCCCCAATGTAAAGAGTAATCATCCTGAGAAAACAATACATCAATGTCAATTTCCTATCGAGTTGGTAGAAAGATGCATTTTAGCTCTTACTAATGGAGATAGTTGGGTATTAGATCCATTCGCAGGTGTCGGTTCTACTATTATTGCCTCCCTGAAAAATGGTAGAAATTCAGTTGGAATTGAAAAGGAAGAGAAGTATTGTAATGTTGCACAAGCACGCATTGAAGACTTCAAAAAAGGAAATTTAAAATTCAGGCCAATTAATAAACCTATTCATAAACCATCAAAAAATGACAAAGTTGCTCAAATTCCATTGGAGTGGCTTTCAGTGAGTCAGTAGATGAAAATTGCTAAGAAATATTCCCATCTTAACGGGGAAGAATATCTAATAGTTCATTACAATAATCTTTATAAAGACATTAAGGATATTGTTAAAAGTATTAATGCTAACAACTTTAAAACAAAAAAAAGTAAAGAAAAAAACAAAATAGGATTAGACCTGTACATTCCAATCGAAATTAATAAAGCATTCGATATGGCATTTTCTAAAAGAGGGTGGGAAGAAAGCAGATATAGCTATTACATTACTCTTAACAGAGAATTAATGGAAAAATCACTGCTGATGTCCGCTAAAGATCAAAAAGAATATTTGATAAAAAATGGAGAGAATAATCCCATATTTTCTTACAATCAGACCGATTTTGTAAAAGATAAAATAGCTGTAGAAGTTCAGTTTGGTAAATATTCTTTTGTTGCATATGATCTTTTTGTGAAACATATGCTTTTTTATTCTGGCGGAAAAATAAATCTAGGAATTGAAATATTGGCCACAAAGAATATGCAATCCCAAATGTCCTCCGGTGTTGCATATTTTGAGGGCGAGGTTTATAATGTTATGCGCCAAGGTCGAAATAACCCACCCGTACCACTTCTTATTCTTGGTATTGAACCATAGACTTATCACATTAATTCAAAGCTGCGCAGTTGAAAGGAAAGAAAAAGCAAAATCAAATGAAGATGGATATTTAAAGTGAAGGAAGATATTCAAAACATCGAACACTACTTAGTTAAAGTTAAACGAGCTGTTGCTGAAACCTTTTCATTAATAGATTCTTATTTGGATTTATTAAGATATCCACCAAGACTGGTTTACACATCTGAAGAGCAAAGAGAAGAACTTAAACCTATAATTGAGGAACGATTGAAACGCGATGATGAATACGTGGATAATCTTTATTCAGAAAGATTTTTGTGCGGTAGTATTCTTCAATTTGCATTTGCTGGCATAAAAAGATTTTCAAAAAAAAGGGAAATTCCAAATTCATATTTTGATATTCCTGAAATGAAAAAAGCTAGTCAGTTTATTATTGGTAAGGAAATAGATGACTTACACATTGGTCTGATAATATTCATAGGTCGTAATCAATGGGCACACCATTGGGATAAAAATCTAATTGAACCTAATGTATCTTTATTCAGAAGACTGGCAACTTGGCACAGTCCAACTTTTGATAAATATTATACAAATTCTTTCTACGATCTAGATAATGATTCAGTGGAAATTTTCGCTTCTAATCTACTGTATTTATTAAATTGGCATAAGTATGAAGATTTTGAAAAAGATATGATTGAAATGGCAAAAGAGTTTTAATATTTCTTAATTTGATTCTTAGGAAAAACTTTTTATTTTCCAAGTGTAATTAAAAGCAACAAAAATTTAACCCCGACTTGTTCGGGGTCTTTCATCTTATCAATGGCCAAAACTAATAAGACAAATAACGTTAAAACTCAAATTATTCCTGTCCCGCAAAGCGGGATAAAACCACCGGCAGCACCGGAAATAGAAGCATCAATCCTCGGTGCAATGATGATTGAGAAGGAAGCAGTGCCTAAAGCAATCGAACTTTTAACTCCACAAAGTTTTTACCTCAAAGAACATCGCTTGATTTTTGAGGCGATGCAATCTCTCTTTGAAGCCGGTGAACCGATTGATACTGTGACAGTTTATGAAGAATTGAAAAAGAGAAATCAAGTTGAGGAAATTGGCGGTGCTGTTTACTTGAGCAAGATGTCGCAGAATATTTCATCCGCTGCGAATGTTCAATATCACGCGAAAATAGTTTTAGAGAAAGAAATCTTACGCGGATTAATTTCTAGCGCTCATGAAATTGCAAGCACTGCTTATTCGGGTAATGAAGATGCGTTTGATTTATTAGATGAAGCTGAGCGAAAAATATTTGCGATTACCGAATCACATCTTAAAAAATCCTACATTGGAATGGATAAGGCTGTCCGGGAGGCATTTGAATACATCGAAGCATTGCACTCGAAGTCCAGCAGAAAATTTTCAGTACCCACCGGATTTTATGAATTAGATGATTTACTTGGCGGATTCCAAAAATCCGATTTAGTTATTATTGCTGCTCGGCCATCCATGGGTAAAACGGCATTCGCGCTTTCTGTTGCTCGCAATGCCGCAGTTGATCATAAAATTCCGGTAGGCTTGTTTAGTTTGGAAATGTCAACAATGCAGCTCGTCATCCGCCTGCTTTGTGCTGAAGGAAGATTGAATGCGCATTTAGTCCGAACTGGAAAGTTGCCTCTTGAAGAAGGAAATAAATTAAGTAAGAATGCGCATAAACTCATTGAATCCCCAATTTATATTGATGATTCTCCTGCTCAATCAGTACTTGAGATAAGAGCAAAAGCAAGAAGATTGAAAGCTGAAAGAGATATTGGAATGATAGTAATTGATTATCTCCAGCTTATGCAAGGACCTGCAAATGCGGAAAGCCGTGAAAGAGAAATTTCTCACATATCGCGATCACTAAAATCTCTAGCAAAGGAATTAAATATTCCAGTTATTGCATTATCTCAGTTAAATAGAGTTGTCGAAACAACATCAGATAAGAGACCAATGTTATCTCATCTCCGTGAATCCGGTTCTATTGAACAGGATGCCGATGTAGTTTTATTTTTATACAGACCGGAAGTTTATGGTTTCGAAGTTTGGCCCGGAACTCAAGAAACCTGTAAAGGTGCTGCGGAAATAATAATCAGCAAGCAAAGAAATGGTCCCACGGGTGATGTTAAGCTGGCGTTCATTAAAGAGTATGCACGGTTTGAAAATCTTGCTCATGCACGACAAATTGCTGAGTACACTGCTGTTGAAGCGGAAGAAGATATTATCTAGGATTAAAAATTCAAAAGTCAAAATTAAAAAGTTTAGGAAAATGAGTCTCAGCCGGAGGCGGATCCGTCTTTGGCGGAAAATGTCAAAAATAAAATGAAATTGTTTAGAATTATTTTTTCAGCATTAAGTTTTTCCATCTCATCGTTTGCACAGATTTATACTGAAAAGGATGTGGAGGTTTGTAATTCTAAATTTGAATTGGCTGTTGATAAAAAATTATCTGATAAGCCAATCAATGAAATCATTTCTGAAATCGGAAAAAGTTTTTTAGGAACCGATTACGAAGCATTTGCAATTGAGAAGGAAGGAGAAGAACAGCTTGTTATTAATCTAACGGGATTGGATTGCACTACATTTCTTGAAAATACTCTTACACTCTCACGCTGTGTTAGAGCTAATAAAACTTCTTTTGATGATTATCAAAAAGAATTGACGTTCATTCGATACCGGGACGGTAAGTTAAAAGGTTATCCTTCACGGTTACATTATTTCTCCGATTGGATTTTCAATAATTGTAAGAAGGGAATTGTGAAAGATGTAACTGAAGAAGTAGGTGGCGAACCGATTAAGTTTAATGTTTACTTCATGTCAAAAAATCCGGATAAGTACAAACATTTGACTGACACTCCTGCGTTCATTCTAACAATCGCTAAGCAAGAAAAAGCTATCAATAAAAGGAAGTACTATTTTATTCCTAAAGAAAAAGTTGAACAGATTGAGAGCAAAATCCAAGATGGGGATTTGATTGCAATAACAACTAACCTTAAAGGATTAGATATTGGTCACGTTGGAATTGCAGTCAAAGAAGCTAATGGTCGTATCCATCTCTTACATGCGCCGTTAGCAGGTTCAAAAGTTCAACTCTCAGAAAAACCGCTGCCGGAATATTTGGCTGCAATTAAGAAGCATACGGGGATAATTGTTTTAAGACCACAGTAAAATGGATACAAGTGAGACTCACTTTAAAAAATGAGTCTTACTTAGCGGTTACAAATTTTTTACTCATGCACACCTTTTCAAAAACTCTCATAAAATTTCCTCCCAAAATTTTTTCAACTTCTTGCTGCGTGTAACCTTTTTCTAAAAGTTTTAAAGTGAGTGCTGGAAATTTGGAAACATCTTCTAATCCTACTGGCGTAGTTTCAATGCCATCAAAATCGGAACCGATTGCAACGTAGTCAATCCCAACAAGATTTTTAATGTAATCAATATGCTGAATTACATTATCAATATAAGCAGTGCCGGTTGTTAAAAATGGAGGATAAAAAACCACACCAATTACTCCACCTGAATTTGCAATATCGATAATTTGTGAGTCGTAAAGATTTCTATAATGATTTCTTATTGCTCTTACTCCTGAATGTGTCGCAACAATTGGATTGGTTGTAATTTGTAGAATATCCTGAATAGTTTTAATTCCTGTATGAGAAATGTCAATTATTATTCCAAGAGAATCCATCATTCTGATAACTGATCTGCCGAACTCTGATAATCCAACTGTCGTTGATCTTGAATCTTGCGCTGAAACTGCCCAACTCGTGCTATTATTCCATGTGATTGTCAAATACCGCATACCCTGGTTGTGGAGATTTACAAGATTATCCATACTATTTTCTATTGCATGTCCGCCTTCGACTCCAATTACTGCTGCAATCTTTCCGGTATTGTTGAGCGCGATTGCTTCTTGTGGATTTTTCGCAAGCCCAATTGTATTCGAGTTAAGAGCAATTTCATTATTAAGAATATTTATCATCACTTGAGATTGATCATAATACAAATTGTCTGAGAATTGTGTTGGACTTACCCAAACCGAAAAGAATTGAATATCAACTCCGCCTTTCTGCATGCGAGGGATATCGGTGTGATGAGTTGTATGCAATGTACCTAAGTGGTATGATGGTTCTACAATCATAACTTCGAGTATATCGTTGTGAAGATCGACCAGTGTAGAATTGTGATGTACAGTTCGTAAAACGGTGTTAAAATGTTCACCGCCGGCTATACTTGTGTTAATTGATTCGGAAATGTAGCCGAGCCTTGAAATAGTTATGGCTGTTTGAATTGATAGTAATTTTTCAAAAGTATTTTGTGGGATTGTACCGCTGCGAATAATTTCCGAAAAACCGGTTCCTTTTCCACCATCAAGCAAGATCATTTTATTGGTGGCTGATTCTCTATCCGTTTTAATTGTATAGAAGTAAACTCCGGCGCTTCCATTTGCGACCCATCTAATTGAATAATTCCCGGCTTTAAGAAATTGCTCGCGTAAATCTATTAATTGTCCGAGAATATCGTGAATCAAGATTTGAACATTACTAGACTTAGGAATGTTGAATTCAATAGTCGTTGATGGATTGAAGGGATTAGGATAGTTCTGGGCAATTGAAAAATCTGATGGGGAGACATCATCATCATGTATTCCAGTTACAAAATTATAGCTCCAGTTTCCAGAAGAATTAGTGAATGTAGAATCGGTAAATCCTGAATTCAAATTTGTAATTGAAATTCGTGCATTTGCAACAGCGATTTGATCGATAGAATCTATCACTGTTCCGGAAATAAATTGTGCAAAAATGTTTGGGGAAAGTATTATAACAAGGAAAATTTTTTTCATGAAATCACTTTGATTTTTATATCCTAACATAAGATTTTCTAGTTAATGCGACATTTCAAATTTTTTCGTTACAAACCCAGAGCACAAACCCAGTTTCTCTGTGATCAGTTTTCAAACTGAGAAACTGGGTTTGTTAAGAAACGATTATGAAGTATCTCTGCCACAGCTTGGTGAGTGTTCTTTAATCTAAAACCAAACGACTCTAACTTTTCAATATTCATCGAAACATCTGCAACATGAGGTAAATCCGGTAAATCGTACATCGTGGTTTTTTCAAGTAAGTTTGCGTCAAGTCCTGCATGGTTGCATAGCATTAAAGCCAAATCATATCTCGATAATCTTTCACTTCCGCCAAAATTTATTATTTCTCCTTTTATATCTGATACACAAATATGATGAATTATTCTGGCTGCTTCTAACACCGATAAAGGGCTTCTGAATTGATCGTAGAACACCCTTACTCTTTCTCCGGCTTTCAGTTTATCGTACATTTGATGAAAAAAACAAGAAGTGCCATTGAGTCCAAATCCAAACATCAAAGCAGTTCTTAAAATGATGTAGTTATCAAAGGTTGATTTTATTTTCTCTTCTCCCATTAATTTTGTCTCTGCATAAATAGAGATTGGAATTAGCTTGGCATCTTCCTTTAAATATGAACCACGGTAACCGGCATAAACCAAATCGGTGGATGTGTAAATTAGTTTTGAGTTGTGTTGTGCACAAACTTCAGCTATGACTTTTGTTGCTGCGACATTCGTTTCATAAACGATCTTGGTTGGAAGTGCTTCCGCTTTTTGTGGTGTTGAGATTGAAGCAGTATGAACAACAACATTTGGTTTGAAATCATCGAATACTTTTTTCAAGTTTTCGTAATTACAAATGTCTATTTGAAAGTTTTTATACTCAGCGCAGTTTCTTTTATGTTGATGATATAGAGTAACAATCTCATGGTTTTTAGATAGCTCTAAATTCAGATACTGCCCAAGAAAACCACATTCGCCCGTAGTTAGAATTTTCATGGCAAGCAGATTTTCCCTAGAATAGTTTTTCTACTTGCACCCGTGACCCGCGGAATATTGGTTTCATTTCCGGAAATTGTTTCGTTGACTAATACAGCAAAACAAATTGCCTCCTTAGCATCGGAAGAAATTCCCATGCTTTCGACATTTTTAACTGAAACTAGTTTTCCAAAATAATTTTTCAAATCATCAACAATGATTGGGTTCCTCGCACCTCCTCCACTGATAATCAACTCTTCAATCTTAGTTTCTTTGTGAATGAATTTTTCATAGTTGCGAAAAACACTGTAAGCAGTAAATTGTGTTACAGTTCTAATAATATTTTCTTGTGGGATATTCTTAAATCTCTTGATAAGTGTGTTAAGAAAATTTTGTCCGTAATATTCTCGTCCGGTGGACTTTGGTGGTTTACGCTCAACGAATGTGTCATTCTTTCTTAGAAAATCAAATACTTCCGAATTAAGTTTGCCTCGCTTTGCGATTTTTCCATCTTTATCATAATCTTTATCAAAGAATTGCTTTGAGAGATAATCGATAAGCATATTTCCCGGTCCTGTATCGAATGCTATAACATCATCAACTTTAAATTTTTTATTCAATATGGTGATGTTTGATATCCCGCCAATGTTTAGTAACGCTCTGTTTTTTTCTTTTGAATGAAATATGATATAATCAAAGTAAGGGACGAGCGGTGCACCCTGACCGCCCAAAGCAACATCTCCAACTCTGAAATCGCCCACTGTTAACATTCCAGTGAGTTTTGCAATCACGCTCGGATCACCAATTTGCAAAGTACTGCTGCTATTGTAACCGAATAACTTATCCTTTATTGGCAAATGATGGATTGTTTGTCCATGCGAGCCAATTAGATCAATATTATTTAGTGGAAATTTAATTTTACGGCATAATGTTTTGATCGCATTGACGTACACTCTTGCAATTAAAAAATTAAGCTTACAGATTTCAGTTACATTACCACTGTTTGTTTCAGCGTTGCGGAGAATCATCTCTTGCATCTGCTTTGGGAAAGGATAGGTTATGAATCCAAGTTGTTTTATCCTTGTTTTAATCCCGTTTCCATTGATATTAGTTAACACAACATCAACACCATCAACAGATGTTCCGGACATCAAACCAATAATATATTTCCTTTTCTTGAGAGATAGATTGTTTAATTCTTTCAATTTCATTTTAATGTTCCCATTTACGAGTTTATTGAACCATAACATTGGTTATGCTATTTATTTAGATACCGTCGGATTGCTATATTTGCACTACTTCAAAATTAAAACAAAGATGAATAAAAAAATTATGAGTAAAATAATTTTTATTGTTATTGTCGTTACGGTTTATATTCACACTCAAACAAAATATCCTGAAACAAATGAACAAATCAATTTAGGAAACTTTACGCAAGCTCAAAGTTTAATAGAAAATAAGTTGTTTGATAAAAACCTATCTGAACTTGAAAAGTACGATCTGAAGTTTCAAATTGAACTGATGGATAGAATTCGAAAAGACTTTAGAAGAACTCGCGAAGAAGTGATGAAGGATTTGAAAAAGTATTATCCGGACCTAACAGATGCAATGATGCAGAATTGGGAAGATGATAAGTCTTTGGAAATGAAAATAATTGATGGCGAGAAAAAATACTTCAATAATTCAGTTGCAAATTTGTTCAGGGTAAACAAAGATGCAAAAAAACATAAAGCGGATAATGAAGTAATAAAATCTGATAACTTGGATTTATTTTTAGTAAGTTACATTCCAAGAGTTGTAGAAGCAGCAAAAGAAAGCGGGGAAAGATATTTGCTCCCAGTAAAAATGAAAATAAAATATACTTTAACTGTAAAGCCAAATGTTGTCCCTCATGGTGAAATAATTCGATGCTGGTTGCCGTATCCGCGAGAATCTAATCTGCGTCAAACTGAAATCAAACTTCTAAGTATTAATAAAAATGAATACATCATTGCAGATAATAAAAATCTCCAGAGGACAATTTATCTTGAATCAAAGTCTGAAAAAGACAAACCCACAAAATTTGAGATGGATTTAAATTATATGAGTAAGGCGGAGTTTGTTAATCTGTTTGATGGCATTGAGGATGTTACATTCAATGGGAACCCGGAAATATTTTCGGAATACACCAAAGAAGAATTTCCTCATATTGTTTTTAGCGATCGGATAAAAAATCTTTCTACTCAAATAATCGGTGAAGAAAAAGACCATGTCCAAATGCTTAAAAAGATTTTTACTTGGGTTGATATAAATACTCCTTGGGCAAGTGCAAGAGAATATTCTACAATTTCTAATATTCCGGAGTACGCTTTGGAGAATAAACATGGTGACTGCGGAATTCAGACTCTCGTTTTTATGACTTTGTGCAGATACAATGGAATTCCTGCAAAATGGCAAAGCGGCTGGATGATGCATCCCGCTGAAATAAATCTGCATGATTGGTGTGAAATTTATGTAGATCAATATGGCTGGTTACCAGTTGATCAAAGTTTCGGAATCAAAAATTATTTAGATGAATCAAATCAATTTTTTTATCTTGGCGGAATAGATGCATACAGATTAATTGTGAATGATGATTATTCAAAACCACTTTTTCCAGCTAAAACTTATCCACGAAGTGAAACTGTTGATTTTCAGAGAGGCGAAGTAGAATGGAGAGGTGGTAATTTATATTTTGATAAGTGGAATTATAGCATGGAAGTAGAATATCTGGAATGAAAAACTTTTGCTAAATTACATTGATACTTACAAATCCAAGTTCTCAGCTTACAGCAGATGGTTTGTTTAGAAACGGGGTATGTTTATCTTTCATTAAATTATTTTTATTTTTACGCCTCCGTTTAATAATGTTGCAAACCTTTTACGGTGATAAATGAAACCAAAATTATTCTTAATAATCATGATCTTATCTTGTAGTCTTTTTGCACAAGATAAAAAATATTTCGATGCTCCATTTGGCGGCGGCGGTGGTTACACGCCCGGATGGATTTTTGTTAATCTCGATGAGTATAATAAACAACTTGTTTCTTTTGGATCAGGACAACTTAGCAAAAGTGGATTTTACACTTCAGGTGGAGCCGGATTTGTTTATATAGGATTTGTTCCTAACTTAAGAATTGGTGGTATGGGCTTCGGAGGCCGTACTTCAGCATCGTCCTTATTAGATGGATTTGAAAGAGAAACAATCTACCAGATCAGCGGTGGCGGATTAACAGTTGAATACACGCTGCCTTTCATTAAGAATATAGCGGTTTCTGTTGGCTCAGTTATTGGCGGCGGAAGCATTCAAGTTGATTTGTATAGAAATAAAGGAAATTATGATTGGCAAAGTTTGTGGTTGGAAGTTTCCACAGCATCCTCATCGTCACCAAATATAAGTAGAAGACTTAGCAATGGTTTTTTCTTATTAACTCCAATGATAAATATCGATATTCCATTTTACAGATTCATTTCATTTAGGTTGGGCTGCGGATATCAATTGGCAGTCGGCAATACTTGGAAAGTTGATAACGATAAAGAATTATCAAATGTTCCTTCAAAATTAAACGGGAATAGTTTTTTCATTCAATCCGGAATATTTTTCGGATTTTTTTCATTCTGAATAGATTAGGCATAATGAGGAACATATTGGTTACAGGCGGTGCCGGTTTTATAGGAAGTAATTTTATCAATTACATTCTTGATAAAAGGGATGATTATAACATAGTCAATCTTGACAAGCTTACTTATGCAGGGAACTTAGAAAATCTTATTCCGTCCGAGAGAAAGAAAAATTATCATTTTATAAAAGGCGATATAACTAATTTTGAATTAGTTCATTATATTTTTGAAAAATATAAAATCAAATATGTAATCCATTTTGCTGCCGAATCACATGTTGATAGAAGCATACTAGGTTCTGAAATATTTTATAGAACAAATGTAATGGGAACAAATGTGCTGCTTGAAGTTGCTCGTAAGTTTGAAGTTGAACGATTCCTGCAAATTTCTACTGATGAAGTATATGGCAGTCTTGGAAGTGAAGGTCTTTTTACAGAGAAGACACCGCTTTCACCAAATAGCCCCTATTCATCAAGCAAAGCTGCCGCAGATGTGATGGTGATGTCGTTTTATCATACTTATGGAATGCCGGTCTTAATTACCCGGTGCTCCAATAATTATGGTCCTTATCAATTTCCCGAAAAATTAATTCCATTGATGATTATAAATTCAATTAATAATAAAAAGCTCCCTGTTTACGGAGATGGACTTTATGTTAGAGATTGGATTTATGTTATTGATCATAACAAAGCTGTTGAACTGGTATTTGAAAAAGGAAAAGTTGGAGAAGTATATAATATTGGTGCAAGCAATGAAATGCCTAACATAAAAATTATTAAGTTGATTCTCAGTTATATGAAAAAAAGTGAAGAGCTTATTCAATATGTTAAAGATAGGCCTGGACATGATAGAAGGTATGCAATTGATTCATCGAAAATTAAAAATGAATTGGGATGGACACCATCGTACACTTTTGAAAACGCGATCACAGATACAATAGATTGGTATTTGAAGAATGAAAGCTGGTGGAAAAGAATAATTTCCGGCGAATATCAGAAATATTATGAAATGCAATATATAACCAGATAGAAAAATAAAGAAAATGATAGTAAGAATTTTAGTTACAGCTCTAATTGTAAGTTTTGTTTCATTCTCACAAACAGAGAAGAGTTCAATGTCTGATCTGCTTGCAAGCGCCTCCTTAATCAGTGTTTCGATCGGAGGGAATTTTCCCATTACCGGAAGTTATTCTGCTTCTGTAAATGAGCGAATTGATCAATTTGTATCGAGAATGTATGATAAAGCATTTGCTTTATCAGTTGGTTCATCGCCTTCACAAGAACAAATCAGCAATGTAAAAAGCCAATTTCAATTGTATTCTCTCAGAAATATTTTATTGAAGAGAAAAAATGGTGAACAGTTAAAGATTGATCTTATAAGATTTAGAAAGACGGGTAATTTTGATTTGAACCCCTACTTGAAGAATGATGATGTTCTTATCTTTCCAGCAACCGACATCGAAAGGAACTTTTTTACTATTTCGGGTGCAATTAACACTGAGGGAAAATACCACTTTTTTGATGGTGATAAACTTTCCGATGCACTTTTTCTTGCTGATGGAATAAATCGTGCTTATGAGAATGTAGATCAAGTGGAAATCTCTAGACTTAGTTACGATGGCGAAAAAATGGAAAGTATAATTGTAGATATTAATTCTGATTTTATATTAAAAAGAGGAGATAGAATTAGAGTTTTAGCTGATGAAACCCAAAGAAAAGACTTCAAGGTATTAACCCTTGGCGAATTTATGATGCCTGGATTTATTCCAATAAAAAAAGAACATACAACTTTAAAGGAAGTAGTGGATAAAGCCGGGGGCTTTACTAATAATGCTGATTTAAGTAATGCTCAAGTTCTAAGAGGAGTTAATGTATTTAAATCAATTGCTTTTTCTGAGGATATAGAGCGGCTTTTAATGCTGAGAATGTCAACACTAATTAGTGAAGATTCACTTCATTTCCTAATTGATGAGAAGTTAAGATTTTTACGTGGAAATGCTAACGTTGACTTCACCAAATTGGAAGATTTATCGGATACTCTATTTATCCTTAAGGATGGCGATATAATTTACACACCGTCTAAAATCGATCTTGTTTATGTTTACGGACAGGTCAACCAGCCAGCGTATGTAAAATATGAAATTGGCAGAGCTTATGATTTCTATTTGGATAAGGTTGGGGGACTTGGCGAAACTGCATCTGGAGATGTTTATATCATTAAAGGTAAAACTCGTACGTGGATTTCGGCAGATGAAATTGAAGAAAAAAATGTTGAGATAGAACCTGGGGATTATATTTGGGTATCAAAGAAACCAGTTAGAACATTTTGGGATCACGTAGATCAAGCTGCCCGTATTGCAACAATTCTAGGTGGAATTGCTACCGTTGTTTTATTGTTTATTCAAGCTGGAAAATAAAACACTCGTTTCTATTTTTACTTAACCAAGTTACTTCTTAACAAGGTTTAGTTTGGATTATTAAAATTCTTAAAAAAGTTTTTTAAAAATTTACTAGTACTCTTGACATTAAATTAGATACACAGTAAATTTGAAGCCCTTCTTTATAGAAGATATAAATTTTGTTCTTTGAAAGAGTGAGTGCATTTAACCAGTCAGTTAAATGGTTTCAATCAAGCGTCTAATCGCCAAGATTACAAACAAATTAAACTCTACTACGGAGAGTTTGATCCTGGCTCAGGACGAACGCTGGCGGCGTGCTTAACACATGCAAGTCTACGAGAAAGAGGTAGCAATATCTTGATTAAAGTGGCGCACGGGTGAGTAACACGTAAGCAATCTACCCTTAGATCTGGAATAACTTCGAGAAATCGTGGCTAATACCAGGTAATGCAGCGGCACCGCATGGTGATGTTGTTAAAGTTTCGATGTCTAAGGATGAGCTTGCGTCTGATTAGCTAGTTGGTGAGGTAACGGCCCACCAAGGCTACGATCAGTAGCTGGTCTGAGAGGATGATCAGCCACACTGGAACTGAGACACGGTCCAGACTCCTACGGGAGGCAGCAGTGAGGAATATTGGGCAATGCCCGCAAGGGTGACCCAGCAACGCCGCGTGGAGGATGAATGCCGTAAGGTTGTAAACTCCTGTTAGAGGGGAAGAATAATTCCGATTGCATCGGAACTTGACTGTACCCTCAGAGAAAGCCCCGGCTAACTACGTGCCAGCAGCCGCGGTAATACGTAGGGGGCAAGCGTTGTCCGGATTTACTGGGTGTAAAGGGCGCGCAGGTGGGCTTGATAGTTAGAGGTGAAATCCTGTGGCTTAACTGCAGAACTGCCTTTAATACTTCAAGTCTTGAGTGCGGAAGAGAGAGACGGAATTCCAGGTGTAGTAGTGAAATACGTAGATATCTGGAAGAACACCAGTTGCGAAGGCGGTCTCTTGGTCCGTAACTGACACTTAGGCGCGAAAGCGTGGGGAGCAAACAGGATTAGATACCCTGGTAGTCCACGCTGTAAACGATGAATACTTGGTGTTGGTCCCATTAGGATCAGTGCCGAAGCTAACGCATTAAGTATTCCACCTGGGGAGTACGATCGCAAGGTTGAAACTCAAAGGAATTGACGGGGGCCCGCACAAGCAGTGGAGCATGTGGTTTAATTCGATGCAACGCGAAGAACCTTACCTAGGCTTGAAAAGCAAGTGACAGGTTGTGAAAGCAGCCCTCCCGCAAGGGCACTTGTACAGGTGCTGCATGGCTGTCGTCAGCTCGTGCCGTGAGGTGTTGGGTTAAGTCCCGCAACGAGCGCAACCCTTACTATTAGTTGCCATCAGGTAATGCTGAGCACTCTAATAGGACTGCCTACGCAAGTAGTGAGGAAGGTGGGGATGACGTCAAGTCCGCATGGCCCTTACGCCTAGGGCTACACACGTGCTACAATGGGTGTTACAACGGGTTGCTAAACTGCAAAGTTGAGCCAATCCCTTAAAAGCACCCCCAGTTCGGATTGGAGTCTGCAACTCGACTCCATGAAGTTGGAATTGCTAGTAATCGCGGATCAGCACGCCGCGGTGAATACGTTCCCGGGCCTTGTACACACCGCCCGTCAAGCCATGGAAGCCGGGAGTACCCAAAGCCAGTGTCCTAACCCCATTGGGGAGGGAGCTGTTTAAGGTAAAACCGGTGACTGGGGCTAAGTCGTAACAAGGTAGCCGTACCGGAAGGTGCGGCTGGATCACCTCCTTTCTAAGAGTAATCTAAAACCATTAGACTGGAAATCGCTCACTCTTTTATTTATTGTGCTTGAGCTATGGCTCGAGGGTAATAGTTCTTTTTATTTATAAAATAAGAACTGGGCCTGTAGCTCAGATGGTTAGAGCGCACGCCTGATAAGCGTGAGGTCAGTAGTTCAACTCTACTCAGGCCCACTTATTCATGGGTGTGCTTTTTTATGAAGCCAAACCCAAAAACATTTTTGTTTTTGGGGCTATAGCTCAACTGGGAGAGCGCCGCCCTTGCAAGGCGGAGGTTATCGGTTCGATCCCGATTAGCTCCACAAATCCCGCATTTCGGGTGATTGTTCTTTGAAAGATTGAAAGAGTAATCCGTCAATTGACGGATACTGAGCCAAAAAAAAATAAACGTAGCGCAAATTTATCTGTGAATAAAAATTTGGTTAAGTTATTAAGGGCATACGGTGGATGCCTTGGTACGAGAAGTCGATGAAGGACGCGATTACCTGCGATAAGCCTCGGATAGGTGGAAATAACCTAATACCCGGGGATTTCCTAATGGGGCAACCCGTCATGAGTAATGTCATGACATCTTCACCTGAATACATAGGGTGTATGAAGACAACCCGGGGAACTGAAACATCTCAGTACCCGGAGGAAGAGAAAACAATAGTGATTTCCTTAGTAGCGGCGAGCGAAAAGGAAACAGTCTAAACCTTCTAACATGTTAAAGGAAGCAACCGTTGTGTTAGAGGTGTTGTGGGATATATTCTGGCTGAATTGCTAATAAGTCGGAGAGTAAAAAATTATACTATTAACTAAATGTTCTGGAAAGTTCAACCATAGAAGGTGATAGTCCTGTAAGTGAAAATAGTATAACTCTCTGGGATGTATTCCCAAGTATCACGGAGTAAGTGGAAGTCTGTGAAAATCCGGGAGAACCATCTCCTAAGACTAAATACTCTCTCGTAACCGATAGTGAATCAGTACCGTGAGGGAAAGGTGAAAAGAACTCCTAGTAGGAGAGTGAAATAGTACCTGAAACCGTATGCTTACAAACGGTTGGAGTCCCGATTTATCGGGATGACAGCGTGCCTTCTGGATAATGAGCCAACGAGTTACTCGTGTGTGGCAAGGTTAAAGGCTTTAGGCCAGTAGCCATAGCGAAAGCGAGTCCTAAATGGGCGTTTTAGTTACATGCGGTAGACGCGAAACCGAGTGATCTACCCTTGTCCAGGATGAAGTGAGGGTAAAACCTCATGGAGGTCCGAACTAGTGTGGGTTGAAAACCGCTTGGATGAGGTAAGGGTAGGAGCGAAAGACCAATCAAACTCGGAAATAGCTCGTATTCCTCGAAATAGCTTTAGGGCTAGCCTCGAGTATATAGTGTAACGGAGGTAGAGCACTGATTGGGCTAGGGCTGTCACAACGGTACCAAACCCAGACAAACTCCGAATTCCGTTTACATGTTTCTCGGGAGTCAGGCAGTGGGGGATAAGCTTCATTGCCAAAAGGGAAACAACCCAGACCAACAACTAAGGTCCCTAAATAGTAGTTAACAGAGAAAGGATGTTCAATTGCTCAGACAACTAGGATGTTGGCTTAGAAGCAGCCATTCATTTAAAGAGTGCGTAATAGCTCACTAGTCAAGCGATCGAGCGTCGACAATTTCCGGGACTTAAACTACTTACCGACGTTATGGTCCCGCCTATGGCGGGAGGTAGAGGAACATTCTATATGCATTGAAGGTGTGTTGCGAGACATGCTGGAGTTTATAGAAAAGCAAATGTTGGCATAAGTAACGATAAGATCGATGAAAAATCGATCCACCGAAAATCTAAGGTTTCCTGAGCAATGTTAGTCATCTCAGGGTTAGTCGATTCCTAAGCCGAGGCTGAAAGGCGTAGGCGATGGAAAACAGGTTAATATTCCTGTACCTGGTAAATTTCGTTTGAACATAAGGAGTGACGCAGGAGTGAAGGTTAGCCACCTGTTGGATTAGGTGGTCTAAGCGTGTAGGTTTGAGATGCAGGCAAATCCGCATCTCTTTAAGACCGAGACGTGAACGGGATGGCTTTGCCAATAAACTAACCGTAATCATACTGCCGAGAAAAACTTCGTATGTAAGAAATTTATCAGATCGTACCGTAAACCGACACAGGTAGATGGGAAGAGTATTCTTAGGTGCTCGAGTGAGCCGTGGTTAAGGAACTCGGCAAATTAACCCCGTAACTTCGGGAAAAGGGGTGCCCCTAGTAAGTGAAATCCTTGCGGATGTAGCTGAATGGGGCCGCAGTGAAAAGGCCCAAGCGACTGTTTAACAAAAACACATGTCTCTGCGAAGTCAATCAAGACGATGTATAGGGACTGACACCTGCCCGGTGCTGGAAGGTTAAGAGGAGATGTCATCGCAAGAGAAGCATTGAATCGAAGCCCCAGTAAACGGCGGCCGTAACTATAACGGTCCTAAGGTAGCGAAATTCCTTGTCGGGTAAGTTCCGACCTGCACGAATGGTGTAACGATTTGGGCACTGTCTCAACCACGGGCTCGGTGAAATTGTGGTACCGGTGAAGACGCCGGTTACCCGCATATGGACGGAAAGACCCCGTGCACCTTTACTGCACCCTAATATTGGGTTCGGATAAAGCATGTGTAGCATAGGTGGGAGGCTTTGAAACCGGGACGCTAGTTTCGGTGGAGCCAACATTGAAATACCACCCTTGTTTTATTTGGATTCTAACCTCGATCCATGAATCTGGATTAGGAACAGTGTTAGGCGGGTAGTTTGACTGGGGCGGTCGCCTCGACCGCATTATAAATGAGGGGCGTTCGCATGGTAACATGCGTTTCATAATCTGGCTGTATGCTGGAACATCCGTTCACAAATCCTTCATAGTAAGAATTTAGTGATGTAGAATCTGTTGGGACTCGTCTCAATTATATTGAGGCAGTAAAACTTCAACAGTGCGGACAATCAGCAGGGAAGTCTGCCGTCGGCGGACCCCTCAACGACTATACGCCGGACCCCCAATTTCGGGGGATGATATAGTCTGATCTTCATAGCGATATGAAGTTCCGATTTGATCGGGATTCCAAAGTCAACAATATATAAACTCTTAAAACTAACATGCATTCACGTAAAATTGAAAGAACTAAATCATCATTGAAGTTAAGTGATGAACAGCGTGAGGTTCTAGTTGGATTACTTCTCGGAGATGCTCATTTAGAAACACAAAATGATGGCAAAACATACAGAGCAAAATTTGAATACAGCATTAAACATAGATTGTATGCAAATCATCTGTATGAAATTTTTAGAGAGTGGGTTCTAACCCCTCCTCAAATAAAGCAGGATAAAACTCATAATAATATATGGTTTCAGACTGTAAGCCATGGTGCGTTTCGCTTCTATGCACATCAATTCTATGATGGCAAGAATAAATGTGTTCCGAAATTAATTCATCATTATCTTACTAATAAATCAGTTGCTTACTGGTTTATGGATGATGGTTCAATCAAATCACATGAATCAAAAGGTGTTATTTTCAACACCCAGTATTTTGTTAAAAGAGATGTGCAGCGGTTGATAAAATGTTTGCAAAATTACTTCGACCTCGAAGCAAGCGTTCGCAAACAGAAAGATGGACTTCAGATTTACATTTCCGGGAAATCATACGAACGATTTCTTGAAATAGTTTTTCCTTATGTTCATACATCAATGCACTACAAAATTCCGGTCTGCAGAAGAAGCAGACAAGTTGACAGGAAAACATAATGCCTAAAATGTAACGGAGGCTCTCAAAGGTTCCCTCAGCATGGTTGGTAATCATGCGGCGAGTGTAAAGGCAAAAGGGAGCTTGACTGCGAGACTTACAAGTCGAGCAGGTGCGAAAGCAGGACTTAGTGATCCGACGGTAGCGAGTGGAAGTGCCGTCGCTCAAAGGATAAAAGGTACGCCGGGGATAACAGGCTGATCTTACCCAAGAGTTCATATCGACGGTAAGGTTTGGCACCTCGATGTCGGCTCATCGCATCCT
>MHAR01000042.1 GCA_001803045.1 Ignavibacteria bacterium RIFOXYB12_FULL_35_14 | reverse complement strand
GCATCCTCGAACCCCATTAGTTTATCACCAACCAACCGGCAAGCCATTTGAAGATTCACAGCCCAGCCCGGAACAAATTTCGAAATCGAGTTTGTCCCAATCATTGAGGAGTCAACATAAGTCCATGCATTCCTAAATGGAGCGGGCAAGTTATCATCTTTTGTTCGCCCAATAACTGTAAGAACAGTTTTTTGCTCTCCGCGTTTTACTTCAATAAGGAAGGTACCGTTCGACCGGCGCAAGGACTTCATTGTTTCTTTATCAAGTATGTCGATTATTGTTTTATTCTCATCCGACCAGGGTCCGTTATTTACATGGCAGGACATACAAGATTTTGCATTCCCTAAGATTCCGACTGCCGGCGGATAAGAGAAAACCTTTTGTGCAAATCCTCCCAATATGATTATCACTAAGATGGTTGATACTTTGACTCTCATTTTTTATTCCTTTCTTTATTCTTTCAAATAAGTCTGTAATATTACTTTCAAAATCTTAAAGTTTTATTTGAACACCAAAAAGTTTTGACCCGATTGTCATTAATTGTTTGTAGAGTTCTTTAGTAAAACCAATAGGCGCTAACCACCATTTCTCAAACAGAACTTTTGAAATGTGCCAAATTTTTCCAAGCTGTTTTAATTTAACATCAGGATTCGGTTCACCGTAAAAATTACCGTAAGCAAAACCGGCTAATTCTTCTCCGGCTTCGAGCATACAAAAACCATCAGCACAAAAATCCTTAGGATGTTTTTTATTAAGAAGCCGTGCAGAAATAATATCCGATACAAAAATAGCTTGTGAATGCGCAAAGACGCCGGCTTTAGGAAGATTCATAGGTCTATCAGGATTCCATCTTCCAGGAAGCTGAATTGTTGTTACGTCGCCTATTGCAAAAACATTTTCAAATTTTGTCTCCAGGGTATTTCTGTCAACCGGAATCCAGCCTGCCTGTCCGGCAGGCAGGCCGGATTCGTTAGTCAATCCGGATTCAATAACTACATTTGGCGCTTTATGATTTGGAATAGTAATCAGCAAATCGTAGGCATAAGAATTCTTGTTTTCAAATAGTAATTCTTTATTTAATGTATCAACAGTAACGATTTTATGGTGTGGATAAAAATTAATTTGCTTTGAAGTTAGAAGATCAATAACAGCCTGTCCTAATTGCGGACCGGCTACAGGGAGCGGTTGAGGTTCGGGAGTAAATATACTTGCTTCGGCATTAGCCGATTTCTTTTTGTAGTAATCGGAAATCAACATTGCAGCTTCAAAAGGTGCCCCGGGACATTTGTATGGTAGTGATGAAACCATTACTACAATCTTACCGCCTTTGAAATTTTTTAATCTATCTCGAAGTTTTATTGAGTTCTCGAGAGTATAAAAAGAATATACATCAGTTCCTTTTGAGTCCTTTTGAAGCTCTACGTTTTCTAAATCAGCGCCTAAGGAGATGACTAAATAATCGAATTTGATATTACGATTTGACAACGATACAAATTTTTCTTCTGCATTTATCTTTTGGATGTCTTCATAAATAATTTCTACGCCGATTGAAACCAACATTTTTAATGGAGAGGAGATTTGAGAAGGAGTTCGTTTATCCACCAGTAACCAGAGATACGACGCTGCCAGGGAATGCTCTTTGTTCTTTTCGATAAGAATAATTTTATAATCTTCAGGCAGATTTTTTCTAAGATGATTAGCTGTAACTATTCCGCCTACCCCGCCGCCGAGAATTAAAATTGTTGATTTATACATATAAACTCCTATTTATTGTTTTGTTTTTGAAAGCATTAATCATTGAATCCGGGAATGCTGTTAAAAGAATCTTTTAGATTAAGAATCGAATCGCACATCTTTGGATTTGCTAATGAGTAAACATAGAATAGTTTTTCACCCCTTCAGCAGACCAAGTTATTCTCCATAAGCGCATCTAATTTTTGAATAACTTCATTTTCATCAAGCTCTACCAATTTTGCAATAGAAGATGAAGTAACTTCATTTTCATAAATAGAGCAAAGTATTTCTATGTAAGATGGATCGGAAAAAAGATCGCTAATTAATTTGTTTATTTGATTATCCATAGAAACTATCTCTCAACTTCAAGACCTGCAAAACGCCAGGAATTAACATCATCTTTAAGGATTGTGGTTTTGAATCCTTTTGAGCTTAACAATTTTGATGCTTCAGCAGCAAGCACGCAATATTTCCCTCTACAATAAGCAACAATCTCTTTGTCGACAGGTAGATCTTTAATTTTATCATTTAATTCTGCTAAAGGAATAGATACAGCTCCGAGAATGTGCCCGTTGAGAAATTCTTCTTTGGGTCGCACATCTATTACAACAATATCAGCATCGTGAATTTTTGAAAGCAGTTCCGATGCTGAGATTGGCTCAAGCACCAATCTCTGATCCATGAAAGATTTAGCAATATCTCTTAACTCAGCAACTGTTTTTTCGGCTAAGTTCTGTAAGTTTTTCCAATAAACGATCACTTCATCGGTTGATACAGAATAAATAACGCGGATACCTTCTTTCCTACTCTTAACAATGTTTACAGATTTCAGAAGCTGAAGATGTCTTGAAGTATTAGCAAAATTCATATTTGTTTCTTTAGTCAAAGTATCAACATCCTTTTCTCCTTGAGAAAGAAGGTCTATTATTTCAAGTCTTTTGGGACTTGAAAAGGCATTTGCTATTTTAGCGAAGTGCTCAAACGTGAGGTCTTTGAATTCTCTACCAGTCATAATATTTTGTTATTTATTATTCAATTGAACAATTGAATAATAGTGTTTTTTTGTGATATCTGCAAATTTTAGGTGTTTTCAGGAACATATATTAAAGTAAATTTATTGCATCTCTTAGATTTTGCTTCTGCAGATGACTATAAATTTGTGTGGTAGCTAAATCTTCGTGACCAAGTAATTCTTTTATTTGAAGTGAACTCTCTTTTGAGATAATACAGAAACAACTGAGTAATACAACGTTTAAAAAAACCGGAAGGTATTCGAAAAGCTTATCTTCAGAAGTTAAAAGATTTATCTGAAAGCAAAAGCACTGATCACTACCTTAATTGGTTAGGTTTACCCTAAGTTTATTTTTACGACTTATTTACTTAATTTTGATTTGAGTTAAATATTAAACAAAAGATATCATGCGCTATTTATTAGTAATTCCTTCCATTGATATTAAAAATGGCAAGACCGTCCGGGTTGTGCAGGGTATTCCAGAGCTAGATTCTCAGGAGTATGGAAGCGATCCGGTTGAGATGGCTAAAATCTGGCGAGCTGAAAATGCTAAGATGCTTCATGTAGTTGATTTTGACGGCGCTCATGATTACTCTCACCAAAACTTTAAAATAGTTGAACAGATGTGCTCATCGGTTGTTATACCTGTCGAGTTTGCCGGCGGTATTCGAAATTTAGATGACGCTAAAGCGATCATGGATACAGGAATCTGTAGATTAGCTTTAGGAACAATGCCTATTTCAAATTTAGAAGAATTTAAAAAAGTTTTTGAGCTGTTCGGACCCACAAAGATCGTTTTATCTCTTGATATTATAAATGACGAGATTATAATTAAAGGAAGAAGAATTAAGACAGGAATTAATTACAAAGATTATGTAATTAACATGTCTGAAATGGGTATCGAAAGATTTATAGTTACAGATGTATTAAGAAACGGAGTTCTTGGCGGACCGAATATTCAGCTTTGTTCGGAGGTTGCAATTATATCAAAGAAGAAAGTCACAGTATCAGGCGGAGTAAGAAACAAAGATGAGCTTATGGACATTCAAAATTTAATACCTATTGGAATTGACTCTGTTATTGTTGGAAGAGCATTGTATGAAAATAAATTTCCTTGCCAAAAATTGTGGCGTGTTGCAGAAATCGGAATTTTCAATTAAATGACGAGTGAATTATGAAAGAAAATCAAAAAGTTATCCGAAGCAGTTTTTGGGCAAATTTGTTTAAACCGCCCACGGATAAAACCGATTTGCAGGAAATACTTCAAGCTATTCCGTTGTTTGCGCAATTATCTAAACGAGATTTTTCGATGCTGTTTAACATCATCCACAACCGAAGTTATGTTGCACATGAATATATTTTTCACCAGGGTGACCCTGGAATAGGGTTATACGTAATTCGTGAAGGCGAAGTTAGGATTGAAAGAAAATTGGATTCAGCAGAAACAATTTCACTGGCCAAATTCAAATCAGGTGATTTCTTTGGTGAATTAGCTCTTGTCGATGATGAAAAACGATCGGCTTCCGCAATTGCAGAATCGGAGGTTAAATTAGCTGTAATCTTCAAACCGGATTTAGATGAATTTATATCTCACTTCCCAAAGAGAGGTGTAAAAATTCTTCAAGGTATTTCTCATGTGGTTGCAGTTCGTTTAAGACAATTAAATGAAGAAAACATTAAGTTACAATCATCTATCAAAAAACATTCGGAGAGCAAATATGGAACCTAACATAAAAAAAGTATTGGTACCCGTAGATTTTTCCGATTACTCAAAAAGCTCTTTACGATATGCGGTAAATTTTGCTAAACATTTCAATGCGGATATTTGCCTGGTTTATGTTGTTGAACCCATGGTTTATCCTCCGGATTTTAGTATGGGACAGATAGCTATACCATCTGTTGATATCGAAATGGATAGAAGAGCAGCGGAGGAATTGAGTACTCTTGTAAGGAAAGAAATTCCTCCTGAAGTCAAATCGAAAACCATCGTGAAAACGGGTAAACCATTTGTTGAGATTATTGAAACTGCGGCTGAAGAAGATGTTGATTTAATAATTATTGCAACTCATGGACACACCGGAATTGAGCACGTTCTTTTCGGCAGCACAGCAGAGAAAGTTGTAAGAAAGGCGCCATGTCCTGTTTTAACTTTGCGTGAGCCAATTAAGGGATTTGAGTTTAAGGAAGGAATTAAAAAAGAAAAAAGAAGTTAGCTTTATAAAAGTTAAGTTTAGTTTTTTCTATTGATTACAAAATCTACCAGCGATTCGAGCGCTAATCTGCTCTGAGATTCAGGAAATATTTTAAGCGAATTTCTTGCTTTCTGAGCATACTCAGAAGCAGTATCGAGAGCATAGTTCAGTCCATCGTGTGTTTTCACAAAATCAATTACCTTTCCTACATTTTGCTTATCCTTGCCATTTTTTATCAGTCTTTTAATTTGCTGAACTTCATCTTTTGAAACTTTACCAAAAGAATAAATTAGTGGAAGAGTTATTTTCTTTTCCTTGATATCTGTCCCGATTTTTTTACCGAATAATGTGTAATTCCCGTCGTAATCTAAAGTATCATCTTTGATCTGGAATGCTATTCCTAATGATTCACCATAAACTCTCATCGCTTCAATGAGTTCATGATCATTTGAACTGCTTAAAGCACCAATCTGGCAGCAAGTCTCAAGCAGTGATGCGGTCTTATCTTTTATTACTCTGAAATAAGTTGGTTCATCAATATCAAGCTTCCGAGTTTTTTGAATTTGAAGAAGTTCACCTTCTGCCATCCTTCTCACAGTGTTTGTGATCACTCCAAGAAAATCATAATCCTTGCCTTCAACAGCTAGCATTAAACCACGTGACAATAAATAGTCTCCCATGAGAACGGCAGCTTTGTTTTTAAATACAGCATTAACCGACCATAATCCCCTTCTCTTTTCGGCATTATCAACAACATCATCATGAATAAGAGTTGCTGTGTGAAGGAATTCAACTAAAACTGCACCGCGATATGTTCTCTCTGCAATTCCCCCGGAAACTTTTGCGGAAAGAAGTACCAATATTGGACGAATTTTTTTTCCTTTTTGCCGAATTATATAGCGAGCAATCAAATCAACCAAACCAACATTTGATTTCATTGCACGCTTAAAGCGTAAATTAAAATCCTCAAATTCTTTTTTAATTGGCTGGCTTATTTCTGTGAGATTGCGGGTAATCAAGTTTTTCTTAGCGATAGTTTCGAAATAAATATACTCACTTCATAAAGTAAAACCAATGGAACCGCTAGTATGATCTGTGAAACCGGATCCGTTCCGGGTGTTAATATTGCTGCCATAACCATTATGATAACTATCGAATGTTTTCTGTACTTGCGCATGAAATCCGGTGTTAAGATGCCAAGCTTTGTAAGAAAAAATGATACCATAGGAAGCTCAAAAATTAACCCCGCTGCTAACATCACACTTATTATTATGGACATGTATTCATCAATTGCAAATTGATTTACGATATCTTTAGAACCAAATTGAGCGGCAAACTTCATTGTTAATGGCAGCATTGCAAAATATGCAAAAGCAATTCCGAGCAAGAAGCATAACGATGAATAAATCACAATTGCCAAAATATATTTTCGCTCTTGTTTTTTTAATGCAGGGGCAATGAATCTCCATAACTGGTAGAAAATATTTGGAATGCTTACAATTATCCCTCCAATAATGGCTATCTGCATGTACAAAAACAGCTGACCGAAAGGTTTCAAATTTTGAAGTGATGCGCCGGATTCTTTAGCAGGTTTTAGGAGAATCACATTAACGAGAAAGTCAATAAATATCCAGCAGACAATTGCCCCGATTACTATTCCCAAAAGTGAATAGATTATTCGCCATCTTAGCTCTTCGAGATGTTCAAGAAAAGACATCTCGACGCCCGAACCGTCAGTGGAGTCATAATTTGAATTGCCTGATTTAGAATCCACGTTAATTTTTTATTAACTCTGAATATAAAGGAAAGCCGGATGCAAAATCCTTAATTGAATTTTTAATTTCTTTTAAAGCGTTTTCGTTATTGTATTTTTTAATTGCTTCGTTAATAAATTCCGCAATGCTAATCATTTCCTTTTCTTTCATACCTCTTGTTGTCAAAGCAGGTGTTCCAACTCGAATTCCACTTGTTACAAAAGGACTTCTTTGATCAAACGGGACCATATTCTTATTAACAGTCATTCCCGCTAATTCTAATGAATTTTCAGCTTGCTTCCCAGTAATATTTTTACTCGTCAAATCGATTAACATCAAATGATTATCTGTACCGCCTGAAATAACATCAAAACCAAATTCAATCAGCTTAGTAGATAGGGCTTTTGCATTGGCAATTACCCGTTGAGCGTAAATCTTGAATGAATCTTCGAGTGCTTCTCCAAAAGCGACTGCTTTAGCCATAATGATATGCATAAGTGGTCCACCCTGAATACCGGGCATCACCATACTGTCTAACAATTCTGACATAAGTTTGAGCCGATCCCCTTTGGGTGTTCGAATACCGAAAGGATTTTCTTTATCCTTTCCTACCAATATAATTCCTCCGCGTGGCCCTCTCAATGTTTTATGTGTTGTTGAAGTTACAACATCACAATAAGGCAATGGATTTTGCATTAAACCTTTTGAAATTAAACCTGCTGGATGAGCCATATCGCACATTAAAAATGCTCCGATAGAATCTGCAATCTCTCTGAATTTTTTATAATCCCAGTCTCGTGAATAAGCACTTGCACCTGTAACAATTAGTTTAGGTTTCTCTTTTTTTGCCATGTAGGCAATTAAATCATAATCGAGAAGTCTTGTTTCCTTATTTAAAGTATAACTAATCGGCTGGTATAGCTGCCCGGAGAAATTCACCGGAGCCCCATGAGTGAGATGACCGCCGTGAGCAAGGCTTAATCCCATAAATTTATCACTGGGTTTAAGCAATGCCATGAACACCGCCATGTTTGCTTGCGATCCGCTGTGAGGCTGAACATTTACATATTCTGCACCATATAATTTCTTAAGTCTTTCGCGGGCAAGATTTTCAGCCATATCAACATACTCGCATCCGCCATAGTATCTTTTACCGGGATAACCTTCTGCATATTTATTTGTGAGAACCGAACCGGCCGCTTCGAGGACTGCGGGGCTGACAAAATTTTCGGAGGCAATTAGTTCCAATTTCTCTTGCTGACGTTTTATTTCGAGCGATAATACGTCAAATATTTCAGGGTCACTTTTTAAATTTTGATACATTAGCTATAAATTATTTTGTTAAATAATTAATCTTCAATTTTTTTTACTCTTCTTTCGTGACGTCCACCTTCAAATTCTGTGTTAAGCCATATATCCAAAATTTTATAAATATTTTTTTCATTTAACAGCCTTTCACCTAAAGCTAAAAAGTTTGCGTTATTGTGGCGTCTTGAAAGTTCAGCCATTTCTTCATCGACTACAAGTGCTGCTCTTACATCTTTAAATTTGTTTGCGACAATTGAAACTCCAATTCCTGAACCGCAAACACCAATACCCAAATCCGACGTATGTTCGGATACATCTTTTGCAGCAAGTTTGATGAAGTCAGGATAGTCTACAGAATCAGACGAAAAGGTTCCGTGATCAATAATTACGAAACCTTTTTCTATTAAATATTTTATGATGATCTGTTTATATTTGTAGCCCGCGTGGTCGGAAGCAATTGAAATTTTCATTACGGCACTGTTATGCTTCGTTGTATCCATCCAAAACAACTACCGTTAATAGGAATAACAGTACCGGATTTAAGTTTTCGGAAGAAATAATCTTCCTTAGTGGGTACAGAATTACTTAATGCATTTATTCTGTCTTGTGCCTGCTGACTAATTGAAGAATCGGTATTCTTTGCCTTCCGATAAGTATCCACAGCAAGCTGGTAGACGCACTTTGTCTCAAAATCAAATGCACAGGCTCTTGCAGCTTGCTCGTAAAGCAGTCCTTCATTAAAAATTGCTTGTCCCCAGCCTTTTCCAATATCATTTGCTTTTTGATACTGGGTTCTTGCAGCAGACAATTGCCCTTTATCTTTATATAAAATACCTAAATTTAAGTAATGAACTTTATTTTCAGGATCAAGCGAAATTAATTTCTTCAGAGAACTTTCCGCTTTATCCAATTTGTCCGTTTTCTGATACGCAGATGCCAACTGATTCCAATAATTTACTGATTCTGATTCTTTTGCAACTAAAAATTCTAAGGCAACTATTGCTTCTTCATATCGGCTTGCCTTAATCGCTAATGCAGCATACTTCCAAGCTTTCGAAAGATTATCTTGATCTAAGTCCCAGGTTTTCTTTGTAAGGTCAACAAGTTCATCAATATTTTCAACTAAGCTCTCTAATTCTATAGGCCACTGGGGAGTATGGGGTTCCCTTTCACCTAACATTGAAAATAAATCAATTGCCTTTGTTCTGTAATCATTTCCTTCTGCCATGTTTTTCTTATACAATTGACCAAGTCGATTATAATAATATGAAGTTAAACTAGGATCAAAAGTAAATGCATCTTCGTATTCCTTAATGATAATTTCATCTTTCGCGCCAAGCCAAATCTCAGAAACAAATGCTTTACGAACTTGGAAATATCCTTTCGCTTCGGGAAAATGTTGCAGAGCCAAACTATAAAAATATAGAATTGTATCATTTATCTCTTTGATCATTTCTGGGGAGGTATTGGAAGAATCGTGCAAATACCATAAGCAATCTTCCATTTTATAATAAACCCATTTTGAAAACCTTTTTGGATCCATTTGTAAAACAGACCAGCCGTAAGGAATTGCGCTACTGCAATCTTTATTCTTGTAATATTCTGAAAAAAGACTGTACTCAGTTAAAATTTTTGTCGAATCGGATGAACTATAAATGTATTCATGACTTTCAATTTTTGTACTTGCCGGTGAGCAGTAACTTAAAAGGAAAAGAGCAAAGAGCGCTAGTATTTTTGTTAGATTTTTCAATTTATTTCCTCTGAAATTATTGAACTAATTATTTATCTTGCCGAAGAAACCAAAGTTCTCCAAGACTAAATCCTATTCCTAATTTAATAATTTCTTCTTGAAGAAGATTTAATTCTTTTGTACCTCTTCTCGAATACATTAAACCAACATCTAAAGTATTTTCATTACTTAGGGGGAAAGATGCACCTAACGAAACTGAATATTGATTTATTCCTTTACCGTAAATTAAATACTGTGTTTGTTCATAGCTTAAACCTGCACGGAAAATGATTTGTTCCCAGAAAGTGCCGCCCAATTCGCGAGCAGGACGATACTCAAAACCACTGCTAATTTTGTAAGCATCGCGTAATGCAGAGGATGAAATATTATTTATCAAATATTTGCTCCAAGCCTGAGAAGAATAATCAAGACTAAATAAATATTTGCTATTCAATACAAAGCTCATTCCAAATGATAATCTTGAAGGAAGATTTATTTCACCTCGTCCTGAACTTAACGTATCAATTCCAACAACCGATTTAGCTATGAATAATGTGTCATCTTTTATATTCGAAAAAAGATTTACTGCTAAACCTAATCGAAAATCGGAGATTGATTTTAACTTAAGTAATTTTGAAAAATCCGGACTGATAAAACCAAATGTTCCGCCTATTCCCCTATTTTGATAACTTCTTTCGTATTCACTTGAAAACGATGCTGAGTTAATGAACTCAACTCTAGAATTATAATTTATGTTTCCGAAGTAATAATCCATTGAAGCACCAATTGACATATCGATTGGAAGCAAATAAGATGAACTGATAAAAACTTTTGATAATCCGCCTTTACCTGAATACTCGATTTCATAATCTCCAATCAGTGGATTTGTCGAATTATATCTTTCCAAAACATTATAACTAACATTTGAAAATGGAACTAATCCAAATGCCATTCCGATACCATATTTATTGCTTATAGGAACTCCAACTGTAAATCCCCCAAAATCAGTTTCTGCAAAGTAATTTTTTTGTTGATCGTTTGCTAAAAATATTCCGTTATAGTTCAAGCTGAATTCAATTCTTGTTTTCCCTATCCTATACAATGAAGCAGGATTGATAACGGAGATGAAGTCCACATCGGCAATTGAAGTACCGAGCTGTCCCATCCCCATTCTGCGAACCGAATAAGAATAATCTACATCGCCTAATCCGAATCGGGTGTAACTTGAACTGCTTTGACCAAATAATCCGCAGTTTATTAAACTGAGAATGCCGAAGGATAATATTAAAATAATTTTTGATTTCATTTTTTAGAAGTATATATAATTTGAAGTTTTGGGCGTTCCGTAAAAATTGCTGCATTGCTGCCTTTAATTGCGAATAGCTCCACACCATTTAGTTTATCGGAAGCAGAGAGCAGCAATCCCTGATTATTGTTTTCAATAAGCGTCCGTTGGACAAATGAAGTTACGCTGCCTTCAAAGGTATTGCTATCTCTATCAAGAAAAAGTGAAAATGTGGAGTCGATGATTAAACTAGTGCTATCAGTTAAATAATTAACTCTTAATGAATTTGTGAAGCTTGAACCTGTTATTGTTTTAATTGTATCAATTGTCAAAATTAACTTAGCGTAATTTACAACGATACCTTTGGGAAGACTTGAAAGATCAAAAAACAATCTTGCTTCACTATTAAGACCGGCTTGAATACCAATATTTTCAAACCCGACATCCGGAAGTGAACCGCTAATTACGCTTAAATCAATCGAGGGAAAGTAACTCAAGGTATCAATGTATACACCCGCCTTCTGTATTACAATCTCCAACGAGGGAATTGAAAGATCATCAATGCTTAAAGCCTGGAAGCCAATTATTTTTTCAGAACTCATCGATGGTTTTACATATAGCCCATTGTCAATTGGAGTGATCGAATCAGCTCTTGCCTTCAACCAATTAAGCGCTGTTTGATTATCAAAATTAAAAGTATTGATGGTGTCGGTAAAAGTTTTACCAAAGCTGATATCATTGGCATCAAACGAAAGAAGCGTAAGACTATCTGAGGTAAAACCCGTTGACCAACTGCTGTTTATTTGATGAACCGAATAGTCTATTGGCGCAGATGAATTTCCGAATGTGTAATTTTTTGTAAACTCAACTTTTGCCGAAAGTACAGTTAGCTCGTTATTTATTATTTGCTGTTTAATTGAGTCAGCAAAGAAAATTAAAAACTTTAAAAGAATTCCTGCTTCGACATTATCTTTTTTACCCAGTAAAAGTCGATCCGCGTTACTTAATGCAATAACTTTTTTATAAGTGCTGGAGGATTGAAATAAAGAATCTTTTGCTGAATCGAGTTCAAGAATGTTTATTAAATCCTGTGAGAGTAGATCTGCACCAAGAGAAGATGGAGAATCACTGCACGAGAGATGAAGTAAAGACACCGATACAAAAAGCGTTAAGAATATGCTGCGAATTGCCAAATTAATTTTCTCCGGAAAAATCTTTAATAATAAATTTACAAGCCTGCACTAGATTTTCGGCAACAAAAGTGGGAATTTTATTTTGCTTTTGCAAGATAGAAATACTCTCTGTTTCGTAACCAGTTCTTACTAACACTGTTTTCAAGCCCGCATTGAAACCACAAATAATATCCGATGATGAATCACCTATAAAATAAGATTTGCTTAAATCTATTTGAAAATCGTTTGCTGCCTTAAAAACAAGCTTAGGCGACGGCTTGCGGCATTCGCATTCTTCCTCTGAATTATAATCCGGATGATAAGGACAATAATAGAAAGCATCGATTGAAGTTTGTTCTGCCAAAAGCAACTCATTTATTTTTTCATTCACTTTATCTACCATTTGCCTGGTTATTATACCTCGAGCAATGCCGGATTGATTCGAAATTACAATCAGTTTACAATTTAATTTAGATTTTAAGATTGATAGTGCTTTTGCTGCCCCTGGAAATAGTTTCACACTTGAAGGTTCGCCTAAATAACCTGGATCCTCGTTAATAGTTCCATCTCTATCAAGAAAAACGGCGCAGTCAGACATTAATCATTGTCAAGAATTGTTTTATAAAGATCAAGGTATCTTTTGGCTGAGGCATTCCAGCTAAAATCCATCTTCATTCCATTACGCATGATCTTTGTCCACTTCTTCTTATCTTCAAATAATTTTAATGCGCGTTTAATTTCCTTAAGCATCGCATCCGATTCATACTTTTTGAAAACAAAACCATTTCCCTCTTCAGTTTTTTCATCGTAACGAATAACCGTATCTGCAAGTCCTCCCGTTTCCCGCACAATCGGTACTGTTCCGTATGCGAGACTATACATTTGGTTCAGTCCGCATGGTTCAACAAGAGAAGGCATAAGATAAATATCTGCACCGGCTTCAATTAGATGAGCAAGTTCATCGTTGAATCCTAAATAACTTGCAAATTTGTGCTTGTACTTTTCACTCATCTTTTCAAAAAAGTTATGATATTTCTTATCACCTGTGCCGAGAAGGATAAGCTGAAGCTTCATGCCCATCATTTCTTTGAAGGCATCTGTTATTAGATCCATGCCTTTAGAGTTGTACAAGCGAGAAATTACTCCTACAATAGGTATTTGCGGATCATATTTAAACCCAAATTTGTTGGCAAGCTCAATCTTATTTTCGGCTTTTTGTTCTAAATCTTTGAGAGAATATTTTTTTATGATGTGCTTATCCTTCTCGGGATTCCAAACATTCGAATCAATTCCATTTACAATTCCAAACAGATCATGTTTTCTTTTTGCAAGAACATTTCTTAAACCCGATCCCAATTTTTCGTCTGTACGAATTTCATTTGCATAAGTCTCGCTAACAGTATTGATAACATCGGCAAACTTCAGCCCGCTCTTCATGAAATTTATTTTTCCATTCATTTCAATTCCTCGTTCGGAGTTCAATTCCTCCGGTAATCCGGTTTTCTTAAATGTTGTATTTGGGAATTCACCTTGATACTGGATGTTATGAATGGTGAAGAGAGTTTTAAATTTGTCAAAATTTTCACTGTTCTTGTATATTGTTTTCAGGTACGCAGGAATTAATCCACATTGCCAATCATTACAATGAATGATATCCGGAATCCATCCTAATCTCGTGATAAGCTCCGGCACCGACCGTGCAAGTAAGATGAATCTCTCATCATTATCAGGGTAATCCTTGCCGGTTTTTGAATCCACATAAAGATTGTTTCTGCTGCCAAAATATTCATGATTTTCGAGAAAATAAATTTGGACTCTGACTTTTGGTCCCGGTAAAAAACAAGATTTAAGAGAAAAGACAACTTCCTTATCACCTATTTTGATCTGAATATCCTTTAACCTAACCACCTCATGAATTTTAAATTTTCGCTGATCGACAGCGCCATACTTGGGTATAACAATTCTCACCTCATGACCCATATCGGAAAGATATTGAGGTAAAGCTGAGGAGACATCTGCTAATCCTCCGGTTTTTACAAATGGCACAACTTCAGATGTAACAAATAGTATTTTATATCTTCTTGGTGGCATTGTTCATTTGGTTATTATTGTAGGAATATTTATAAAAATAATTGCAAATTTACGAAATTAAATACGTTATCCCAAAAATTCAGACCTTTGCTCCGGTATGCCCAAGATAGGTTGGATTAAAAAATCCTAAAACTTAACTTTAAGTAGTATAATTTTAACTATTCATCCGATTAGATTAATTCACATAATTTGATATGTCCAAATTTAGTTTCATACCGATTATAATTCTTTTTGCAGTATTATTTTATTCTTGTTCTGCTTCCACGGATACAAGGTATTCTAAGGATTCTGAGAAGGATGTTTCCAAATCCAAGGAAAAAGAAGCTATTGTTGAAGATGATTTTGATATAAAACCATTTCAGACAAAGATTGAAATCCCCGTTGAAACTAAAGAAGCCGATGATAAACCGCTTGATTTATGGTTTGGCTATTCTAACGACATTCCTGAAGATGAAACGCTTAAGACAGTAATTGATACAATTTCTGGTTACCGCGTGCAAGTTATTTCAACAGATAATCTCGAAGAAGCCAATGGTGTTCGATCGGAAATATATTTCAAGACAAATGAAAAAGCTATCTATGTAATTTTTGAACCGCCATTTTATGTTGTAAGAGTTGGAGATTATAAAAATATTAACGATGCAAAAGCATTAAGCTTCAAATTGAATCAAATGGGATTTGCTGGAACCAAAGTCGTTAATGATTTGATAAACATTTATAAATAAGCTAACCAAACATGAAACTTCTTGCCAACAGCTCCCAAATTATTACAGTCAATACCGACGGGAAGAATTGCAAGCGAGGTAATGAACTCGCTAATATCGGTATGTTGACTGAACATGCCATTGTAATAGAGAATGATGTAATTAAAGATTTAATTCCAAATTCCTCCATAAAAAATCCGAGCAGGTATGATATTATTGATGTACAAGACAAAGTAATTTTACCCGGTTTGGTTGAGTGTCATACCCACGCTGCATTTGCTGGATCTCGTGCAAATGAGTTTAAGTTAAGGCTGCAAGGAAAATCTTATGAAGATATTGCTAAAAGCGGAGGCGGAATTATTTCTACAGTTTCTGCAGTTAGAAATTCATCCTTGAATGAATTAGTTAAGCTTCTCATTCCTCGTGTAAAATATTTTATAAGTCAGGGCATAACAACCATTGAAATAAAAAGCGGTTACGGTTTGGATCTTGAAAATGAAATAAAATTATTGGAGGCAATCAAAAAGCTAAAATCTCTATTTACAATAGATATTATTCCTACATTTCTCGGTGCGCATACTTATCCGCCAGAGTTTAAGGATAACTATAAGGGTTATCTGGATTTGATAGCACAAAAAATGCTTCCTCAAATTGCCGAAAAGAAATTAGCAAGGTTTTGTGATGCTTTTTGTGAGCGGACGGCTTTTTCATCTAAAGATGTTGAGGTCATTTTTACGAAAGCCGAAGAATTAGGATTTCATTTACGGCTTCATTCAGAACAATTTCATAACATTGGTGGATTAGAACTGGCGTTAACTCATGAGGCCGTGTCAGTGGATCATCTTGAGGTTATGACGGATAAACAAATTTTTAAATTAGCAGCTTTTGACATTGTTGCTGTCTTGCTTCCAGGTGTTTCATTCTTTTTAAATTATGAATTTGCGCCTGCAAGGAAGCTAATAGATAATAACGCTATTGTTGCTCTTTCAACAGATTACAATCCTGGTTCGTCTCATATTTCAAACCTAAACTTAATCATGAGCATAGCCGCAATTAAAATGGAAATGACAATAGAAGAAATAATTTCGTCCGTAACTATTAATGCTGCCAAAGCTGTACTAATGAATCACGAAGTCGGTAGCATCGAAATCGGGAAGAAAGCCGACTTTGCTGTCTTCAATGCTCAAGATTATTCTGAAATTATTTATACCATCGGTAAAAACTTAAATACCATGACAATAAAGAACGGCAGGATAATTTATCAAGCAGATGAATTTTAAAACTCTGAGGTTAATCATGATTAAAAATATTTTTATTTTTTTTATTACACTAAGTGTAATCGCCTATGGTCAATCAACCAAAGTAATTACTGGAATTGAGGTTTTAAAAGAATCTAACTTCAAAATATTAGAAGGAAAAAAGGTTGGATTAATAACAAATCCTACCGGAGTTGATTCCAAATTAAAATCAACTATAGACATTCTTTATGAAGCTGAGAACGTTCATTTAGTTGCATTGTTTGGTCCTGAACATGGAGTGCGAGGTGATTATGCTGCCGGAGATATAGTTGAAACTTATACTGATCCTCAAACCAATCTTCCCGTTTTTTCTCTTTATGGAAGAACGCGAAAACCAACAATGGAAATGCTTGAAGAAATAGATATTCTCGTTTATGATATTCAAGATATTGGCTGCCGTTCTTATACTTACATAAGCACTATGGGCTTGGCAATGGAAGCAGCAGCAGAAAACGACATCGAGTTTCTTGTGCTTGATAGACCAAATCCACTTGGCGGCTTAAAGGTTGAAGGCAATCTTGTCGAAGATGGATATTTTTCTTTTGTAAGCCAATTTAAAATTCCTTACGTGTATAGATTGACTTGCGGTGAATTGGCAACGCTGCTGAATGAAGAGAAAATGTTAAAGGATGAGAAACAATGTAAGCTAACTGTAATTCCCATGCGAAATTGGAAAAGAGAGATGTTGTTCAAGGATACAGGATTAGAGTGGGTATTAACTTCCCCGCATGTTCCTCACGAGTATTCTCCTCAGTATTATGTAACTTCAGGAATTATGGGTGAACTTGGAATTGTTTCCGAAGGGATTGGTTACACACTTCCCTTTCAAGTATTTGCGGCGGAATGGATAAACGCAAATGTTCTTGCAGAAAAAATGAATTCGCTAAATCTTGATGGAGTAATTTTCAGACCTATAACTATAAAACCATATTATGGTGCAGATGTAGACAAAGAACTTCACGGAGTTCAGATTCATATACAAAATTCTAATCTTGTAAACTTGATGAGCTTGCAGTTTTTATTCATGCAAATTAATAATGAGCTTTACCCGGAGTATAATCCCTTTAAAATGGCTGATGAATCAGGTCTCGAAATGTTCGATAAGGTGATGGGCACTTCAAAAGTTAGAGAGCTATTTACTAAGCGAATGAAGTATAATGACATTAAGGATTATTTAGATAAAGATATTGAAAGGTTTAAAGAAATTTCTAAGAAGTATTACATTTATTAGTCTGCTCATAACTGAAACGGGATATTCTCAGTTTCTTTTCACACCGTTTGAGAATGAATCCTCATACAAAGGAACCTGGAATCTTTCTCAGGAAATTCCCAATTACATAGCTGCTTATCTTAGAGAATTTTACAAAGTAAATGTTCTCTCCTCCACTGCTTTTTTATCGTTAGTTGAGAAAAATAATATAAACGAAACCGAAGCTCATGATTTCCAAGCAATCACTTCAATCGCAAATGAAATTGACTTTGGATATTTTGTTATAGGCAAAGTAAATGATTTTGATATTGCAAGATTTAGCGCTGGTGAATCTAATATTGCAGGTTATGAAGCGTATAGTTGTGAGATTTCAATTTCGCTCCAGATTTTTGATTTATCAAAGAATACTATAGCTTTTGCCGGGAACGTAGAGTCATCTGTAAGTAATAAAGGTTTAGGATTAAATTTATTTGGTGGATCGTCCGATGAGAAAAAACAGTATTTAGCTTTAAATAAAATTCGATTTGGAAGTGAAGAATTTAACAAGACAATTGTCGGTGAAACTATGCTTATTTTATGCGAAGACCTCGCTTTGGATATCAAATCCTCAAAGAAAGAAATTCTTTTCCCCAAACGAGAATCTAAAAAACAAATTGAACTTGAAGACAAAACGCTTGATGAATTTCAACTTAAGATTGAAATAAAAAAAGGCCAGCTTTTAACTTATGATGAAAGTAGTGGAGAAGCTTTCATAAATCTTGGCTTTTCAAGCAATATAAATGTGGTGATGAACTTTCCATTTATGCTCAAGCAGATTCATTGTTCGATCCAATCACTCAAGAATTTTTAGGTCTGAGCGATAAAAGCATTTCCACTCTTGAAATAGTAGAAATAAGAGACGAGAAACTTTCTTTGGCTGTCGTATAGAATAATCGTGAACAAGTTAGAAAAGGAATGGAAGTACGGAAGTTGGTTTTGAAGTCCAAAGAATAGCATGATCAGAATTTAACAACATTGCGCCTTATACACCGCCATAGCAAAAATGCCGCACTGAAAAATAGTTTATCCCGTTAGATGCGGGCTGCCCGTGTTAAGCGGCGGGTTATACCACAATTACACTAAGTCTTTATCAGGTAATGATTGTTTGAAATTCCTAATCGAAAGGACAAATACTCTTGTCGATTCAACTCTATAAATTATTCTATACTCGTTCTCAAAAACTTCCCGGATTTCTTCTCTATTTGCTTCTGGGACTTTTCTTCCTCTTTCTGGAAATTTTGATAAAGTTTCAACCTTCTTAAATATTCTTTCAACCATTTTATGAGCAGCACTAATGTCATCTTTTAAAATATATTCAAAGATATTTTCCAACCTTTCTACAGCTAAAGGAGACCATAGTATTTTCAATTTTGGGAACTTTTACCAAATTTTTTCTTCACATCTTGATGGGATATTTCCAAGCCCTTACTAATTTGCGCTTCGGCTAGTTTTATATCTTCTAGAACCTCAATTTTATCAATCATTGATTCATATTCAGAAACGTCTAATAATATTGCGGCGCTTTTCCCATTTTGGGTGATAATTAATGGCCTTTTAGTTTTTTTTACTCTGTCAAAATAAAAGGCAACTTTTGACCGAAACTCCGAAAGAGGTTGAATGTCTTTATCTAATTGTATTCTGAACATAGGAACTCCTAATTTTTATATTGTGCAAATAAACGTACAAAATTCTGCACAATATTCCAACAACATATTAATATTTTTATGTGGTATAACTGCATTTCCGATAAGCGGCGCCCCAATTTACCTACCGTCCGCCTTAGGCGGATTAACGAAGGCGGGAACAAAAATGCCGCATAGAAAACAATTGCCGAAGATTAAGCAAAACGTGTGTAACTTTCTTCGCATACACGTTTTGCAAGTTTATTAATTAGAACAACTACCTTGAACCATTTAGCCGAAACAGCTTGCCCGCCTCTGGCGGGGAGCAACCAACATTAAAAATTCTAAATTGCCGGATGCGATCCGTCATCCGTCAATTGACGGAGACGGATGCTGTTGGGTTGAAGCACTGGTTATGTTGCGTTTTGTGAAATACTATTTATTACTTGATTTATTTTTTGTTGAACTTTTTTATAATCTATTTCTTTCCACGATTCTAAGATTGGTATATATTTTTTATCATTTGTTAGTTTTATTTTGTCCAGCAATAAAAAAATTAAACCTCTGTTTTTATCTTTTAGATAATTCATATTAAAATAATTCGCTCCGCTATTAATCATTTTATCAAATCCTTTAAGCAGCTCAGTTGAATATGTATCCTTTTCTATTGTCCAACCTTCTTCAGTAAAAACTAATAAAGGTAAACGATAATCATATTCTATTGCGAGATAATTGTTCTCTATAATCCAATCTATTTTTGCTAAGATATCTTCTAAAGAAATATCTGAATAGAAACCATAGAAAGGATTTTTATCCAAACCGAGTTCTATAATTTTCTTTTCTTTTGAACCTTTGAGAAGTTTTGAAAGTAAATTTCTCCCACCGCTCATTATTAAATCATCAGCAGCTCTTAAGATTGCAGCAATGTCTTCATAAGGTAATTCTTTTATTCCTTTTGAATCCAAATGATATTTTACACGATTTACTTTGCGAGACATTATAAAAATTTAAGAAAAGTTATAAATAAACTTCTCTTTTTATTTTGATAATTTCAATCTATTTAAAGCAACGTAACGACGTTGCCGACCTGCCTGCCGGCAGGCAGGTAAGCGGCGCCCCATCCGTTAGCTAACGGACAACAATGTCACATTTTTAACAATTTTTTATTTAGAACAAATTTTCATTTACGAACTAAGCTGAACAAGAAAGCCGGAACGGGAGGAATAACATTAAAACTTGTAAATTGCCGAATGCGAAAACAGTTCACCCACCTCTGGCGGGTTGTCGGCTGGAAACGATGTTATGTTTGATTGCGGACGTCTTGAAACTAATCAAAACTACCGTAACAATAGCAGTTTCCTGCTTTTCACAAATTCATCCGTTTTAAGACGGTAAATGTAAACCCCCGAAGTCGCTGTCTCACCATTATCCGCACGTCCATCCCAGATGAGACTGTAGGCGCCTGCCGGTTTTTGTTCTTCCACTAACACTTTGATCCTTTGTCCGAGGATATTGAAAATTTCAATCCGGACATGGGTCGATTTGGGCAGATCATACCGTATTTGAGTCTCTGGGTTGAATGGATTCGGATAATTTTGCTGGAGAATGAATTGTGCCGGTGTAACTGGCTTTTCCTGTTGTGCTACCGAAACAATCAAATCGCGCAAGACCGCCCGGCCCTCGTTGATGCCGTCAGTCGCAATAACAGTTAATGTGGCTGCACCGGATTCCTGTACCTGACTCCTTCTCAACAAGTAAGAAGTTTCTGTAAGATTGACGGCAACGACCTCGTGCTCTTGCCCGTCGACGGAAAACAAAATGTCATACGTCAATAGCTCCCCGTCAACGTCTGACGCTGTCCAGGTAATGAGCGTCGATTGGTTCAGCGTTTGCCCGGAGGCCGGCGAAGTGATTTCAACGGTAGGAGGATTTTCGGAAAATATCCGGCTGCCAAGCTCGACACCGTTTTTCAGAAATGCGATTTTCTTTGTGCCGTCGGGCAGCGGGAGATTGAATGAAAACGGCACACTCGCCACGTCGCCAACATCCGGTATGTGAAACTCGATATCAAAGGCGAAGCTCTGCAAGCTTGCGCCGCCGGCATCGGTGAAATCCAAAGCATACACGCCGGTTTGCGTTGTCGAGATTTCCGGCACAACCGGCATCAACACAAACGGATTAAATGAGACAACGTTATTCGTGTCGACCAGCCCGGTAACATTGATGAAGCCTGCGGCTGTGTTTGCGGCGAGCAAATTGCCTGGCTGTCTGGCGTCAAAGTGTGTGCGATACAAATAATCCCAAGTGACACGATCAACCCATCTTCCGAACATTTCATTGCCGCCCATAAACTCGTAAACCACACTCACCTCATTTTCATTGATGGCACGGACAATCTTGTTTTGCCGGATCTCTTCAATATCTGCCAACGGAATATTCCCTTTCTCAACAAGATTGCCCACAAGATCAGCGGATACGCGCCGAGGGTTCGGATCGCCATCGCGCGTAACAAAGCTCATGTTCTTATACGTGTCCCTTAACCCAAATGTATGCCCCATTTCATGGACGAGTCCCTTCGCATCCGGACGCACAATGAGCGCGGTGGAATTGAGGGAAGCGCAACCCGCCGCCGGTTGCTGGCAAACGGTTGTTAGCATCTCATTCGAAGTTGTAAAAATAACAAGGCGCTGCCGCTGATCATTGACATTCTCTTTGTTGTAGACGGCCAGCATTTGCGCCAGCTTCAGCAGACTCGGATTCGTATCTTCATAGACCGTGCGGTTCGGGTTGTTGAATGTGAGTTTTAACCATTGCAGCGGAAACGCCGAGCGCATGAAATCCCAGACTTCTGGCTCCACTTCCGGCACTTCGGCTTGATCATTCCACCTCGCCACCCTCGCGAGAACGCGCAAGGGTTTGGTCGCCACAAACGGCACGGTGATAACGCCAACGTTATTTGCTTTGTCGGATCCCATCTCATCGAGGCCCAGCTCGAACTCAAGCTCGACATCGAAGGCGTAGTCATTCGCAGGCGTCTCGACAAGCTCGTACGGAATGAGCGCAACCAAAACATCGCGCAATTCAGCCTGCTCATTCAGATCATATTCTTTCGGATCTTTTAAAATGAACGAGGTGAGTTCTCGTGACGGAAAACGGAAGCTGTCAAACGTTCCGAGAAACGTGCTGCCGCGAGTGATATGCAACTTCGCAGTAATGCCCGCAATGCCTTCAATTTTAGAAAAAGCAATCGGCGTTTTCAATTCATAACCAACGTGCGCAAGCAAAGCGGTATTATGCTCGGCGACCAACGGCAGAGCCGGAAAAGTTTTGTTTTCCCCAGGCCTGTAGAGCAGCGTGACTTCCTTATCAATATCCACGATGCCTTGCTGTAATTCGATGCGCTCGACGAAGAAATCCAGCGGCGACTTCAACTCGATGCGCACTGTGTCCGGCGGCAGCGCCGAATTTTCTAAGCTCACTTCCACAAAGACCGGCCCGGACAATTCGGTTTTCAGCGTGATCGGCTTGTTGACATTGAAACTATCCTTCGTGCTTTCATAGAAGACATCTTGCGCCACGCCATTTTCAATCAGCGACAAGGTGGCACTTAGCCGCTGGCCGACTCCCTGAACGCCGAGTTTATCGAGGATACGATAGATCGCGTTGCCGCCAAACTCCGTCGCGACTTCCTTAGTTTCTTCATCGATGATGCTCACTTTGATAGCGGTCAAATCGCCGGCGAGCCGAATTTCGTTGCGGACCGGCTTGGCCTGAATCTGAAAATTTTTAAATTTTGCCACAACGTTTTTGCTCCAGATGACGAGACCCGGTAGGAGTGGATTCGTGGTGCGGCAACGGTAAGTTTGCGACTCGGTCGCAGCGTAGGTGGACTGCGTTGCGCCCGGGATGAGCACACCATTTTCGTACCACTGATAGGCCGTCTGTGTCCCACCGACGTTTACATACAGCACCCTCCATGCATGATCAATGTGCGTTTCCACGCTGTCTTGCGGCGAATACAACACTTGTGCCTGAGTAAATAGGGGCACGTTGGGCTCGAGGTCTTCGAACGTGAAGCGATTGTTCTCCAGATACAGATTCGTCAGCGCGGACAAGCTGGTTAGATCCGGCAAATCCTCCAACTGGTTGTCCTGAAGCAGCAAAAACTTCAGGTTTATGAGGCTGGCAAACGACTGTGGCACCGCACCGCCAAGTTGATTATGGTCAAGACTGACCCACCACAGGTTGGTCGCATCGCCCAGCTCCGGTGGAATCGGACCCTCTAAGCGATTCCCGGAGAGTGAAAGAGTTTGGAGGTTGGCCAGTTCGCCCAACTCTGCCGGAATCTCGCCGCTTAAGTTATTATTGCCGAGTGAAAGATTTACCAGATTGGCGAGCGTTCCGAGAATACTTAGAATCGGTCCATGCAGGTCACCATTTTCTCCACTCTGTCCGTTTATGTTGATAGCACTCACGGCGGTCAGATTGCCAAGGTCGTTCGGGAGCGTCCCCTTCATCTTGACACCTTGCTGACGCGTTAAGTAATATACCCGGCAATTATATGTTGTCACTCCATCCCACTGTGTAACGGGGGCGCCCCCCAGCCACGGTTCGCCGCTAAGCGGAGCAGCCCAGTGCGGCCCGTCCGTCGCGTAATAAAGCGCCACCAGCGCCAGCGAATCCATCTGGTTGACCGGTATTCCCCCAATACACTCCTGTCCCCTTGCAACGTCCGGCATATTCAATATGAAAAGAATCGCAACGAATATGCCGTAAAGGTTAATGCGGGCTAGAGAAATAGATACAGCACGCCAAAAATTCCCCAACAAACTTCTTACAGCCAAAGAACGGATATTTTGGTCCATTTTTTTCCTCCTGCAATTAAAGGTCTTTTTTTGAACTATAACGGCGTGGCTTTTCACCCGTCCGCCCCTAACGGCGATGCAGAACTGAAAAGCTACTGCCAATAATTATTAACAAATTTGTTTAATAGAACAATGTTGCTTACAATGCTCACCTTTTTCACCCAACCAGATAACTTGAAAATGCCGCAATGAAAACGCGGTCGGGTGGAAAAGCGGGTTATGCGTTTTTTATTTCTCTAAAAAATCTTAACATTTTTTCTATAATAAACAGAACACATTAATAAAGTTTTAATCACATTGGTGGCGGTGCAAAACATAATGTGAGAGAAAGTATTGTAATAATCTTTCGCTCGGGCCATCACACCGTCAGGTCGTATTCTTACGGAATTATCCTCGTCTCATTTTTTGCTAGTTCCGTAGACAAGCCCAATAACAATACCACCAACACCCTCCTCAACTACATGCCAAGCGGAATCAACTATGACGCCCGCTAAAGGATAGTTCCATAATCCGTGCATCATGACCGACCAGGGGAGAAGCCAGATAAGTCCTATAATTGCCCCGAATCTAAAACCTTCTTTAACTGGCGAACCGCCCTTGTATCCCATCGGATATACCACCGCCATCAGGAAAGTGAGAATAAGTTGTCCCAGAATTACAAAGAGCATGTTCGGTTCTGCCCGAGCCAATGCTACGTCATTTGCTTTGTAGAAATCTCCCAAAAGGACAATATGCCAAAGACCAGACAACAAGAAGGTCACAACAAAAGCTGCTAAACAAGCTAATAACATCTTCTTGGTATTCATTATTTTTTCTCCTATTAAGTTATTGTGAAAATAATTCTATTTATTGAAATTGTTTATATTTAAAAATGACGCATAACGACGTTGTTTTTAAGCCGCCGCCCATAACTACGATGCAACTTTGAAAAACCAACGCCAATAATTTTATAAAAACTTTTTTAGTGCACTCAACTTTAAAGAGCAACTAACTTTTGTAACGCAACTTAATAACCACAAAAATGCCGCAAGGTTTAAAGCGGGCGGCTTGAAGAACGGGTTAGGCATTTTTTATCTTAGTAATAGCATCTTTTTAGTCTGTACAAATTCATTTGTTTTTATTTGATAAAAATATACTCCACTTGAAATTCCAGAGGCATTAAATTCTACAGAGTAAGTACCGACGGACTTTTCTTCATTGACTAATATTGAAACTTCTCTACCCAAAGCATCATAAATTTTTATTGTTACAAAACTTTGTTTGGGGACTGAATAATTTATTGTTGTTGTTGGATTGAATGGATTGGGATAATTTTGTGATAAAGAGTACCCGAGAGGAACAGAAACCCTCGGTTCTTGCACACCAGTAATTAACTCACCCGTGATCATATCTACAAAAACTCTAAAGATGAGGCTGGAACTATCCGGCTCAATTGCTTCGTATTCGGCCACCCAAATAATTTTTGTTGAGTCTTGCAGGAAGCGGTCCGCCCAGTAATTGCCACCATATAGTGTACGCCTGACAACATTATGTTGAACCTCGAAATCATGTCCTCCATTTGCAACAGCCAATGACATAGCAGAATCACTGTCGACAAAATTCTCTGGAATGGGTAGCCCAGTTGATGGAAATCCTTCCATCGTCGTGTCTGCCATGGTAAAAAATGAAGATACTAAAACCAGTGTAGATAATTGAAAAGAAGGTGAATAGAATTGATACCACCACATTAGGGCAGTTCCATCAAGTCCCACGTCAATTCCCTTCGGGTCCGCATGTACACCAATTACTTTTAACTCTTGGTCGGCGGCATATTGTTTGGCGATCGACGTAGCAGTATCCACATATGCTCTTGCAGTGACGGGTACGAAGAGTCTGCGCAGTGTCATGTCGACTCCCGTGAGATCGCTACCAGATACCACTATGCTGTCCGGCTGGCCATCGTGATTCGGGTCGTAGAAACCGATGACATCGTTTCCCATCGGATCGATCTCTCCGTCGCCATCAATGTCCTTTGCTGTGATAGGCCAATATACGCCATCACGGACATAATTAGCTATATACGCTCCCAGAGAGTTTGGCACAATAGCTCCGATTAAAGCAATGCCTTCCTCTTCACCAAAGAGAGGCCCATCTGTAAGAACTACAACAGCATTCGTTGGATCTCCTCCTTCAAAAGTGACGGTTCCGCTAACCCTATTGGCGCCGTAAGCCGCTGAGGTCGTGTAATTCAACACATAAGGTTGAGACAAAGGTTGCCCGGTGTTGTTTCGCGCTCCAATAACCAGCCAGACAAAATCAGTGTTGGCGGTATGAGTAATCTCAAACGAAATCGTCTGGAGGTCAGTGCTGTAGGAGATTGCACCAAAAACCAAAGTGTCGAGCGGGTCAGTTGCTATAAAAGAAATCGGAAACTGTAATTCCCCGTAACGCATCGTTGTATCCAGCGGGGCGCTAAAGGTAAAACTGATAGTTGTGGATAATGGCACACTCACTGCGCCATCTGATGGTACTGACGAGGTAATGACAAACTGTGAGAAAGACGCAGAGGTGCTCAGAAAAATAAAACCGATACAAAAAATGATAAACGATTTCATAGAATCCTCCTTAAAATTAAAGCGTACAGATAAGATTAAACATCTTTGCTTACGTTTATTTTATTTCACTTATCGATTAAATGCCTAACGGCATTGCAACTAAAGCGCTGCCCAACACAACAATGCAACACTGAAAAGCCAACGCCAATAATTATTTATAAATTTATTTTGTTCACTAAACTCAAAGAGCAATTTTCATTTACAACGCAACTCCAAAATTTGTCAAATGCCGTAACGTTTAAAGCAGTCGCTTTGAGTTGCGGGTTATGTGTTAACTATTGATATTTTATTCTACCATCCATTTTAAAACTTGGACTACCAAATATTCTTACTCTAAGAATATTTCCCATTCCTTTTTTTACTCTCAATTTTGGCTGATAATCAAAAAATAGCGGTTTAAAAATCCTTACAAATTCTGTATATGCGTTAACATTATCAGGCTCAACATTTATCTCTATTGGCGGGGGGATGTATCCTCCTTGAGCACCAAAAGAATTTTGTAATTCAGATGACAGACCGGATGAGCGTATAATATCACCAATTTCTTTTGCTACTAATTGATTTACCGGTTTACCAGACCAATCATTTATTAAGAATTGGCTATTTTGCAAAGTAACAGATTTCCTTAATTCGGTTAATATTTGTTCCTTCACAGATTGAATTATTGGCTTGAATTCAGCTTGAAGAGAAACTTCCACAATATCTTTCTTAATCTTATCAATCTCATTAAATAATTTTCTCAGTGCTTCTGTAGTATCCGTATTAGGATATTTTTTTAGAGCAATTGATAAAAATGGATCTAATTTATTTTGAATCTCTTTTAATTTTACATTTGAAGAAACCAAATTATTTAGGATAGTATCACGATCGTTTTTAGCAACATTTAATTCACTAGTCATTGTATTAAGAGAATTGTTCATATTTTGTATTTGAATACTAGACTTATTAGCATCATAGCCATCTATAATTGTATATACAGTTGTCAAAATCATTATCACTATTAACAGAATAATATAAATTCCGTTTGGGGATACTTTTCGCTTCAATTTGATTTTACTAAATTCATTTTTGATCAAAAAGGCAGCGATAACAAAATTTATGAAACCCACTGCTATTTTAATGAGAGTGCTTAAATCCATTTCATACTCTTATTTTAACACATAACTATTAATTGAGCCGATTAAAACCGACTATCCTTTGGAATGTTAACCCGAAATATTTTCCGACTAACATTATTTCTATAACCTGGTTTAATCGCCATAAATCATTTAATTAAAATTATTTAATAAAATTTCTAAATTTTATTCGACATTTCAAAACAAGAAATTTAATTCTTGCTAACAAACTCATATTCTTAATCATCTAAAGGACTTTTAACTCCAGCTCCTAAATTAATAACATGAGTATATATCATTGTGGTTTTTTATCCCGTGAGATAATTTTTGATTCTATTCTTAATATACCTTTTACCCCAAGTTGTTTTTAAATATTTTTCTCGATTTATCGCATCAGTTTGGTTTAAGCAACCTTCCCAATAAACCAACTTGACAGGTAATCTATTCTTTGTTGATTTAACTTTGCCTTGATCGTGTTCATTTAATCTCTTTATCAAATCTCTGGTAAACCCTACATAATGATTTCCATCTTTACCTGATTGAAGAACATACGTATAAAAGTAACTCATACTGCATATCTCACGGGATGAACTGAATTATGCCCCAACAATTCTTGTATTGTCCTAATATC
>MHAR01000041.1 GCA_001803045.1 Ignavibacteria bacterium RIFOXYB12_FULL_35_14 | reverse complement strand
CTGAGGATTGCCATTCTCTTCTTCAACGGCAAACTCAACTTATTTTCACACTATTAACGGTAGAACCAAAATTATTTAATGAAATAAAATCATGGCAGATCAAGAAACTAAAAAAGAAGACCCTGCTCAGCCGCAGAAGCTTGAAGATTGGTTTAAAAACCTGGTTGATAAACTTCGCCCTTACATTAAGCAGCTTTGGGAAGTGAGAAAAAAGCTCATGATCTTCAATGGTGCTGTTGCAGTTCTGGTGCTGCTTTATCTTTACTTAATCGCAAGACCATATTTTGAGAGTACTGTTACTATACTTCCTGAATTTGGGAGTAAATCAACAACACTTGCCGGGTTATCGCAATTAGCGACATTAGTTGGAGTCCGCCCCGCTGAAGGTGCGCCTGCAGAGATATATCAGAATCTTATCTTAAGCGAGATTGTTCTTGAAGATGTGATCTATTCGAAATACAAAACTAAGAAGCTTAAAGACTTGGTTAATTTAATTGAGTATTTCAGTCCAGAAAAGGATGATAGTTTATTAGGAAAAAATGAACGTCAAATCTTCTTAGGAGTTTACAGAAACCTAACCGGCAATGCAATACGTACCAATGTTGACAGGCTGACAAAAATTCTTACAATCACAGTTACAATGCCTGAATCACAGCTTTCTGCTGATGTAGCGAACAAAGTCACCGAATCGCTTGACAAATACATACGGACAAAAAGAAAATCATTCGCTTCCGAACAGAAGTTTTACATTGAGAAACGGATAGAAGAGCTTAGCGATTCACTCACCATGGCAGAAAATAAATTAAAAAATTTCAGCGAACAGAACAGAATGATTCAGCAATCTCCGCAGCTTCTTCTTGAAAGGGGAAGATTAATGAGAAATGTAGAGATTCTGAATGCAGTCTACATCGAGCTAAACAAGCAGCTTGAAGTTACTAAGATTGACGAGATACGAGAAACTCCTGTCGTTAATGTGAAAGAGTGGGCGAAAGATCCAATTTACAAAGCGGGACCTGCTAGAGTAAGTAATTTTATAAAGATTTTATTTCTTTCAATTCTACTCAGTTCAGTTTATTTCCTATTTAAGGATAGCTTTATAAAATATTTGAAGATGCTTGCCGGCAAATGATTTGCCAACCATTAGCTGCACCGTGAATGAATTGTTTCTTAAGCGAGGCAAGCAATGGCAGCTATGAAAATGTCATCCCTGCGGGATTAAAGGAAATAATACTTGGTGGCGAAGACTCGGCATAGTGGCAGAAAATAACTTTCACCCGTAAACATTATGAGAAGAAAAGTAGAAATAGAGTCCAATTAAAAAAAAGCGAAGAAGCAAGCATAAATTATTGGCTGAGCAAAACTTCCGAAGAAAAACTAAGTGTGCTTCAAGAATTAAGAGAACAATACATTTATCTTTTTAATAAAAGAAAACTTTATAATGAAAGCAGAAAAGCTCTACGAAGAGTTTATAAGATTACTAAACTTTCATAAAGTAAAATATCTAATCATAGGCGCTTATGCGTTGACTTTTCATGCAGTACACTAGAAATACGGGTGATATTGATTTTTTTGTTCAAAGGAATAAGCAGAGTGCAAAGAGGTTAGTAAAAGTTCTTGATGATTTTGGATTTAAAAGTTTATCCTTAACAGAAAATGATTTTTTAGAAAAGAATACAGTTATTCAGTTGGGATTTGAGCCGAATAGAATTGACATTATAGATGCTATAACTGGTGTTACTTTTGAAACCGCATATAAAAGTAAAGCTGAAGGATTTTTAGGTAAGCAAAAAGTTTATTTTATATCAGCAAAAGATTTAATTCGAAATAAAAAGGCATTAGGCAGAGCAAAGGATTTAGCCGACGTTGAGATGCTAAAAAAGTTTTGTGATAAAGCTAAAAGAAGTAAACGTGAGCAAGGCATTAGAGATTGAAACTATCCCGGCGGTATCGTTTGTAAATTGTAAATTAATTTTTTCAGCAGTCACGATTTACATCATAACTGAATCGTTTCCTTAAGCGGTGCAGGCAGTAACAGCCATGAATACAAAATAACTCATCCCCTTTCTTCCCCTTCTCTTGGTAAGAGAAGGGGCTTGTGGGGTTGAGTTCTGAAGATCTTGTCAATCGCAGACCACATCTTGTCTGAATTCGCATCTGTCACGAATTGGTTATACAGCCGCAATTCACCTAAGGTGGATTAACTTGCGTTATTTATCAGCATAATTTAAATGTCATTTCGCCCATGATTAAAGTCATGGGCTGCCAACATTTCAATATAAAAATTGAACCTAACAAAATTTATAGATAAGCTTAACAACCCCCAAATTGTGCGGGTGGTTTTACCGCTGATCGTGCTGCTTGAAATCGGTAGAACATTTTACCATACAAATGCTGTTTACATTCTATCGCGGGCTTTATTATTCTACTTTTTAATATTTGCGTATACCGAGGTAAAAAAAAACAAGCAGCTTAAAGTTTATATAATTCTTGTGCTGCTGTTTGCACTTTGGGCATTGGCAACTACGATCTGGTCGTATGATCCAATCGTGACTTTTCCCCGTGCATTTTACTTTGCTTATGTTGCTGTAGGCGCAGCTATTGCCGGTTATTTGTGGTACGCATACTTCTCAAAATCATTTCTGAGCTTTCTTCTTCCCGCAAATATCATAATTGTTGTAATAAGTCTTGTCTCGCTCATTACGAATCAACCTGCTGATGCATGGACGGGCGGATGCGGGATCGGTTTTATGGGTTTTGCACCTCATCAAAATACTTTGGGAATGATGATTCTCTTAACAATCCCGGCTGTTCTATTTCCTTCGTTGAAAATTTTAAATGTAAAATTTCAAAAGTCTGAAATCATTAATTCCGATTTTGTTCATGTCTCGCTTCTATCTTCTATCTCCTATCTTCTCCTTCTCCTACTGAATATCTACCTTCTCATTCTCACCCAATCCCGCGGATCGATTATTTCAATTTTATTAATGATTATAACCTTCTTAATATTTACAATTAACTGGAAGCTCCTAATCACCTCAGGACTTACCCTGGTTTTATTTATTACTGCACTTTTTTTTGCAAGTCCTCAAATCAGAACTTCGGTTACAGATTATGTATTTAAAACCGAAACCGTAATTGGCGATAGAAGAACCTCGCAGATAAAAGCAACACTTTCAGCCGCGCAACATGGGGGACTGATTGGCCTTGGTTACGGAATAAGTGATCCCCAAAATGTTATACCTAGTGAAGTACAAGCAGGAACAAGATACTATAGAGAAAAAATGATAAGCGTGCTTGCGCTTGTCGAGGAAGTTGGAGTTGTTGGTTTGGGGTTGTTTCTTGCGATAATTGGGTATGTGCTTTGGGGTTTGATAAATGCTAAAGGAAAAATGTTAAATGATAAATGGGAAGGGGCATTTATGATTGCAGTGCTTGTAGCTTTATCTTTTGATGCACAGGTTGAAGCATGGTGGCTCGGTGCAGGTTCGTGGCAATTCTGTCTATTTTTTGCAATTATCGGTTGCTCAATTGGAGTGGGGAAGAAGCAATAATGGTGAATTGTAAATGATGAATGTTAAATGAAGAATATAGTTCAAGAAAAATCGTTCAAATTCGCACTTGATATCGTTGAGCTTTATAAGAATTTAAAAAAGCAAAATGAATTTGTGATTTCTAAACAGCTTTTGAGAAGTGGTACCAGCATTGGAGCTAATGTTGAAGAAGCGAGTGCTGCACAGACCAAAAAAGATTTTATTACTAAAATGTCTATTGCATCCAAAGAAGCACGCGAAACACGTTACTGGTTAAGATTACTACAGCAAAGTAAAATTGTAAATTTTGATTTTTCAATGTATCTAAATTCAATTGAAGAATTAATTAAAATATTAACATCCATAGTCAAAACTTCGCAATCGAATAATAAAAAATAAAACTTCACACATCTAACATTCATAATTAAAAATTCAACATTTAACATTTGTAATTCAGCATTCAACATTGATAATTAATCATTCAACACTTAACATTCAAAATTTAACATTTGACACTTTTCATTTAAAACTTAACATTTAGCATTCAACATTTAACATTAAACACTTTTCATTCACCACTTAACATTTAGCATTAACAATTCAACACCCAGCATTGATAATTAAAGGAATTGTGCTTTTTCATCAAAAATTAAGTATATTCCTTGCGAAAATATTCGCAGCGAAAATTATCGCAAAGAAAGGTATTTAACAAAATGAAGTCCGAACCTGATAGAAAAAATCCGTTTAAATTTGGCAGTATTGTAGAAGAGCCATATTTTACGAACAGAATTGAAGAAATCCGAAAAGTAAATTCAATACTGAACAGCCCGAATCACCTAATAATTATAAGCCCGCGTAGATATGGGAAAACAAGCTTAATTATTAAAGTAATTAAAAAAACAAAAAGACCTTTTATTTTTTTAGACTTGCAGCTGATTACAACATCACAAGATTTTGCATCACAATTATTGAAACGAGTTTATAGAGTCTATCCCTTACAGAAAATTAGAGATTTAATTAAAAACTTTAGAATTACACCTTCAATAACATTAAATCCGACAACTAATAAAATTGATGTTTCCTATAAAACTTTAACTCTAAGTTCTGAGCATACAGCAGTTGAGGATGTATTAAATCTTATTGAAAGTTTAGGCGCTTCTAAAGCAAAACCAGTAGTTATTTTGGATGAGTTCCAGGAAATTAAACGGATAGGAAAAAACACTGATAGAATTCTTCGTTCAATTATGCAGCACCATCAAAACATTAATTATGTTTTCCTTGGCAGCCAAGAATCTCTAATTAGGGATATCTTTGAAAAGAAAAAATCACCCTTCTACCATTTTGGGCATTTATTCCCTCTGGATAAAATTCCATACAATGAGTTCTTTTCATACCTTTCAAATAGTTTCAAAAAGATAACCGATGATCATAATGACCTTTCAATTAAGCTTCTTGAGAAAACAAAGTGTCACCCGTATTATACCCAGCAGATTGCCTTTACTGTTTGGGAATTAGTATCAGCCAACAGGCTAATTGAAAACCCCGTCCAGAAGGCAATTGAGCAGATAATACAATATCATGATATAGACTATGAACGCTTATGGAATACACTAAATAGGACTGATATGAAGCTTCTAATTGGGATGTCGCTTTCGGATAGCTCCCCGCTATCAGAGGAGTTTTCCAGGCTGCATAGCGTTGGTGCAGCCAGCACTGTTTTCAGCACACTAAAGAGATTAATCCAGAATGGTTTTATAAGTAAGTCAACTTCGGGATATCAGATAGACGATCCTTTTTTCAAACAATGGATTAGAGCGCGGCGATCAAATTAACATTAAACATTAAAAATTATTCATTCACCCATTCATCCCTTCAAAGCCGACACGCTGAGCTTGACGACGCACATGCTCCATTCAAGGACAAAGGCAGTCTTCAGTCAACAATCGGCAGTGAGTAGTCGTCAGTCACCAGTCTTCAGTCAACAATCGGCAGTCTGCAGTCCACAATATTCAATCTAGGGTGGTGGAGCAGCAATCAACAAACAAATAAAAATCTAGGGGATTAAAGAATTCCCAAGGTGACGGACAACAAAAAACAAACCATACTTTCACCGGCAGAACACGGACAGTAAATGCAGGCTGTGTTGAGCTGGTTAGTACAGATGAGTATGTAATAGTTAAAAAAGTTAAACGTCTTCTGCACGATAAAAAGTATTATAAAAAAAGCAGTGAGTCGTAAATTGCTACGGCGATGGAAAGGCATTGGATAGGATTTTAAAATTAACTGTAGCTTTGTAGTAAATCGGAACATCACGCCAATACAACACATATAAAGTTATATTGCAGAACCATAGCTGGATTTAATATCGTCTACATAATACTCATAAATCATCAATAATAAATCATCGATCATAAATCACAAATCATAAATCATCAATAATAAATAATAAATTACTTTGTGCGGCATATTCGGTGCAATTAATTTTAACGGAAGTCAAATCGATCAGGCAAAGGTTATCGCGGCAAGGGATTGCATGGCACACCGCGGACCTGATGACTCCGGACTTTATTTAAGCGAAGATAAAACCGCTGCTCTTGCTCATAGAAGGTTATCAATCATTGATCTTTCTCCTCTTGGGCATCAGCCGATGACAAGTGAGGATGGAAGGTTTACTATTGTGCATAATGGGGAAATCTATAACTATCTTGAAATCTGTCAAAAGTCAGAAGTCAAAAGTCAAAAGTTCAGATCGAAGAGTGATACGGAGGTGCTGCTTAAGCTGTTTGCTAATTTGGGTGCTGAATGCTTAAATCATCTGCGCGGTATGTTTGCATTTGCCGTTTGGGATGAGAAAGAGAAAAAATTGTTTGCTGCACGTGACCGATTCGGAATTAAACCTTTCTATTATTTGATGGATAATACTTCTTTCGCCTTTTCTTCCGAACTTAAAGCGATAAAGAATTACAAAAAAAATCTTTCTATTTCACAAAACGGACTTTATTCCTTCCTCCGTAACGGTTCAATCACTCCGCCGTTTACTATTTATGAAAATGTGTATTCGCTTCTGCCCGGGCATTATCTTACAGTGGATAGGGACGGGAAGATTGAGATTACTAAATATTGGTGGTTTGGCGATTGTTTAACGTCAAAAGTCAAATGTCAGAAGTTAGTTCTATTTATAACCAAAAGGCAAAAGAAGAAATTCATTCCGCCCTTCTCGACACCATAAAAGCGCATTGTGTGAGCGATGTGGAAGTCGGCGCTTTTCTTTCAGGTGGAATTGATTCAACGGCCATTGTTTCATTAATGCGGCAGATTGGTCACGAGAAAATTAAAACTATATCTGTTACCTTTCCTGGTGATAAGCTGGATGAATCTAAATTTTCTAACATTACTTCGCGGAAATATGCAACCGATCATTTTGAGTACCGGTTAACTGAAGATGAAGTGATAAACGACCTTGATAAAATTTTTAACTCGATGGATCAGCCGACAATTGACGGCGTGAACACTTACTTTGTATCTAAAGCGGCACGCTGCTTTGGACTGAAAGTGGTGATGTCCGGGCTCGGCGGTGATGAGCTTTTCGGGGGTTACGCAACTTTCAAGCATATACCCCGGATCGAGCAATTACTGAGAATGAAAAAGTTTCTTCCTTTTAGCGGGGCGTTGATGAATTTAACCGCAGAGATCGCAAAGAATAAAATCCCCGCAAAGGGCACAGAGTTTTTAAAAAATCCCGATGCTCCAAATGCTTCTTACCGCATCTTCCGCGACTTGTTCACCGATGATGAATTATTGCGGCTCGGATGGGAAGCTCAAAGTCAAAAGTCAAAGGTCAAAGGTCAAACGAATTTTATAAATGACTTAATGACTACGAATGACAGCGTTTCTACAGTCGAGCGTGCTAACTTCTCTCCCTTACAGCATGTTGTGTACCTCGAGTCCACACAGTACATGGCGAACCAGCTGCTGCGCGACTCTGATGTTTTTAGTATGACCCATTCGCTTGAATTGCGTGTTCCGTTTGTTGATCATTTGCTGTATGCTTCGGTTCTTCCTTATCTTGATGATGGTCACAACTCATCTTTCTCTAAGAAAATACTGGTGGAAGCTGTGGGTGATTTGCCTGATGAAATTGTACACAGACACAAAATGGGATTTACATTTCCGTTTGCTCATTGGATGCGAAACGGTAAACTTAAAAGTGTTGTTAAAGATAAATTGCTGAGCGAAAATTCCTTAACGGTTGTAAATAACGGTGAACTTGAAAAATTGTTTGTGGATTTTGAAAGTGGTAAAGTCCATTGGTCGAGGGTTTGGGCACTTATTGTAGCACAAAGATATTTTTGAGCAGAACAATAGAATGAAAGTCGTTTTTTTTCAGCGTAAACCGAGACCAAGTGGAAATTACAGTGTAGAAAGTATCTTTGAGATACTACGTAAAAATTTACCTAAAGATATTAAGCCAATTGTCGCTGTATCTAAATATGAGAGTAACGGAATATTCAAACGAGTTTATAACATTTTTGAAGCAGCTTATCGGCAGCAGCTTGGCGTTGTTTATCACGTAACAGGTGAGGTTCATTTTTTAACGTACTTACTTAAAAAAAATAGAACAATTCTAACTATTCATGATTGTGTTATTCTTGAGGGAACTAAAGGATTTAAAAGGTGGCTTTATAAATTTTTCTGGTACACAATACCCATCAAGAAATCTAAAATAATCACTGCCATCTCTAATTCTACAAAAAAAGAAATACTTAAGTATGTTAAATGCGACCCTGATAAGATAGTCGTCATTCCGGATTTTATTTCAGAAAAATTTAAGCTCAACATAAAAAAATTCAATGCGGAAAAACCTGTTCTTCTTCAAATAGGTACAGCGCCAAATAAAAATTTACCGCGTTTAATCGAAGCAATAAAAGATATTCCATGCAAACTGGAAATTGTTGGACAATTAGATGAGCAAATAATACGGCTATTGAAAGAAAATAAGATTGAGTATGAAAATTTCGTTAACCTTTCTGAAGATGAGCTTGTAGAAAGATATAATTACTGCGACCTAGTTACATTTGTCTCAACTTACGAAGGCTTCGGGATGCCTATTATTGAAGCTAACGCTGTTGGCAGACCTGTAATTACCGGAGATGTTTTCTCAATGCCTGAAGTTACAGGTGAAGCTGCGTGCTTAGTTGATCCCTGGGATGTGAAAGCTATTAAAGTAGGTTTATTGAAAATTATAGAAGATGAGAATTACAGGGATGATCTTGTTGAGAGAGGGGGAGAAAACGTTAAAAGATTTGCTATTAATTTAATTACAAACAAGTATCTTGAACTTTATCTATCTATTAATTCAAAGCATGTTAATTAGTTTTTTACTCTATAGATTTAATCAATGAAAAAAGAAGTTGTTATTGTCAGTGATAGTATAAGGAATAAAGTCAACTATACGGCTTTAGAATATTCTTATTTAAGAGCATTCAGCCAAAAAGATTTCAATTGTGATTTAATTTCTTTCAACATCAATCCTTATTTACATTTTGCGCTTAGCAAATTCTATCCTCAACAACTTAATTACTACCTCGGACTCAAACAAAAACCTATACTTAATTACTTAAAAAATACGGATAAGAAGTACGTCTTTGTGATAAAAGGATATTTTTTACTCCCTGAAACAATTGAAGAATTGAAGTCTTTGGGAAAATTTGTTTTTTGTTTTTATCCTGATGATCCTTTTAGAATATTACCAGGTACTTCTACTCAATTCGTTAAAGAAAGTATTGTATGTTACAATGCATATTTTATATGGAGTACAGCATTGGTTAAAAGAATAAAAGAAATGAGTAGTAATAATGTATACTATCTTCCATTTGCTGCAGACTACGTTTTATTAAATCCACCAGATTATTCACCCAATATTAATAATGCAGACATGGCTTGGGATGTAAGCTTTGTTGGAAACGCAGATAAAGAAAGAACTGATTTTTTAAATATCCTGACCTCGAAACTGGGAAGTGATTGTAAAAAAATTATTTATGGTGCATGGTGGAAAAAAATGAATGATTACGTAATAAAAAAGAATGTACATGGAAATGATTTCATTAATGCTATTCTCTCATCAAAAATTAACTTAAATATTCTTAGAGTACAGAATAAAAATTCTAATAACATGAGAACCTTTGAAATACCTACCATTGGCGGTTTTATGCTTCATGAATACAGTGAAGAAGCTATGGAGTTTTTCGTACCGGGAGTTGAAGCAGATTACTTTAAAGATGTTGAAGAATGCGCTGATAAAATAAAATTTTACTTAAAAAATGAGACTATTCGACAAAAAATTGCAAGGGCAGGTCATGAAAAAATATTTTCGGCAAAGCATATTTATACTGATAGAGTTGAAGAAATATGGCAGAAAATAATTTAATTAATAGAAAGGTAGCCAAAAAACTTTGAGAGTAAATATTGGTTGCGGGCAAACTCCAACATTAGGGTGGAGAAATTTCGATAACTCATTGAGCCTTCGTCTTGCAAAAATACCATTTGCGGCCGATTTTCTAAAAAAAATAGGTTGGATTGAACAAGCACAATATGAATTTATTCGCTTTGCTAGTGTTAACAATATTGAGTATGGTGATGCAACAAAGGGCTTACATATTAAATCTTCATCGGTTGAGGTTTTGTATAGTTCCCATATGATTGAGCATCTTGACAGGAATGGAGCCGCCCGTTTTTTGAAAGAAGCGTTTCGCTTACTTCAGCCCGGCGGTTTGATGAGACTTACAATACCGGATATAAAAAAGCAAGTGACTCAATACAATATAAATGATGATGCGGATAGATTCATGGAATTGACACACCTTTGTTCATATCGTCCAATTTCATTTAGCCAAAGGTTACAATTATTAATAGTTGGTCCCCGTAACCATCAGTGGATGTATGATGGGAAATCTTTGGTTAGACTTCTTCAAAATTTTGGATTTATCAACGCTGAAATTTTACCTGCTGGAAAAACAAATATTAAAGATTATTGGCCTCTTGACTTGCATGAGCGCGAATCTGAGAGTGTGTACGTTGAAGCAGTAAAACCAAATGTATAACAAATTAATTAAAGCATATAACTTATTTATTCATGGATAATATTAAAGTAGCTTTATTTTCGAATCACCCCACGCAGTGGGAGAGCCCTTTTTTTGGATATTTAAATCGTAATTCAATGATTGATATCGAAGTATTTTATGGAAGCAAATTGGGATTTAAGAAATTAAGTGAGAGTGAAAGCGGGTATAAATTAGAATTTGATATACCTGGATTAATGGATGGCTATAAGTATTATTTTATTGAAAATGAACATGATTTAATTGGTTTATTCAAAAAAATAAATGGTAAATATGATGCTTTTATCATTGAAGGCCACTATGGAACAATCCAAAGGAAAGCAATTTGGTATGGACTAAAAAATAAAATGCCAATGATCTATAGATCTGATAGCACACTATTGTATAATTCTCCAGTTATAAAACGTATTTTAAGAAAAATCATTTTACCTGTTTTTCTTAAGCTTTTTAAATCTTTTTTACCTTTAAGTACACCAGCCTCAGAATTTCTTAAGCATTATGGTGTGCATAATGGAAAAATTTTTATAAGTCCTTATATGTTAAATAATGATTGGTACTACGAACTAGCTGACAACTATAGAAAAAATAAAATTAATCTTAAAAAGGAACTCGGGCTTGAACAATTCGAGCATATTGCCTTAGCAATTTTGAAATTAGAAGATAGGGAAAATCCAATTGAGTTTTTAGCTGTGGCTGAATTACTAAAGACCAGAATACCTTCACTCGGGTTTGTTCTAATAGGGGATGGAACAAAAAGAAAAAAAGTGGAAGAATTTATTGCCGTAAAAAAGCTGCACAATGTTGTTTTACCGGGGTATTTAAAGCTTTCTGAACTTCCAAAATACTACTCCATAGCTAATGTTTTCATTCATCCTGCAAAAGAAGAATGCTGGGGTTTGTCGGTGAATGAAGCTATGGCTTCTCAAGTACCTGTTATTGTTTCTACAGGATTGGGCTGCCGTTTTGATTTATTGCCGTCAGAAGAATTTGGGTTTGTATATCCAATAGGTGACTTAAGTACTTTATCTAGTCTTATACAGAAAATTATTACAGATAAGGATTTGTCAATACAAATTTCCAGAAATGCAAAACTAAAAATTGAGGACATCAGCTATAAAAAAGCTGCTAAGGAATTTGAAAATGCAATAAAGTTTTGCTTCAGTGCAAAGCAGTAAAAGTTAAACAATAATAACGTTGACTATTCTTATTAAGGTTATAATAAATATTTTATATAATTATTTTATAGTTGAAAGATAGATGTTGTTATCCGCCTGCCTGCTCTCCTATAATAGTGCTCCCACACTTGAGAAAGCAATTAAATCTGCACTGAATCAAGATTTTACAGACTATGAATTAATAATCAGCGACGACTGTTCCACAGATAGAAGCTGGGAACTAATAAACGATTATACAAAATTAAATAATAGAATATCTGCTGTCAGAACTCCCCGAAATGCGGGAGTTGTAGGAAATGCAAATTTTGCAGTTACACAAGCTAAAGGAAAATATGTCGCGATTTTACACCATGATGACGAGTTTCGACCTGACCTTTTTCGTAAATGGGTGGATGTAATGGAAGAAAATCCGGGAGTCGGATTATGCTTTAATGATTATTCCTGCAAAGAGATGAATATTCCTTCATTACATGCGAAACACTTAAAAAAAAGTTATGACAAGATTTTAAATGGAAGATATTTTCTGAAGAATCATCTTTTAAATCACTGGGGTTGCCCTGTATGGGGTTCATATATTACCAGAAAAGCGATCTGGAAAGAATTAAATGGATTTAATCCTTTATATGGAATACTGCCTGATGTAGGCTTAACAATGCGTATAGCCTTAAGTTGGAATATTGGATATATAAACGAGCCACTTATGGATTTGAAACGGGTAAAACCCGAACAATATCCTAAAGAATACACTGAATTTTCATGGAAACGCTGGATTATTCTCTTCGACATACATGCCGTTAATATTAAACGAGTTTATGGTGAGAAAAATTTATACCACTGGTTTAAATTTAGAGTCAAAGTGAGCTACGAGATTATTAAGTGGTTAATGTACGGAGTAATACGTAAGAAAGAAAAGATAATTAAAGATGCAAATGAGGGCGTGAATGATTATGAATTTTTTTTCGTAAAAATTTTCCGTTCTTTTTTGTTAAATATTTACAGAATATGACAGAGCATTACAATGGCATCTAGCTTTTTAGGCCAAATTCCGATAATTATTTACATTTTAACCAAGGTTTCACCTAAAAAGGTTTTGGACATTGGTAAGGGATTTGGGAAATATGGTTTCTTAATTCATGAGTACTTGGGGATCGATAATCAAAAAAAAATAATACACAACTTGCAATTACGAGAACAGTCAAAGGTAATAATTGATGCAGTGGAAATCGATTCGGATTTAATGTTACCGCATTTAGAACATGTATATAATAAAATTATTTTTGGAAATATTTTAGAAATCTATTCGGAACTTGAAAAATACGAATTGATATTAATGATAGATATAATTGAACATATAGAAAAAGAACCCGCAGTGATTATGCTAAAAGAATTTCTGAAAAAAGGCAGTAAAATTTTAATTGCATCACCGAGGCATTTTTTTCAACAGTACCTATTTGAGAGCAAATTCGAAGAGCATGTGTCGCATTGGAGTGTTAAAGATTTTAAATCCATTGGATATGTTGACTATCAATTATTAGCAGATGGTGCCGTTTATCTTGTTTCAAATGAGCCAATAAATATTATTGGATTCGGAAGATCACTAATAAAAAAAATAAAAAGAATTGGGAGAGCGATAAAAAATGAAATATAAATCCAATTATAGAGGATAATTTGACGAAGTACTATCGTTTAGCGTCAAGTCAAAAAAAGGGCTTTTGATCATTTAATAAATGAAAACAACAATCCACCACAGAGCTTTTCAGAATAGTTATGTTGGTTTAATTTCTTTCTTATTGTCCTTTGTACAAACGATCATTTCAGTACCTATACTTCTTACGCACTGGGGCAATCAACCTTATGCTGTTTGGCTTGCCCTCTTCGCAGGCTTTTCACTTATTCAAACACTCGATACAGGCCACATTAATTTTGTAGGTAATCAAATCAATGTGCTTTATCATCAAGATAAAGAATATCTTAAAAAAACTTTAGGCTCAGCATTTTATATTGCATTAACAATGGGCATAATTGAATTAATTTTTGTTCTGTTTCTTGTAGTGTTTAATCAAATACAAAATTTTCTGGGAATATCTGTTGGCGCTTTGGATATTTTGCAGATTAAAATTGGTTTAATCTTGTTGATATTCACTTGGGCTTTATTCGGGAGCTTTGGCGGGATATTACATAGATTACTTTTACCCGCAGGTATGCTTTTTCAGGCGCAATGGTGGGGAATCCTGTATAGATTTTTACAATTCTTAGCTATCATCCTAACAGTGATTTTAGGTGGAAATATATTGGCTGTCTGTATCACATATTCCTTTGTACAAATTTTAATTTTTTCACTAACCTTTCTTTATATAAGAAAAAAGCTGCCAGAATTTTATCCATGGTGGCGTATCAGAGAATGGAAAGAAGGTCTTCAGAATTTTAAGAAGTCATTAGTTCTTACAACTAATGGAATTGCTCAGCAGTTGGGAAACAATGGCTTAATTCTATTTATTTCAAATTTTTTACAAACAAGCTTAGTTCCGGTTTTTACAACAATCAGAACATTAACCAACACTGCACTGTCCATCACCAATGTATTTATATCTTCACTCTTACCGGATATTATAAGATTCCATGCTACAGGCGAAGAAGAAAAAATTATTATTGCACAAAACGCTAATTGGTTCATTACAGGAGTAGTTGTCAACTCAGCACTACTATTAATTCTTCCGTTCGTTGAAAATCTTTATCTTTTTTGGACTAAAGGCATACTTCATTTTAATTTGGCTTTGTTTCTTCTTTTAGCTGCCAGCATCTCCTTTGCAAACTTTGGTGCAGGGTTGTATCAATATCTTGTGGGAATCAATCATTTAATTTCACAGACCATTATAACTGTTGTAAGGGTGCTTATCATACTAATCTGCAGCTTTATTTTTTTAGATTATGGTTTAGTCAGTTTAGGAATAGGAATTCTTGCCGCAGAAATCATTAGCTCTGTTTGGCTGCTTATCTTTTTTGTAAATAATCAGCTAAAAAATTTTAACACGTGTTTAGATAAAAAATTTATCTTCATTTCTCTTCTTCCGCCTGGCATTATACTTTTTGTAACCATTTATTTTATTACCATTAACAAAATCCAATGGGAAGCAGTAGTTATCTCTCTTTTTCTTCTCACTGCATTATATTTATTTAATTGGTCAATACTAGATGAACAGATAAAAGTTAGACTCGCTGACTTGAAAAGAAATATCTTCAAAATGCCAAATAATAGGGATAGCGAAAAATAAATGCGTTTTTTGATGTATGTATTTTTTGGACTGCTTTATTTGCTAATTCTGTTCTTGGACAGATTTTACAGCAGTGAAACAATATTCCTGTTCAAATCGCTTTTTCTTACCCTTTACATCGTCACAGAAATTCTTGCAGTAAGAATGGAAGATCGCAAGAATTGGATGATAAAACCTGTTGTACTTGCGTCAGTCTTCACATTTCTGATTGGTTATGGTATTACAAATTTGAGGTTCATAATTCCGGATTCAGAAGCACGTAATAATTTGTTTTTTACATTCGGAAACGATCCTTTCAATTTACTCAGCAAGACAATGGACTATATTGTTTTGGGTTTAGTAAGTATGTGGATCGGATATAGATCAAACTTGGGGTTCTTTCTATTTAAATTCTTAACTACGAGTGTAGTGAATCTTAAAAAGTATTTTAAGAACTCTTTTGACTTCAATATCAAACTGATATATACATTTATTATCTTAAGTATAGGTGTTCGGTTTTATGCAATTTTTATTGGTGTTTATGGTTATGCGCAAGACCCGGAACAGGTAATAGAATCAGCAGGAATCTCACAATACCTTAATCTATTAGGTTTACTTGCTCAATATTCGCTGCTTGTTTTATCTCTCGCCTATTATTCTGAAGGGCAAAATAAATCCTACTTAAAGGTTATAGTATTGTTAATTATTGTGGAAGTAATTTTTGGCATAATGAGCGGGATGAAATCATTAGTAGTCATGCCCTTTGTAATCCCTATGGTAGCTTTCTTCATACTGAAAAGAAAAATTAAAAAATCTTTGTTGGCTTTATCAGTCGCTGCAATTGTTATTGCTTATATTATAATAGAACCGTTTAGAATATTACGCTTTATGGATCCGAATTTTCAAAGTAGCCCTAAATATATTATTCAAACCTTGTATGATGCATATATATTAAATAAGCAAGTTGGTTTAGGAGAAGCAAAAGACACCGAGTTTTTTTTATTTGCTTTTCTAAGCAGGAACAATTACATGATTGAAGCGGCTATGGCAATTGATTATGAAAATAATGTAGGGTTAAATGAGCATGATCCTGATTTTTTGTCCAGGTTATATTTTGCCCCGCTGCATGCAGTTGTTCCGCGTTTTATATGGGCCGGTAAACCTTTTGAGAACACAGGTATATGGTTTACACATAGAGTCCTTGGTTTTGATTTCGATTCTTCTACAGGATTTACTCCTTTTGGCTTTTTGTACTTTGCCGGAGGTGTTCCTTTTATTGCCTTATTTTTTTTCATATTTGGTATTATGCAAAATGCACTTTTTCGTTTCCTTGATCTCGGTTCTGGTGGCATGATAATTTTCTTAGGACTACTTTTTACAATGGTGTTAATTGATACTTCTGTTAATGGAATATTTGTTGCTTGGATCCGTTATTACCCGCTGCTTATTTTAATTCAATATTTCACTTTTAAGAAGTAAAAAACCTTTAAAACATTAATGAAAATCTTTTTTGTTACTCCATCATTCTTCCCTGCTACATACTACGGTGGTCCAATTTTCTCTACTTACAACTTAGCACGGGCTTTAACTAAAAATGGGTTAGATATTAGGGTAATTAGTACAAATGCGAACGGGAAAGAAAGATTAGATAAACCGACCGGCATATTCATCAAAGATTCAGAGAATCTGCAAATAAAATACTATAAATCACTTGATTCTAGAGGAACCTCTATTAGTCTATTGACAAATCTTAAAAATGACTTAAAAGCTGCGGATATTATTTATTTAGTTTCTGTTTTCTCTCCCCCTACGCCGCTTACTCTTTATTTAAGTAAAAAATTGAATAAACCTTTAGTAATTGCCCCGAATGGTGAGCTTGGAAGCTGGTGCTTAAATCAAGGCAGCCGATTTAAAAAGCTTTGGCTTAAGCTTTTTATTAGTCCTTTTATTAAAAGAATTTATTGGCATGTTACTTCGGAAGATGAAGAGAAGATGGTTAGGGCAGTCTATCCAAATGCTAAAACTTTCGTACTGCCTAATGGGATTGATCTTGAAGAGTTCAGCTCGCTACCGTTCGAAAAGAATAAATCGTTTTATGATACTTATACAGGTTTCAGCTGTGCGGGAAAAAAGATTATCGTATCTATGGGACGACTCCATAAGATCAAAGGATTTGACATACTAATTGAGGCATTTCATGCGCTTCAAAAAGAGTTCAGCAATGCTGTTCTTTTAATTGCTGGCGAAGACTTTGGAGAAAAATCAAATCTTGAAAAAATGATCAATCAGTATAATCTAAATAATAAAGTTTTTCTCGTTGGGAAATTAGACGGTGATGAAAAATTAGAATTCCTGCATAACGCAGATGTATTTGCCTTGGCTTCACATCATGAAAATTTTGGGATGGTAGTTGTTGAAGCACTTGCATGTGGCTGTGCCGTGGTTATTTCTAAAAAAGTGGGTATCTATCAGCAATTAATGAACTACGATGGAGGTATTATTGTGGATAATGATTCAGACGGTATAAAAAAAGGTATAATTGAATTATTAAGTGACAACCAATTTGTTAAAAACAAAGCGGCTAATGGCCTAAGGTTTGTTGAAGAAAAATATAATGTCAAAAATATAGCGAATGAGTTAGTAGATATATTCAGTGCCATTATAGGAGACTGGAATGATACATCAGCGTACTAAAGATTTAATTTTATATTTTTCTTATTATCTCACAAAATTTCTTTACCCATATTATGTAATGAAATATTTAGATTCTGCGAACCTGTATTTACACTTAGGAAGCGGAAGTAATATTATTAGTGGTTTTATAAATATTGATGTAAATCCGCTGAGAAAAGGTATCCTTTATTATGATATTAGAAACAAATTACCATTTAAAGCCGGTTCAGTACGCTTCGTTTTTGCATCTAATGTATTTGAACACTTTTACCCAGATGAAATATTTGAAATTTTTAGAAATATTTATCAAAATTTAGAGAGTGATGGGATTATAAGAATAGTGGTACCCGATCTTGAAAAAGCAGTAGATGCTTATAAAGAAAAAAAATATTCCTTTTTTGGTGCTTTTCCTAGATCCTATAAAAGCATAGGTGGTAGGTTTAGTAATTTTATATTTTGCGACGCGCAACACCGTATTACCTACGATTTCTCATATCTGCAAGAACTACTGATGATATCAGGTTTTAATAGTGAAAATATAATGAAAATGGAATTTGGAATTTCTAATTTGCCACAAGAAATTTATAACAAAATAAAACCCTTTGAGGTAAATTTTGCAAATACTGACCTGTTTATTGAAGTTAGAAAATAGTAATGGAATTACCAAAATATTCATTGATAGTTCTAACTTTTAACGAGGAACAGCACCTTCTCCGATTGCTGACTTCCATAGAAGAATTGAACGTTATTGTTTTCATTCTTGATTCCGGTAGTACAGACACAACATTAAAAATTGCGGAAGAATATGGAGCAAAGGTTTTTTATAGAAAATTTGATAATTATGCTAATCAAAGAAATTTTGCTTTAAAGGAACTTCCTATTACCACTGAATGGATACTTTTTTTAGATGCGGATGAATACTTAACGGAAGAATTAAAAAAAGAAATATCTGAAACACTGCCTGGAACCGAATATGACGGATTTTATTTAAAGCGAAGATTTTATTTCCACGGCAAATGGATTAAGCATGGCGGTTATTATCCTATTTGGATTTTACGTTTATTTAAAAAAGAAAAAGGTTCTGTTGACAGGGCTATAAATGAGCATTTTGTAGTTAATGGTAAAGTCGGTTATCTGAAAAATGATTTTATAGACGATAATAAAAAAGGAATTAGTGAATGGATTAGTAAGCATAACAGCTACTCTGATTACGAGGCATTGGAATTAGTAGCAGCAAAAAGTCAGGCAGCAAAGGATTCGCAATTAAATAATTTTTTCGGTTCACAGGCGGAAAGGAAAAGATGGACAAGAGAAAAAATCTGGAACCCATTTCTTCCACCATTGATAAGACCATTCATTTATTATTTTTACAGATATTTTATACGTCTCGGTTTTCTTGACGGTAAAGCAGGATTTATTTATCACTTCCTGCAAGGTTTGTGGTACCCCTTTCTAATTGATGTAAAATATCTTGAATTGAAAAGAAAAAGCAAATCAAAATAATATTAAAGCATTTTGAGTTATGATTTTTCAATAAGGAAAAATCAACTTGTAATTACTTTCAACCTTTCGGGTTATCATTTGAATTCTTGTAGGAAAAATATCTCGCAAACCTGTCCACTTTTAAGCGGGATGAACAAACCGCAAAGAGATTAATTATACAAATTGCTATCACAATCATATTCATTACGAGGAAATTAAATTATGAAAATATTAGTAACCGGCGGTGCAGGAAATATAGGCACTAATCTTTGCAATGAACTGAGAAATAGAGGATATAAAGTAATTGCCTGTGATCTTTATAATACTGAAAGAGACGATTATATCAGGAGTGATGTAAGAAATTATCGTCAGCTTGAACTGGTTTTTGATGAATTAGGTCCATTCGATTTTGTTTATCATTTAGCTGCAGAATATGGACGATGGAATGGCGAAGCATTTTATGAAAATCTTTGGCAGACAAATATGATCGGGACAAAAAATGTTTTGCGGTTGCAGGAAAAATTAAAATTTAGAATGATATTTTTTTCATCCGCAGAAGTTTATGGTGACTATACCGGGGTAATGAACGAGGATGTCATGGTTAATAATAAAATCAAAGACACTTATCAAATGAACGATTATGCAATTACAAAATGGGCTGGCGAATTAATGTGCTTAAACTCAGCCGCAATGTTTGGTTCTGAAATCGTTAGAGTAAGACCGTTAAATTGTTATGGCCCGCATGAAGAATATACACCTTATAGGGGTTTCATTCCCAAATTCATTTATCATTGTCTAAAAAATCGACCATATACTGTCTATAAAGGTCATAAAAGAATTATTGATTATGTTGAGGATTCATGCAGGACTTTTGCAAATATAACTGATAATTTTATTCCAGGGGAAGTATATAATGTCGGAGGCAAAGTCGAGTGGGAAAAGGATATTAAAGAGTACTCCGATATAGTTCTTAAAGTTACCGGGGCAGATGAGTCTCTTGTTACGTATAAAGATTCAGAAGATTTTACTACAAAAATAAAAACGGTGGATTTTTCAAAAGCTATTAAAGATTTAGATCATAATCCAAAAGTTGAACCTGAAGAAGGAATAAGGAGAACGGCGAAATGGATGAAGGACAAATATCGTCTCTAACGTTTTACATAATAAATTTACCGGTATGTCATTGCCTGCCCCCACCATTCGGGGGTCGTACCACGCCAAGTTAATTCCGTAAAGGAATCGTTTTTAACAGCTGAAAAAAATCAACAGATTTGGGTTCCAAAATTGTATTAACTACTATCTCCCTTAGGAATTAAATATTGGTAACCCATATCTGCCCAAAATAAATTGAACTCTCTCTAATCTCTCTCTTAAAAGGAGAGAGACTTATTGTAACTAAAACAATATATGACTGTGTTCTGATAACATATTAACATTAAGTCATCATATTTAATAAGCCCTTCTCTTTGAAAGAGAAGGGTTGGGATGAGTTCCATGATAGCGAAAAAACATTATAATATTTAGATTTTTAATAATAAATCTTCTATTACAAAATTATTTTGGACACTACTGTGGTAACCAAAAAAACACTGCATAAACCAAACTCCGGCAGGAGTTTAATATTGGTAAAATTTCATGAAAAAAATTCTAATCGTTTTTGGAACCCGGCCCGAAGCCATAAAAATGGCTCCTGTTATAAAAGAATTACGAAATTTCAGAAATAAATTTGATGTTAAGGTCTGTGTAACTGCCCAGCACCGTAAGATGTTGGATCAGGTTCTTCGTCTTTTTAATATTAAACCGGATTTCGATTTGAACTTGATGAAGAAGGATCAAGATCTTTATGGTTTAACTTCATTAGCTCTTATTGGGATTAAAAAAATAATTCGATTATCAAAGCCGGATTTAGTTCTAGTTCACGGAGATACAAACACTACTTTTGCTGCTTCGTTAGCAGCATATTACCAAAGGATTCCTGTCGGGCATATAGAAGCTGGTTTGCGTACTTATGATAAGTATGCTCCGTGGCCGGAGGAAATCAATAGACAAATTACAGATCGAATAAGCACCTTTCATTTTGCCCCGACACGCGAAAGCAGAGATAATTTATTAAAAGAGGGAAGCTTAAAAAAGAATATTGTTATCACAGGGAATACAGTTATCGACGCTTTGTTATATACTGTACAAAAAGTAACTCGCTCTCAAAAAAATATTATTAGACTTTCAGAAATATTGATTAAGGCAGGATATAAAGGGATCAACAGCTTAAAGTCTAAGCCCGGGAAAAAAATAATATTGGTAACCGGTCATCGGCGGGAAAATTTTGGATATGGATTTATTCAAATATGCGAGGCATTAAAAAAAATCGCGAAACGTAATCCTCAGATAGATATTGTCTATCCGGTTCATCTGAATCCCAATGTAATAAATCCTGTAAATAAAATTTTACATGGTATCGATAATATATATCTAATTGCCCCGCTGGATTACGAACCGTTTGTTTTTCTTATGAGTCAATCCTTTTTGATTATTACCGATAGCGGAGGTATTCAAGAGGAAGCGCCTTCGTTAGGAAAACCGGTTCTAGTTATGCGTGATGTAACTGAACGCCCGGAGGCAGTAACGGCTGGTACGGTAAAGCTTGTAGGAACAAATAGCAGTAAAATTGTACGTGAAACTGAGCGGCTTTTATCAGATAAAAAAGCTTACAAAAAAATGTCTAAAGCTCATAATCCTTATGGCGATGGAAAAGCAAGTAAAAGAATTATCAATTTTTTAATGGAGAAACTTTATGAAAAACATGCAAAAAAGAATTGAGTCGGTCGAAAAATATCTTAATAGATTAGAACTAGATTCAGAATTGAAACGGCATTATATTGGAAAATCAATCCTTGTAACAGGTGGTGCTGGTGCTATTGGGAGTAATTTGATTATAGCTCTTTCCACTCTAGTTGGGCCAACTGGCAAAGTAATAGTCTTAGACAATTTATCTTCTATTAAAGAAAAAAATCCATGGAATGTAGCTCCTCTGCCTAATATAATGTTTGTAAAAGGTGACGTACGATCTGATATTTATTTGAAGAGAGTATTCAAGGAGAACATTTCTATAGTATATCATTTAGCAGCTTTTTTTGCAAATCAAAATTCTGTTGATTACCCAGAAATTTCTGCAGAAGTTGATGTTATCGGTCAGATAAAACTACTCGAATATTCTAGATTAGCAAAGGTGGAAAGATTTATTTATGCGTCAAGCGGTTGTGCTATATATGGTTCCTATGGTAAAATGCCCCTTAAAGAAGATTTCATTTCTATGCATTTGACAACACCTTACCAGATCAATAAAATGACAGGTGAGATGTATAATAATTTCTATTTTCATAATTATGAGCTTCAAATTGTAAATTGTCGTTTTTTTAATTCTTATGGTCCTGGTGAAGTTCCTGGTCAATATAGAAATGTTATTCCCAACTTCCTTTACTGGGCACTTCAAGGGAAATCGTTACCCTTAACCGGTACTGGTGAAGAGACAAGAGATTTTACTTATGTATTAGATCTTGTTCAAGGATTGGTTAAGTCAGGTTATTATAAAGAAGCAATTGGTGAAAACTTTAATTTAGCATCCGGCAAAGAAGTGAGTATCAAAAGCATGATAAATATGGTTAATGAAGCTGCTGGAAACAAAGCTCAAATTTTACTCAAGCCGAGGCGTAAATGGGATACGAAACCGAGGTTGCTTGCCTCTATCGAAAAAGCAAACAGGTTAATTCATTATGAACCGCTTGTCAATTTCGAAGAAGGATTTCGTGAGACTCTTGTTTGGTTTAAGGATAACTGGGAAATAATTGAAAAACTTGCAGACTTTACTCCTGGTATGAGCAGTGCAGTCGGTTAGATATAATTTTGAATAGTACATATTTTTATACGTTTCAAAATAAATGACATGCACATCTTGATCGTTACACCCCATTTTTGGCCAGAAAATTTTCGCATCAATGATCTCGCAAAGGGATTAAATGAAAGGGGACATAAAATAGCTGTATTGACTGTTACGCCAGATTATCCAAGTAGAAAATTTTATAAGAGTTATGGTTGGTTTAAGAAATCACGTGAACTATGGGAAAATATTAATATATATCGAATCCCGGTCATCCCAAGAGGTAAAGGTAAAAACTGGCAGCTATTCTTGAATTATCTAACGTATGTAATCTCGGGCTGCATTTATGCTTTGGTTATAAAAAAAAACTTTGACATCATTTTTGTTCATGAGACTTCCCCTATAACAATCGGCATTCCGGCTATTGTTATTAAGAAAATAAGTAAGATACCGATTGTTTTTTGGGTACTTGATCTTTGGCCTGAAAGTGTAACTGCCGCAGGTAATCTCAAGTCGAGTTTAATTCCCAAATTACTAATGCCGATGGTTCGTTGGATTTACAAGAATAGTGATAAAATACTCGTTAGCTCTAGAGGATTTATCTCATCTATTAAAGAAAAAGGAATACCTGAAGAAAAAATAGATTACTTTCCGCAGTGGGCAGAATCAATCTTTAAACCTATCGAACATATTCCCAATGACATTGATGTAGTTTTTCCTAATGGCTTTAAGGTTTTATTTGCTGGTAATATTGGAGAAGCACAAGATTTTGAATCAATATTAAGCGCTGCTGAACTGTTGCAAGAATACAAAAATATTCATTGGATAATATTAGGAGATGGAAGAAGGTATGATTTTGTTAAGGAACAAATAAAAGTCAGACATCTAGAAGACAATTTCCATCTTTTGGGAAAATTCCCTCTTGAATCGATGCCTGCTTTTTACTCAAAAGCGGATGCCCTGCTATTAACTTTGAAAAAAGAATATATTTTTTCGATTACAGTACCTGCAAAGTTACAATCTTATTTAGCATGTGGTCGTCCAATTTTGACAATGCTTGACGGCGAAGGATCAACTATTGTAAATAATGCTAAAGCTGGTCTTATTTGCGAGGCAGGCGACTATCATTCGCTTGCAAAAAATGTATTGTATATGTACGGGTTGAATAAGGAAGAGATTAATAAATATTGTAACAATGCACGTCAATATTATTTAGATAATTTTGATAGGAATAAATTGTTAACACAAATTGAAAAGACGCTTCTTTCATACATTTCAAATTGATGGGGTAATTTTTTGTTTATTTAATCGCGAGAAAAAAAACTAAAGATTACTTCTTTTCTTGCAAAGAACCTTCAAAACAAATAAAAACTTTTCCAAGCTTCCGCAGCTATACAGGAAGTGAATTATTCAAAAGTTAAGAAACCCCAAGCTTCTCCCATAAAAATTTAATTTGTGTAAGCACTAATTTTCAATGAATAGATATTAAATTTTATGAACATTGTATTTATTTTAAATAAATTAAACTCACTCTGCCATAGGCATCACTATGTGATAACCTCTCCCTTTCACATAGTAATGGCTCTGCCAAAAAAGAGAGAGACTTACCCGCCTTGGCTCGCCAATGGCGAGACATGTTGGCGATAAAGCGATAGATGATTATTTTACCATCTGCCTGCGGCAAGCACATATTAACATTAAGTCATAAAATGTGGGGATGAGTTCAATTGGTTTATAAAAACATTAGAATTTGTATTTTTTTCAAAACAAATTCTTCTTTACAAAATTATTTGGGACAAGACTGGAATAATTATCAATTTAAGTTTAATTTAAACATTATTAAGAATTAAGGATTTAATATGCAAACTTCGCCCAAAGGGATAAATTCCCAAACATCTATTAACGACTTCCTTGAATCTATTTCTAAACTTTCGCTGGATGACCAGTTAATGATTTCGGAGATCATACACAAAAGAGTTATCGAAGCAAAGAGGAAAGAGCTTGCAGATTCCATTAAGGAAAGTAAAGAAGAATATCTTTCTAATAAAACCGGAAGAGGATCCGTCAAGGATTTTCTTAACGATATTAAAGAAGAGTGATGATTCTCAACTGGGCTTCTTCTTTTAAAAAAGCATTTAAAAAAACCATTAAAAATGATCCGGAACTGAAGGAGAAAATTATTGTTACAATGAATCTTCTTGAGCAGGATCCTTTCCATCCAAAACTAAAGACTCATAAATTACAAGGTGTATTAGAAGACAGTTGGGCGTGCTCGGTTGCTTATGATTTACGCATAATTTTTACTTTCGTTCAAAATCCATCCACTTTAGAAACTGAAATACTTCTCATGAATTTAGGTTCGCATGAGGAAGTATATTGAAAGATTCTTTGGTGCTCTCTTACTCAAACTTTACTTAAAGCATACTTGAAAGTCCCAGGGGGATGACAATTTTCATACGGTCTTTCCAGCAGAAACGTATAAATTAGGTGTGTGCTTAACAATTGTATTTTTACTATAACTCCGTTAGGAGTTACATCCTGGTAACAAAAACACACCCACTTAAAAAACGAATTCCGTAGGAGTTCAATATTGTTCTAATATCAAAGGGATGAAATAAAAAACCATTGTGCTCGGGAAACTTCGTTCAATAATCCGCCTAAGCCATGAGCTTACAGGTTTCTCGGCTGTCATGGACCATTCCATGACAGATTTTAACAAATAGCAATAACCAGCTAACAAATTTAAAATTCACACTAAATCCGTTAGGAGTTACATCCTGGTAACAAAAACACACCCACTTAAAAAACGGCCTCCGTAGGAGTTCAATATTGTTCTAATGTCAAAGGGATGAAATAAAAAACCATTGTGCTCGGGAAACTTCGTTCAATAATCCGCCAAGCCATATGCTTATATGTTTGAAGGATTGGCGGAATAAATAATAAATAATAAATTATAAATTTTAAATACCTGTCCACCTCAGGCTGGAACTGTTCGCCTCCGTCGGTATAAATAAAAAATAATAAATCATAAATAAAAAATTAATAAATACCTGTCCGCTTCAGGCGGAATAAATTGCTTCTTTCAGTTCAGTTTTTACTCAAGCGCTGATTTTGCCGGAAATCGTTACAAAAACATCAACAATTATGGTTGACATCGTTACAATAATCGCCTAATTTTACCCTGACAATGTTACAAAAACCTATGTTTAATAGAGAAATATTAGAACAATTAGATCATTGGAAAAAAAAAGAGAACCGTAAACCTCTTATTCTCAGGGGGGCAAGGCAAGTCGGTAAAACCACTCTGGTCAATTTATTTTCATCGAAATTTCGTCAATATATCTATCTCAATTTGGATTTACCGGAGGAAAGGAAGGTTTTTGAAAATGCACAATCTTTCGATGATCTTCTTGATGCAATCTTTTTTACGAAAAATGCTCGAAGACAAGAAAAAGATACTCTAATATTCATAGACGAGATACAGAACTCATCTGCAGCAATAAAATACTTAAGATATTTTTTTGAGATGCAAAAAGAGCTGCCGGTTATAGCTGCAGGCTCGCTTTTAGAGACTTTGATCGATAAAGAAATTTCATTTCCTGTCGGCAGGGTAGAATATTTAGCTGTTCGTCCTTTTTCCTTTCGAGAATTTCTTACTGCTGGAGATCATAAAAATGAGCTTGAGGCGTTAAATACTATACCCTTCCCCGATTATGCGCACGACAAATTGTTAGCATTGTTTAGAAAATATGCATTAGTGGGTGGAATGCCCGAGATTGTTAAATTATACTTTGAAAACAATGATTTAGTAGAAATTAGAAACTCTATTAACAATTTGATTATTGGCTATAAAGACGATATAGAAAAGTATGCACGGAAGGAAAGTGCAAACAAAGTAATAAGGCATATTATTGAAAATGCATGGAGTTATGCAGCCGAAAGGATTACCTTCAATAATTTTGCCGGTTCAAATTATCGTTCACGCGAGGTATCTGAATCCTTTAAAGTTCTGGAAAAAACGATGCTATTACGATTGGTTTATCCAACAACCACCATGAAAATACCTTTGATTGTAAATAGAAAAATGTCTCCAAAATTACATTTGCTCGACACCGGGTTAGTAAACTTTAAAAGTGGAATTGAAAAGGAATTTTTTTCAGAAGTTGAGTTAGCAGATGTTTACAGAGGAAAAATTGCTGAACATATTGTTGGGCAGGAGCTCCTGAGCAAGAATCAATCACCGGAAGCAAATCTTACTTTCTGGACAAGGGAGAAAAGACAGTCATCCGCTGAATTGGATTACCTGATAAATTATAAAGGCAAAGTAATTCCTGTGGAAGTAAAATCGGGGGCAAGCGGTAAAATGCGTTCGCTAAATATATTTATGAATTTATCTGATATTAGCTTAGCTGTAAGATTTTACTCTGGCAGATTATCGATTTCAAAAGAAAAAACAATAGAAGGCAAGAATTTTACTTTAATTAACTTACCTTTTTATTTATGCTCTAAACTGGAGGATTATTTAGAGTATGCAGGATAGTTTTTTACGAATTGTAAAATCATTAGCGCATATTTTAATTGTTTGAATACAATCATTCACAAGTTATAATAGATGTAAGACTCGAGTGAAATTTACTATTATAACTACTGTACATAATTCTAAAGATACTATTGAAGATTGTCTGAATTCAGTCGCATCGCAAACCTAAAGAGATGTTGAGCATATTATTGTTGATGGCGGATCGACGGATGGAACGGTTGAAATTATAAATGTCAAATGTCAGATGTCAGATGTCAAAGGGATAAAGTATGTTTTGGTTAGTGAGCCGGACGAAGGAATTTACGATGCGCTTAACAAAGGCATTAAGCTTGCGACTGGCGATGTTATCGGGTTGCTTCACTCCGATGATATTTATTTTGATGAGAATGTTTTAGCTAAAGTCGCATTACTATTTGAAGAAAAGAATGTTGGCAGTGTTTACGGCGATCTTGTTTATGTAGATAAAAAAGATACGACTAAAGTTTTTCGTTATTGGAAAGCAGGAGAGTTTAATGAAAATAAATTACGCAAGGGCTGGATGCCTCCCCATCCGTCCTTTTTTATTAGGAAAGAAATTTACGATAGATACGGTCTGTACGATACTGATTTTAAGATTGCCGCCGATTACGATTTAATTTTAAGATTTTTAGGAAAACACAAAATATCCACTTTATATTTACCGGAAGTGCTTGTTAAGATGAGATGGGGCGGTAAAAGCAATAAAAGTCTGAGCAATATAATCCAAAAGAGTTACGAAGATTACCGTGCACTTAAAAAAAATACTTCCAATAATCCCTTGTTAATTCTTTTCAAAAAAAACCTCTCCAAGCTTCCGCAGCTATTCAAAAAGTGAAGAGATGTCATTGCTTGCCCCGACCCTTCGCATAGGCGTCAACCTAACGACAAG
>MHAR01000040.1 GCA_001803045.1 Ignavibacteria bacterium RIFOXYB12_FULL_35_14 | reverse complement strand
CAACATTCATTCCTTCAAGTGAAATTCTGAACAATCGTCCTGACACTGAAACTGAGGTTAAAAATCTTTTTCTTGCCGGGGATTGGGTGAACACTGGTTTGCCATCTACGATTGAGAGTGCTGTGAAGAGTGGGAGGGTTGCAGCGAACCTTGTGGCAAATACCTTCTGATATTTACTTTCGTTTTTGAAAATAAAATACTTTATATCTAAATTTCTGATGTGCTTTGGCTACGGAGAATAAATCGATTTTAAATTAAAGCTGCATTATTGTTCTAGGCAGCTCTTTAGCTGCAACGCTATTTGGGGGTCTAGGTTGAATAAATAGAGGTTAATATGTCACCAAAATATTTGTTTGGCAAAAATATTTTTACCCTGGTTATTCTACTTTTTCCTGTTCTTGCATACGGACAAACTACAATACAAGACAGCATTTGGAAACATTTGCAATTCTTTATAGGTAGCTGGACAGGAGAAGGTGGTGGCGATCCTGGTGAAGGAAACTATGAGCGTAAATATCAATTTATATTTAATAATAATTTTATAGAAGTTAAGAATTAGTCTGTTTTTCCGCCTTCAGATAACAATCCTAAAGGTGAAGTTCATGAAGATATTGGTTATATCAGCTTCGATAAGCTAAGAAACACGTTTGTTCTCAGGCAATTTCACATAGAAGGATTTGTGAACCAATATAAGCTTGATGGCATCTCAACCGATGGAAAAAGAATTGTCTTCATCTCTGAATCTATTGAGAATATAAAGACCGGATGGCGTGCAAAAGAAACATACCAAATACTTGGAGATAAAGAGTTTATGGAAACGTTCGAACTAGCTCCGCCAAATAAGGAATTTGAGGTTTGTTCGAAAGTTACATTGGAAAGAACAGACTAGTGGTCTTTACTAGTAATTACAATTTATCCCGCGACTCAACATGACTGCTTTATTGATGCAGTTACATTGAGTCGCATTTATATATGGTTCATTTGCGCTTGCAAAGTTGATTAGTGACAGATAATAAACTATCCTGCTGCAACCTTAGCGTAATTTGTCTCACTTGAATAATTCTCAAGCTGATTTTCTAAAAACATTTCGTAAGAACCGAGATCTAAAAATCCATGTCCGGATAAGTTAAAAAGAATTGTTTTCCTCTCACCTGTTTCTTTACATCTTAAAGCTTGTTCAATTACTTCTTTTATTGCGTGAGAGCTTTCAGGTGCTGGGACAATGCCTTCCGTTTGTGCAAACAGTTGCGCCGCTTCAAATACTTCTATCTGATCATATGCATTTGCAGTTATAACCCCAAGGTTATATAACAAAGAGATACTTGGTGCTACACCGTGGTAACGCAACCCTCCGGCATGAATCTTGGGCGGAATAAAATCATGTCCAAGTGTGTACATTTTAAGCAGAGGTGTCATTCCAGCTTCATCGCCAAAATCATAATCATATTTGCCTTGTGTCAGTGATGGGCATGATGCAGGTTCAACAGCGATCACCTCAAGATTATTTTTTAAACCGCTTAGCTTATCACGTAGAAATGGAAAAGCAATTCCCGCAAAGTTGCTCCCGCCTCCTACACATCCGATAATAACATCCGGATATTCATCTGACCCTTCCAATTGAATTCTTGCTTCCTCACCAATAATAGTTTGGTGTAAAAGCACGTGATTTAAAACACTTCCTAAGCTGTAATTTGTATCATCGCGCTGAACGGCTGTTTCGATTGCCTCGCTTATTGCAATTCCAAGCGATCCCGGGGAATCGGGGTCATTATTCAAAACATTTCGGCCTGCATTTGTAAGTTCTGAAGGGCTTGCATGAACTTCAGCTCCAAATAACTTCATAAATGTTTTGCGATAAGGTTTTTGGTTGTAGCTTACCTTAACCATAAAAACTTTGCATTCCATTCCAAAGTGCTTACATGCCATTGCAAGCGCGCTGCCCCATTGACCGGCTCCGGTCTCCGTTACAAGTTTTTTGATTCCTGCTTGTTTATTGTAGTACGCCTGCGGGTAAGAGGTATTAGTCTTGTGACTTCCGGTTGGATTTGCACCTTCATACTTGAAAAATATTTTTGCCGGGGTATCTAATGCTTTTTCAAGATTACTCGCACGAATTAATGGAGTAGGTCTGCTTAACTTGTAGAGATCCCTAACTTCATCCGGAATTTCCACAAAGCGTTCTTGTGTTACTTCCTGTTTGATAAGTTCCATCGGAAATATTGCCGAAAGTTCTTGAGGACCTATCGGCTGTTTTGTTGCCGGATGAAGCGGTGTATCCATTTGAACCGGAATATCGGCAAGAACATTGTAGTAATGCGTCGGCATTTGTGATTGATTGAGAAAAACGATTTTGTTGTGTGACATGTGAACCTCCTGTTTTTGATTAATGTTTTTTTACTGAAGACTTAAGCAAAAAAAAACCGCCGATGGTGGTTCACGGCTGGATACAAAAAAGCCGTGAACAGTTCTACCATCCACGGCTTATTGTTAAAACTTATTTAAAGCATCAGGACGGCGGTGAAATTATTCTCCACCACCACCAATTATTTGCAATATTTTGATTTCTCAAATTCACAACCCCAAAGTAACATCTGATACATATATTGTCAAGAGCAAAATAAGATAATCTTGAAAAAAATTTGTCCGGTGAAACCGGATTCGTTCTCTGTTCCTATCTCGATTTTGAGATAAGTTGTATCCCTGAAATAATATCAACAGCCTCTTGAAGTTGGAGCAGGATATTATGAAATTAAGCGAGAAAAAAATTTACTTTTTACTGACGGCTCAATAATTTTCATGCACCCAGAAAAATATGTCAAGAGATTTCGTTTAACAGCCACAATATCCTGGCTGGGATTTGGAATCTTAGCTATTGTTTTAATGCTCCTGTCAGTTATTCCGAGAATTGCAGTTGTACCATTTATTGCTGTTGCCGCAGGCACAATTCCAATATTAATTTTTAAATTATTTAACAAAGTTGAATGCCCCAGATGCAAACACAAAATGAAAATACACTCCGGTTTTCCACATATAATTTATAAATGCACCAAATGCGATCATATAATTAACACAAATGTTTATGCAGATTAATATTTTCTATTAGATCGACGGCACTCGTGAGCTCAATTTCATTTCCATATTTAATGGTTATTGCTCTTCCAATCTCAGTTATACATTAGGAAGTTGATTCTGTTAAAGTGAATGGGCAGGAGAATACTAAATCTTTTATGAAATTTGAGTCTTCTTGACATCCTTTTAGGGATTTGAAAATAAGCAATCATAGAGGCAGCAGATACCAAAAAATAAATTCTCCTCGATGTCGGAGACAAAATAATTATTGTTGACCAGCCAAAATTTTCAAATTAAATACCGTCACTTCGGGTAAACTGTATCTGGTGGATGAACTTGTCAACTTGCGGTATAGTTCTTCTTTATTATTGAATTCCTTCAAATAAAAACACCTGACTTTGTTGCGATTTTTAATCAGCCAGTTCAAAGTAATTTTCATCTTCTCAAGATCTTCTTCGTTTGGCAGCATATCAGTATGTATTGTTTGTGTGAAGTAATCATCAATTGCATCTTCAAAAAAATCTCTTTCTTTCATGCTTTGTTTCTTCACATAAATTTTTCCCGATAATAGTAAAACATAGTCTCTTGTAAATGTCTCATTTATTTCGAAGAGCACATTTGCTCTGTTAACCGGTTCGGCTAACAAGGAGGTCTTATGTGTTTGCGAAAGAATGAGATCGATGATCTCCTTTACTTCTTGGGCATTTTCAAACTTTTGTTTAGCAGAGTACTCTTTCATCTTGTTAATCATGCGATTCAATGCAAACTGGTTTTTTCCATACATGAACTCATAAACTTTTTCAAGTTCGTTGGTGTAAATTTCTTTTTCCTTGCTTACACAGGGTGCCAAGCATCTGTCAATATCAGCGAGAAAGCATCGTTTATTTTTCGCAAAATCTTTATTGCTGCATTCTCTGATTGCAAAAGTTTTGTTTATCATTTCAAACATTGAAAGAGCTTTTTTCTTTGTACCGAATAGCCCAAAGTAATCATTGCCGTCAAAATCAAAGTGATTGCTTATTTCCAAATCTGGGAATTTATGAGCGGTGTTCACTCTCAGAAAATATTTATTGCCGTATTTTTTTAACTGAGTATTCAATCTCGGATTTTTTGTTTTGATAGATTCTGCTTCTTTAAGCAGTGCAGTAAGCTCAGAATTTGTTAATTCAATTTTTAGCTTTGAGGCACTCTTGATAATCTTCTTAGCTTTCCGTGGAGCAGTTTGCGAAAAGTATGATCGAACTCGTTCCTTCAGCGACTTTGCTTTCCCGATATAAATTGTATGACCTTTGGAGTTAATAAAATGATAAACACCCGGGGCATCCGGCAGCGAATCAAACTCACATAGAATTTTGCTTTTAAGATTGGCACCATTTATTCGCGATGCAGTTGTGTATTGAAAATTTACTAATTCGGACAACGTTTCAAAACCAAAATTCTTTTTAACATGCTTAGCAATTTTGATTAATATTTTTGCAGTTGTTTCTGCATCTCCTAGTGCCCTGTGAGAAGAACTGCTTTTTATTTTAAGAAAGGAAGCAACAGAACCAAGTGATTTGCTCTTGAGCAAAGGAAAAATTCTTCTTGCAACCTTAAGTGTGCAAAGATTTGGATTTGCTGGTTCCGATCTTCCGCAATAATTAAATTCACGTTTGAGAAAACTTTTATCGAAAGAAAGATTGTGCCCGGCAATTACGTCATCACCAATAAACTCAGTCACTTCATCTGCAATGTCATCAAAGAAAGGAGCGTTGTACACATCATCGTTTGATATTCCCGTAAATCCAGTTATAAAGTTTGGAATGTCTCTCCCTGGATTAATAAGTGAATGATATTTCTCAACTATTTTATAGTTTTTTACGCGGACAATACCAAGTTCAATTATATTGTTATATTGAGGTGAAAGTCCTGTGGTCTCAACATCAAGCACGCAGAAACTTGCTTGATCAATTGGTAGGGAAAGTATTTCTTCGAAATTCATTTTTGTTAGCAAACCGTTTGCAGAGGCGATTTTCTTTTTATTTAGACACAATGTGAATATATTTCAACACAAAATTACAAAAGATATGAGCTATTTAAATACAATTTTTGTCGGTGATATAATCGGCAAGCCTGGTATGGATTTGGTAAGCATGTGGCTTCCGGGGTTAATTCAAAAATATAAAGCGGACTTTATAATTGCTAACGGTGAAAATGTTTCTGATGGAAAAGGATGCACTGACAAGGAGGGAAGAGAACTTTTTGCACTCGGTGTACATGTTATTACCGGCGGTAATCATACGTGGGATAAACATCAATCTCAGGATTATTTGAAGAATGAGCCGAGATCACTCCGTCCGTTAAATTATCCTAAAGGAACATATGGTAATGGTTATTACGTTGCCGAAACAAAAAAAGGTAAAGTTGCGGTTGTGAATTTGCAGGGCAGATCATTCATGGCGACGATTGATTGTCCCTTTAGAACTGCAGATTATTTCTTACCAAAACTAAAATCGGAAACAAAAACTATCTTCGTTGATTTTCATGCTGAAGCGACAGCAGAAAAAATCGCAATGTCACATCATCTTGATGGAAAAATCAGTGCGCTCATCGGTACTCACACACACGTGCAGACTGCTGATGAACGAATAATGCCGCAAGGTACAGGTTTCATTACAGATGTTGGGATGACAGGTCCATACGATTCCGTGATCGGCATGAAAAAACAAGCTGCATTAAATAGATTCATTCTTCAAACGCCGCAAAAGTATGAAACCGCAAGCGATGATGTTCATCTTTGCGGATTATTTTTGAAGGTTGATCTAGATACAGGTAAGACTTTGGAAATTGAACGAATTCTTTTCCCGGAGTTCGTAAAGAAAATTCAATAATTTCTGATGACCAACTTTCCTTTACCACGGCTTGATAAAGACCCCGAACTAAATAAATTACTCCTGCCTTACTGCCGTCTTAAATTTGGTGAAATGTGGACTGATGAACAAAAGCTTCATCGTGTTGCATGCATTGATGCCTGTGATATTTCGGCGGTTCAAAAAATGTTAGGTGAAGAAAAAGCCGTTCTCGCAATTCAAGATCCTCCATATAATTTTGTAGCATTTGAAGAACATAAGGTCGAACGTTTCATTTCGTGGTGTGAATTGTGGATTGAGAATACTTTCAATGCTTTGTACGAAAATTCCTCACTTTACATTTGGCTGGGTGCAGATCAGAACGATAATTTTCAGCCGTTTCCTCAATTCATTTTGATGATGGCTGATTCCGGATTTAATTCTAAAAGTTTCCTTACTATGCGCAATCAGCGTGGTTACGGAACACAAAAAAATTGGATGGCAATTCGTCAGGAATTACTTTTTTATGTCAAAGGCAATCCGGATTTTTACATCGATGCGGAGTATACTGATATTCCCAAAGTGCTTAAAGGCTACTACAAAAAAGTTAATGGAAAAGTTACAGAGAATTTTGAGCGGAGTAAATCCGAGAATATTCGTGCAGGAAATGTTTGGATTGATATTCAGCAGGTTTTCTATCGTATGGAAGAAAATGTTAATGGATGTTTTGCACAGAAACCGTTGAAAGCAATTGAGAGAATTATACAGGCCAGCAGCCAAAAGGGGGAATTGGTGATGGATTTATTTTCTCACTCTGGCAGTACTTTATTGGCTGCTGAAAAGCTTAACCGCCGTGCATTTGTTAGTGATATTGATCCTATCTTTTGCGAAATTTCCATCAGAAGATTGGAGCGTTATAGAAATAAAGGAAAAACGGGCTGGCAAAATTCAAATCCATTTGCAAATGAAATCTTAAAGGATAAAGAATTGAAAAATTATTTGGTTGATAAATACGATATAAAAATCCCCAATCGGATTTATGCAGATAATGAAGAATTAATCTTTTAAATCGAAAAAATATTATGATAATCATTAACGGTAAAAAAGTAGCAGCCGAAATTCGTGAGGAGCTGAAGAAAAAAATTAATAACCTAAAATTGGAAGGGAAAACGGTTCCCGGATTAGTTGCGATTCTTGTCGGTGATAATCCTGCTTCCGACTCTTATGTGCGGGGTAAAAGCAAAGCTTGTGAAGAAATCAGTATGATAACTAAGACCGAACGGCTTTCCTCTGACATTTCCGAGAAAGATTTACTTGAGTTGATCCAAAAATATAACTCAGATAAAATATTTAACGGCATTCTTGTTCAGCTGCCTTTGCCTAAGCACATCAGTGAAGGAAAAGTTATCGAAACTATTTTGCCAGCTAAAGATGTTGATGGCTTTCATCCAATCAGCGTCGGTAATCTTGTAATTGGGAATGACACATTTCTGCCTTGTACACCTGCTGGAATTCAAGAATTATTGGTGAAGTATAATATTCCGATAAAAGGTAAGCACGTGGTTGTTGTTGGTCGAAGTAATATTGTCGGCAAACCAATATCGAATATTCTTCTGCAGAAAAAAGAAAATGCCAATGCAATTGTAACAATTTGTCATTCAGCAGCAAAAGATATTTCTTATTTCAGTAAGCAAGCAGATATTTTAATTGCGGCAATTGGTCAGCCAAATTTTGTAAAGAGAGAAATGGTAAAAGATGGTGTCGTTGTTATTGATGTTGGGATAAATCGTTTGAAAGATGAAACTCATCCCAAAGGATATCGAATTGTTGGCGATGTAGATTTTGATGAGGTAAGTAAAAAAGCATCATTCATTACTCCAGTGCCCGGCGGTGTTGGACCAATGACGATTGCTATGCTGCTTAAAAATACATTCAAAGCGTATTTAATTCAAAACTAAAAAAATCTCTTTAATAATATTCGCAAATGATTCTTGATATAATCGTAAAAAAAACTGATGATGGATTTACTGCTGAGATTCCTTCGTTAAAAGGCTGTGAATCCTGGGCGCATGATGAGGAAACAGTGTTGGATAAAATATTGGAAATTGCATCATTCTATTTGAAGATAGATACTCTGAAAAAATTAAAGCTCGACAAAGCACGCGTTTCAAAAAATAAATCTGTCTACAAGCTTGTAGTTGAAAAAGAATTTCTGTGAAAGAATTAAAATCAGAACGAAGACTGCAAAAAATAACTAAAATTGTAAATTCACGTCAGTTTACTCTCCGTGTCGTTTTAGAAAATATTCATGATCCCCACAATGTTAGTGCAATATTCCGTACTTGTGATGCAGTTGGTATTCCTAAAGTATCGCTGATTTATTATTTGGAAAAATTTCCGAAGATTGGAAAGAAATCCTCCGCCTCTGCTTTTAAATGGGTGGAGAAAGAAAAATTCAGCAGTGTGAGCGAATGTTTTGAGTCATTAAAGAAGGACGGATTCACAATTTATACTTCTACAATATCAGATGATGCAATCGATCTTTATAAACTAAATTTCAAAAAAAAGATTGCAATTGTTTTAGGTAATGAGCATCGCGGAGTTTCAAATGAAGCCGCAAAATTAGCTGATAAAAAGTTTAAGATTCCAATGTTTGGCATGGTTCAAAGCTTGAATGTTTCGGTAGCTGCTGCAATTGTTTTATACGAAGCGCTCAGACAGCGAAAGAAAAAAAGTTATTATGAAAAAAGTGAATTGAACAAAAGTGATATGGAAGAATTGATTGAAAAATGGTCAAGGAAATAAATGATTCAAGAATTTAATCGCATAGAAAAAGTAAACGGCGAGTTAAGTTTACCTGGAGATAAATCGATTTCCCATCGGGCAGTTATTTTTTCTGCAATGGCTGATGGAGTTTCGGAAATCACTAATCTTTCTGATGGTGAGGATGTGAACTCTACAATTTCTTTCCTTGAATTGGTTGGAACAGAGATCGAAAGAGTAGGCAGATCGGCTAAGATTAGAGGGAGCGGGTTTAAAAATTTTAAAAGACCGATCTCACCATTGAATGCCGGAAATTCCGGAACGACAGCCAGATTACTTAGCGGCTTGTTTGCTGCCCAAAATTTTAATTCAGTAATTATTGGAGATGATTCTCTTTCTAAAAGACCAATGGATAGAGTAATTCATCCGCTGAAATTAATGGGCGCTGAAATTGAAACGACTAGTAGTGGAACATTACCTTTAAAAATCTTTCCTGCTGAGAAGCTGATTCCAATTGATTATCAATTACCCGTTGCAAGTGCACAGGTTAAAAGTGCTGTGCTAATTGCCGCACTTCATTGTGATGAAATCACTTGTGTTACGGATAAGTATCAAACTCGAGATCACACAGAACGAATGCTTAATCTTAGAACTGCATTGTCAGGAAAAGAAAAAGCAATTTATTCATCTAGAGAAAATTACCCGCTCCCAAAATCTTACTTCGTGCCATCGGATATTTCTACGGCATCATTTTTTATTGTATTGACTTTACTGCTGAAGAACTCCGAGTTGAAATTAAATAACGTTTGCTTAAACGAAACAAGAACCGGTATTCTAAAAGTACTTAAGGAAATGGGCGGCGATATTGAAATTCAAAATGAAAAAGAAAGTAATGGGGAATTATTCGGCGATATAATTGTAAGAAGCAGTAAACTGAAAAATGTTGTGATAGAGAATGAAATTATTCCCAATATTATTGATGAGATACCAATACTTTCAGTTGCAGGATTATTTGCAGAAGGTATGTTCAAAATAGAGAGCGCTAAGGAGCTTAGAAAAAAGGAATCGGATAGAATAAAATCGTTGTGCTATAATTATCGATTGTTAGGAGTAATTGTAGATGAATCTCCCGATAGTTTTTCTATTTCCGGAGAAATTAAAAATCATTCTCCGAGCTTTGAAAGCTTTGATGATCATAGGATTGCAATGGCATTCTCCGTTCTTTCTATGCTGTTGAAGGAGGGCGGAAAAATAAATAAGTTTGAATGCGTTAGTATTTCTAATCCGAATTTTATTTCTCAATTAAAAAGAATTGTCAGGTAAATTATGGCAGAAGTAACCTTAAAAAATGTAACCAAAGTCTATGAAGGCGGACAAGTTGCAGCAAAAGACATAAATATAAATGTTCATGACAAAGAGTTCGTAGTATTGGTTGGACCTTCCGGCTGTGGAAAATCAACCACGTTAAGAATGATAGCCGGCCTTGAGGAAATTACATCCGGTGAACTTTTCATCGATAATAAAAAAGTGAATGATGTTTCACCCAAAGACAGAGATATCGCGATGGTATTTCAGAATTATGCACTCTATCCTCACATGACGGTTTATGAAAACATGGCATTTGGATTAAAGCTTAGAAAATTTCCTAAGGAAGAAATCAAGCAGCGTGTGAACGATGCTGCAAAAATTTTGGGTTTGGAAGATTATCTTACACGTAAACCAAAAGCACTTTCAGGCGGGCAAAGACAAAGAGTAGCAGTTGGTCGTGCAATTGTAAGGAAACCAAAAGTATTTCTATTTGATGAACCGCTCAGTAATCTTGATGCAAAGCTTCGTGTGCAGATGAGAACTGAAATTTCAAAGCTTCACCAGAATCTAGGCGCTACAATGATTTATGTTACTCATGACCAAACAGAAGCAATGACGATGGGTGACAGAATAGTGATTATGAAAGACGGAATAATTCATCAAATAGACACTCCGTTGAATCTTTACAATCAGCCAATAAATAAATTTGTTGCTGGTTTTATCGGAAGTCCTTCGATGAATTTTATTGAAGGAACATTAGTTCATGAAAACGGACTAACGTTCAAAAGCAAGGAGAAATTTTTAACACTTAAACTGAATGAATCTTTAGGTGAAAGATTGAAAAATTATCTTGGCAAATCAGTGTGGCTCGGCATTCGTCCGGAGGATATTTACGATTCGGATTCATTCACTGCAAATAATAGCGTTAAGGTTGATGTTCGACTTGAGGTTGTAGAACCAATGGGAAATGAAATATTTCTTTACTTTACAATTGATTCCTCGCAGTTCGTAGCAAGAATTCCGGCACGTAAAAAACCGGAACCGAATACCACTAAAACCTTATCGATTGATTTAAACAAGCTGCACTTTTTTGATGCAGATTCGGAAAAAAGTATTTGATTGGAAGGAATTATTCCAACTCTATTATTTGATGCTCAAATTTATTAATAGCCAGGTCGTCAAATATCTTTTGCAAGACATCCACGCTATACTTATTCGCATAGTGAAAAAAGCTAAGCTCTCTTTCCTGTAAATTCATATTCGGAAAAAGATTTGCAGAAGCTTTATCAATTTGTCTTAATGTTATATCATAACGCTTCTTCTGTGCTTCAGTTGCCTTTCCATTTAACTCATCAATGTAACCTAAAACTTTAAGCCGGTATTTCGAGGTAACATCACCCATTGTTTTGTCAAGCTCAAATAATTTTTCTTTTAGGATATCAAAGGCAAGATCAATTTGATTTTTAGTTTCTTTAAATATTTCTTCGAGATTTTTATCGGAAACATTATTGATGATTTTGTTCTTCAATTTATTTGGATCAGTAAACATGTCTGTTAAGCTCATCTCGTATTTATCTAGAACGGATTTTAATGCTCGTTCTAAAATTGTGATGGAAGATCGAGGATAAATAATTGCAGGATCAATATTGTAAAAATCGTAGAGCGGTAAAATTTGTGCGAAATAAGCTACCTCACTGGGACCACCGATATAAAATCCGGTTGGGAAGAGGAAATCTTGACAGATTGGACGCAATAATACATTTGGACTGAATTTATCCGGTTCGGTTTCAATCAAATTATTTATTTCTTCAAGTGAAAATTTTTTTCTTTTTCCTTTAAGTCTGAATTCATTTTCAATCGGTTCAATAATGTATCTGCCCTCATCGTAATTATAAAATAAATTAATAGGACGAATTTTTACCTGAGCATGATAAAGCTCCTCGAGATTTGCAGAAATGTTCACTAACTTTTCGGTATGATTTCTAAAATCATTTATCTCCTTTTTGAAAACAGGCTTAAGCAGCTCTTTAATTTTTACATCCTGCGGATCAAAGATTATGAGTCCGTACTGATCGAATAGCCAAAACAGTAATTCCTTGAAAGAATCTTTAAATGTTTTCTCTTCCCGGTAAAAGCTTTTTAAATTTTCCATTAGTGGATTTTTGAATTCTGTATTTTGTAACTGGTTTTCAAAATCCTTCAGAAAAAGACTTATCGATTCCTTCAATCTCAGAAAACCTATACTTCCCCGGTTTTTCTCTTCTTCAATTGCTTCATCGTTGTATGAAATTTTAAATATTTCGTTGTTATCGTTTAAAACATTAATTGACCGCACTTCATCAAAATCGTGATCATCACCTTCAAGCCAAAAAACGGGCACAAAATGGTAGTTGTCATATCTTTCAGAAAGATGAGAGCAGAGCTTGATGGCTGTAATGATTTTGTAAAATGTGTAAAGAGGCCCGCCTAAAATTCCAAGCTGTTGTCCGGTAACAACTCCGATGGTTTCTTTACTTTTTAAAAGAGAAATATTTTTAAGAGTTTTTGATGATGGACTTAAAGATTTATACTGATTGTTTATAATAGCGGAAAGTTCGTTTCGAAATTCTTTTGGAGATTCACAAAGCTGCTTAAATTTTACACTGAATTGTTCCTTATCTCGAAAATTGTATTTGTAAAACCCTTTTACTTTATCGAAATCATAAAGATAATCGAGAAAAAGTTTTGTGTTGCCTGGAATCTCTTTGAAGTTAATGAACATTTATGCTCCGAATGGTTTTTATTTCTATGTTAAAACTAAGAAAATCTAATTTCCATCACAAATAATACAGCCTAAACATGGAGTTTATTTGGCAATTCTGGTCACACTGAATTTCTTTCCCGATAAGGAATAAATCAGTATTTTGATTTCAAAAATCAGATAGCATTTGGAAATAAATCCAATCAAATATTTCACACTTAGAAGGTTATTAAATGTGATAAAGATTCTCACATCTTTTAGTTTGTCGAGAATTATTCACAAACCGATTGTTTGGGGAATGCCAATAACGTATTCGGTTGAACCTACGAATTTCTGCAATCTTAAATGTCCGGAATGCCCTTCGGGAACAGGTGAACTTACTCGCCAATTAGGTTTTTTATCAGTGGGCGATTTCAAAAAAATAATCGATGAAATAAGCCAAACAGGATTTTATGTTCAGCTGTTCTTTCAAGGTGAACCCTATTTAAATAAAAAACTCGGGGAAATGATTGAGTACACTCAGAGGAAAAATATTTATGTTTCAGTCAGCACAAATGGAAATTTAATATCAGCAAGAAACATAGATAAGCTGATGGAACATGCTCCTGATAAAATTATTTTTTCACTTGATGGTTTGGATGAAGAGAGCTATCAAAATTATAGAGTTGGCGGAACATTTAAGCAAGCCGATGAAGCATTGCAGCTTCTTGTCAATGCTAAAAAAAAATTAAATCTCAAAAAACCATTTGTTGAGCTTCAGTTTATTGTAATGAAACAGAATGAACATTTGCTCAATGAGGTGAGGACTTATGGCAAAAAAAGGTTTGTGGATCGCCTAGTATTTAAGTCGATGCAAATATCCTCATATAAAAATGCTTTGAAATATTTACCGACAAAGAGTAATCACTCACGGTACATTCTGAAAAATGGAAATTACGAAATAAAGGGTGCTCTAAAAGATCATTGCTTCGCTTTATGGCGAACTGCTGTCATCACCTGGGATAACAAAATGGTACCATGTTGTTTTGATAAAGATGCCAATTATGTTTTTGGAAATCTAAGTGAATATTCTGTCAGAGAAATTTGGCAATCTGAACTTTACCAACTTTTCAGATTGGGAGTTTTAAAGAATCGTAAAGGAAACAGCTTGTGTAATAATTGTACTGAAGGATTAAAAGTAAATATATTTCAGATGAAAAATTAATTTCGTACATAAGTGAATAACAGCAAAGATATTATTGCCGCTAAGTTACCGAATATTAAAACACGAGTGTACTTTACACTTAAGCTTTTAGTTGCAATTTCATTACTAGTTTATCTTTTTTATTTTGTTGAGTTAGGGAATATCGTTTCAACATTTTTAAGCTCTAACGTCCTCCTACTTGCTTTCAGCACGGTACTACTAGTACCCAATCTTTATTTGCAGTATTGGAAATGGAAAATAACCTGTGATAAATTAATCGGTGAAACAAGCAGAAGTAAAATTCTTTTATCATTGTTTTATGGATTTCCAGCGGCAGTATTTACACCCGCAAGGGCAGGAGAGTATTTTGGAAGGGGACTAGCATTTAAAGATTATCGCATTTCTGAAATAATTGTTGCCACAGTTGCTGATAAATTATTTACAATACTGGTCACCTCTGTTATTGGCAGCATCGGGACGATACTTTTTATAAACAGATATTATCAATCGAGTATTTATATTTCTCTCCCACTGATGATTGCATTTTTTGTTTTAGCTGCAATCGCAATTACATTTATCTTCTCCGACAAAGAGTGGTTTTATAAGTTTTTCTCTCCACTCCTTAAGTTTAAACTGTTCTCAAAAATCGGGGAAAGGCTATTAATACTGAAAAACCTCGATCGTGATTTTGCTTTTAAAATGATTTCTATCTCAACATTATTTTTCTTCTGCTATCTTTTACAGTTTGTTATATTGCTCGCCGCATTCGCAAATCATATTGAATTAGGTAAATTCCTTTTGGCAGCAGCAGTAATATTGTTTGCCAAAACAATCTTATCGCCTATTTCATTAAGCGAACTTGGTGTCCGAGAAGGAGCATCAATATTTTTTTTAACGCAAATGGGTGAAACTTCAAGTACCGCATTAAATGCTTCGCTCTCACTTTTTGTCATCAACATTATCGTTCCAGCATTAGTAGGTTTATTTCTTTTATTCGTAAAGAATGATGATTGAAATATTACTGATTCTGGTTTTTGCTCTTCTGCTCCTAAACTACATTTATTTTTTAGCGGATATTATCAGAGGTCTTAATAAATTTTCAAAGAATGATCCAACAATAATTCCAGATGAATTTATAACTATTATTATTCCATTCAGGAATGAGTCTGATAATATTTTGCTTAGCTTAAGCAGTTTAGCTTCCCAGAATTATCCTCAAGAAAAGTTTGAAGTGATCTATGTTAATGATTCATCTACCGATGACTCTTACGAAAAAATTCTCAATGCAGTGAAACCGAAAAGTATTAAATTAATGTCACTTCCTTGTATTTCAATTGATAGAGCATTCAAGAAAAAAGCAGTAAGTTATGGAATCGATCATTCTCAAGGCGAAATAATCGTGACATCAGATGCAGATTGTATTCATAACCGAGATTGGCTGACAAATTTATTATCAGGATTTGATAAGCAAACGGGATTCATTTCCGGACCGGTAAGTTTTAATGAAAAGAGAGATTTGTTTTCAAAAATTCAATCACTTGAATTTGCCGGATTAGTTTTATCCGGTGCCGGGTTAATCGGAATTGGTAAACCAACCATATGCAATGGCGCAAACTTAGCGTTTAGAAAAAAAGTTTACAATGAACTTCATGGATACCGTGATCAAATGCACTTATCATCTGGCGAGGATGAATTGTTTATGCAAAAGATTGCAACTGAGACTGACTATACCGTTAAGTTTTGTTGGAATAAAGGTGCGGTTGTACTCACTCAGCCAAATAAAAATACGCATGATTTCTTTCAACAGCGAAAACGTTGGGCAAGCAAAGGACTATTTTACAAAGACAAATTTCTAATCGTACGATTAGTTTTAATTTATTTCTTCTATCTAAGCATTGTTGTACAGATTCTTTTATCAATCTTCCTTTCTAAGGTATTCATAATCTATTTAATGGTTGGTTTGATTTTAAAATTCTTTTTGGAATATAAAATCATCTCCAAAGGAATAGATTTTCTCTTCAAGTACGACTTAATGAAATATTTTTGGATGAGTGAATTATTTCAAATATTCTACGTTACTATTTCAGGTATTAGCGGGCTATTTGGCAACTTCAAATGGAAAGAGCGTAAGTTTAGAAGATAGAGATATTGCTTGCTCAAGAAATCAGGTCTCATCAATCGTCTACTTTACTATTTTCATTGTTCATAATAATGAACAATCTAGTTAGATAATCTTCCCAAAATCAAATTAAAGATAAATTTCTTCATGGCATATTCATTGCCTCATATGATGTGAGTTTAAACAATGATAAGAGGTGTGAAATGAAACAGTTAATAATAATTTTAATGCTGTTGGTCGGTTTTGCTGCCAACACAGAAGCAAAATCCCCAAAAAACATAAATGCTTATGGGTCATTTTATTCACATCTAGCTCCTCATGGAGTTTGGATGGAATTTGATGACGGGTTAGTTGTTTGGCGTCCTACGATAATGCGAAGAGGTTGGGCTCCTTACAGCATGGGAAGATGGATATGGACTGAGTACGGCTGGTACTGGGATTCGTACGAATCCTTTGGTTATATCACTTACCATTACGGCAGATGGTACTATGACGATTATTACGGATGGATCTGGATTCCCGATTATGATTGGGCTCCTGCTTGGGTTGAATGGAGATATGATGACAGTTACATCGGTTGGGCTCCGTTGCCTCCTTATGCAGTGTTCTCAATCAACATTGGTATACATTTTACATTTGACTATGTGACACCTTACAATCACTGGCATTTTGTAAACTACAATTATTTGTGTGATCCTTATGTTTATAAACATTACGTTGGTGCGAAATACAAATACCGAGTATTTTCTAATACCGAGTACAAAAATGATTACGGATATTCTAATGGAAGAATTATAAACAGAGGAGTTGATGTCGGTGAAGTTCGATCAAGAAGTGGTAAGGATATAAGACAAAGAACCATACAGCAAGTTTCTGATCCAAGAGAATTAACGAGAAAAGATCGAGATAAGAATAACGATATTGTTAGAACATTTATTCCCACGCGGGAAGAATTACGAAAAGACAATGTTAGAGATATAGATGTAAGAAAAATTAAAAGACGCTCGACTCTTGAAACATCAAGACTGCAAATTGGTGATAGGAAAGATAACCGAGAGGAAGTTGATGTCAGAAAACGAAATGATGATTCAAGAAATATTGTTAAGGAAAGAGAAACTATGGAAAGTAAGGTTGAGGAAAAACGAAAAATCACTAATGAGAGTAGAAATTTTAATGATATTAAGAGAGAAAATGTAAACGAGATCGAGAAAAAACGAACCCAGGGAAGAATTGAATCTAGAAGAAAATTTGAAAAAACTAAAGTTATGAACGAACGTCAGAAAAACGAAAGTTCAACTTTTGAGAATCAAAATGGGCGTACTGATATTAACAGCTCGAGAACCGAAGAAAAAGAAGTAAAAAAAGAGCGAAGCATTCAATTTCAACGCGAACAAAATGAGGTAAAAGTTGAAAGAAAGCCTGAATCAAGCAGGCAAGAAAACAAGAATTTCAATCGGAATGAAGAACAGAAACGAAATGATACTCGCAATTCTGATCAAAGAATGAATCAAGAAAGGAAGACATCAGAACGAACTAAAACAAGATAGCTTGTAAACTCTCTCTCCACTAAAAGCGGTGTTGGTGTAAAAGCCGGCACCGTTTTTTATTATGATTTGTGCATCAATTTTACAAAATTGCTGCCAAGTAAAATTTAAACTAATCGGCTGATAATGAAAGACAAAAGTACTCGACTTTTTTATATTCTTGGAGCATTTTTCTTAGCTAATGCAATTCTTGCAGAATTCATCGGGGTTAAAATATTCTCGCTTGAAGGTACACTTGGGCTAAATCCAGTAAATATTAATCTGTTAGGAATCTATAATCTTTCTTTTAATCTAACTGCTGGAGTTTTACTTTGGCCCATGGTATTTATAATGACAGATATTATCAACGAATATTTTGGCAGAAAGGGAGTGAGATTTCTTTCCTTCACTGCTGCCGGATTGATACTTTATGCTTTCCTAATGGTTTATTTCGCCATGTTTTTATCTCCAGCAGATTTCTGGATTGAGCAAACTACTAACCATGGTGTAATCAACATGGATAGGGCCTTTAGAGCAATATTCGGACAGGGATTGTGGATTATTGTCGGGTCACTAGCAGCATTTCTAATCGGTCAATTAGTTGATGTTACTGTTTTTCATTTTGTTAAAGCTAAAACAGGTAGTAATAAAATTTGGCTTCGTGCTACGGGATCAACTTTAGTTTCCCAATTCATCGACAGCTTTGTCGTTCTATTTATTGCATTTTATATTGGTGCCGGATGGGATTTAAAGCTTGTGGTTGCAATCGGAATAATGAATTACACATACAAATTTTTAATTGCGGTTGTCTTGACACCACTTTTGTATATCATTCACTATTTTATTGATCTATACCTGGGGAAGGGAGCTGCTCATAAACTGATGGAAGAGGCAACAGAAAAATAAAATCCAGAACTAAATCATTTCTGTTTTTTTAGTAATATTTCTAAAATCTTAGAAATTTGATAAGGACTTTTATTATCGCCAATTCCTTATAGTTAGAATAAATCTTTTCATAATTAAGAAAATAAAAACTGTCTTAGCTTTCATTCAAAATTTAATCACCATTTCAATTCAAAAACAATTACTTACTTTAACATTTATCTTTGTTAATAAGTTGAACTTATGGCATACTTTATGGAAATTAAGTGTGTCAATTTTTTCTTTTACGGGGATTTATTTAGCAAACGTATGTGATAATAAAAATCATTCTCAATCCTATATGAATGCAAATCTTTTTACCGAAAATTCAAAAAAAACCAAATTTTACTTTTTCAATAATTATTAGGAGACAAAATGAAAATATCAATAGAAGAAGCGCTGAGTTATCATAGTGAAGGGAGAAAGGGAAAGATTGAGGTCATTCCGACCAAACCCTGCCTTACTGCAAGGGATCTTTCACTTGCTTACACCCCTGGAGTAGCTGAACCGTGCAGAGCTATCGAAAAAAATCTTGAGGATGTTTATAAATACACTGCAAAAGGAAATTTGGTTGCTGTCGTTTCCAACGGAACAGCTGTTCTCGGTTTAGGTGATATCGGAGCCGAAGCGGGTAAACCAGTAATGGAAGGAAAGGGCGTTTTATTTAAACGATTTGCTGATATAGATGTTTTTGATATTGAACTAAGGAGTAAGAATCCTCAGGAAATTATTAGGTGTGTTCAGATGTTAGAACCAACCTTTGGCGGAATTAACTTGGAAGATATTAAGGCACCAGAATGTTTTGAAATTGAAGAAACACTTAAAGCAACTATGAACATTCCTGTATTTCACGATGATCAACATGGTACTGCTATTATTTCTTGTGCTGCTCTTATAAATGCTGCCGAAATTGTCGGCAAAAAACTGGCTGATCTGAAAATTGTTGTCAATGGTGCTGGTGCTGCTGCTATTTCATGTTGTAAATTATATATGCGAGCAGGTGTACGCAAAGAAAATATAATTATGTTCGACTCTAAAGGTTGTTTGTCCAAAAGCCGAAAAGACCTTAACAAGTACAAAATGGATTTTGTAACAGATAAAGAATATGCTAGTCTTGGTGATGCTATGAAAGGAGCAGATGTATTTGTTGGTTTATCTGTTGGAGGAATTGTTACCAAGGAAATGGTTAAAGGCATGGCAAAAGATCCAATAGTATTTGCAATGGCGAACCCCGATCCGGAAATAACTTATGAAGATGCAACTTCTGTTCGTAAAGATATAATTATGGCTACAGGCCGAAGCGATTACCCGAATCAAGTGAATAATGTATTAGGATTTCCGTTTATTTTTAGAGGAGCACTTGATGTTCGTGCTACTTCAATAACTGAAGAAATGAAAATGGCTGCGACACGCGCTCTTGCTGCATTAGCTAAAGAAAAAGTTCCTGAAATTGTAATCAATGCTTATGGCGGTGCTGATTTTTCATTTGGAAAGGAGTATATAATTCCCAAACCTTTTGATCCTCGAGTTCTCTGGTATGTTGCTCCTGCTGTAGCGAAGGCTGCAATAGAAGGAGGAGTAGCCAAAAATAAAATTGAGGATTGGCAGGCATATGAGGAAGAACTAAAAGAAAGAATGGGATTTTCCAAAGAAGTGATTCGAGTAATGATTCATAAAGCTCAGAAAAATCCTAAGAAAGTGGTTTACCCAGAAGGTGAAGAAGAAAAAATAATCCGTGCGGCTCATATCGTTAAAGCAGAAAATATTGCTTCACCCATTTTACTTGGTAATGAAAAAATCATTCGCAGCATTATTAGCAATTTGGAATATGATCAAAATGATTATCAAATTATTGATCCCGAATTGTCAAATGATCGTGAATTATACTCTAAAGAACTTTTCAAAAAACGTCAAAGAAAAGGATCTACGCTTCCAGAATCCAAAGAGCTGGTAAAACAACCAATTTATTTTGGCTGTATGATGCTTGATCAAGGAAATGCAGATGCATTAATAAGCGGTTTAACAACTCAATACCCAAGTACAATTAAACCGGCGTTGCAATGCGTTGGAGTAAAAGAAGGACTTAAAGTCGTATCCGGGCTTTACATTGTGATTACTAAAAAGGATGTCTATTTCTTCTCCGACTGTACAGTTAATGTAGATCCCACAGCAGAAGAGCTTGCCCAAATTGCAATCTCAACTGCCGATATGGTCAATGAATTTGATATCATTCCTAAGATTGCGATGTTGTCATTCAGTAATTTTGGCAGTGCAGTCTATCCGCAAACTATCAAAGTTAAAGAAGCAGTGCAGTTAGTTAAACAGCAAAGACCTAATTTAATTATTGATGGAGAAATGCAAGCCGATACTGCCGTAGTTCCAGAAATACGAGAACAGCAATTTCCATTTAGTACGCTTCAAGGAAAATGCAACGTGTTAATATTTCCAAGTTTGGAAGCTGGCAATATTGCTTATAAACTTATGGCGAGAATTGGACAAGCAACTGTTATTGGTCCTGTATTATTAGGAATGAAAAAGCCAATTCATGTTCTTCAAACTGGTGCAACGGTTGATGATATAATAAATATGACTGCAATTGCAGTTGTCGAAGCAGATAAGAAAAAATAATCTTATCTAATATGAATCCTGAAAAGCGGAAGAATAATCCTTCCGCTTTTTTTATTTTAGCCCCACTTTCTAAGGAATAACAACTCATCGCAACAATTCAGTAGATCATTTCACGAAAAGAAAAATGCTAACCTCTTTTATTGAAGGTGTTTTGATTTTTCAGCTAGTCTTATTTTGAATCATCGACTAGGATAAAAAGTCTTAAAAAACAGAATATTCGAACTTTTATTCACGGCATATTAGTTGGCTTTAAGAAGGAGTCGATTTACTATTTCTCATAAACCGAAAAAGAATATGAAAGGCACTGAAGAATTTATACTTGCTGGAAATAACAAGTTGTTAATTGGTGATTACAAAGGAGCAATCTTTGAATTCACTAAAGCGATCATGGCTAGTCCATTGCTTCCGCATGCTTACTCAAGCAGAGGTTATGCTAAACTGGAAATGAGAGATTATGAAGGTGCGATTTACGATTGTCAGCAAGCACTAAATCTTCATTATAGAATGGAAACTCTTTCAAGAGATATGAAAGGTGAAACAAGAAGTTCGAATAATATTGCAAATCCAACTTATGCGCGACTTTATTCTATACTTGGAATTGCAAAACTTTTACAAGGAAATAAAGATGAAGCATTACTGCTTTTGCATAGTGCAAGATTACTCGGCAGCAGTGATGCGGAAGATATAATTAATTCATATTACCGCGATTAAGCTTTTTAACAACTAAAAATAAAGATAAAAATGAAAACATTAGTACAATCTAACCTGGCTCAAGTATCGACTTCAATTTTAGGTTCAAGAAAACTAGCTAATTATTTAATTCAGCCCTTAAAAGCAGGATTCTTGGGATTCTCGACAGTATTAATGATTATCTTTTTCATAAACCTACTTTCACTTGCTATCGGCACGAATGAAAAATTTGGTTTAGATGTTTTAGATTTACTTTTAGCCGGCGTAGGATTTTTCCTTCAGATGACAGGAACTTTACTTAGAAGTTTTTCTAGATAGCTCATATATATTTGAGTAATAATTTATTATTTAATAAACTGTTTAATTTTAAGTAACTTAAATTTATTATTAAAAACATTCACAGAAATTACTTGCGGTTTGCATTTTTAAATTAATTATAGTTGTCAAAACCCCCAACAGTGAGTAACGATTCAAAGCTTTATCTGATCAATTCTATATCTCAATATCTGGATCCATAAATTCTCGCCAAATGAAATTTTTATTAAAAAACTCTTATATGAAGGTAAATTATTCTGCTCAACTTCATAATTATTCCTTTAACTGAAATCTGCTTAAATTATAACCAGGATTTCTTTATTTTTAGAAAAATGTTAAAAATAATTTTAAAGATTACAAAATCTTTATGTGGCGTGATTATTGCTATTTTAATCGAAAATTTGGAGCTTTAAATGACCTTTTGGGCAGCTGATTCCCATGTTCACTTTCATAAGTGCTTCGAGGAAGGACTCTTTTTTGATAACTGTTTTAATAACTTAAGTAATATTACATCTTCATCTATAAAGAATGGTCTTCTATTTTTCACCGAAGGTAAAAATGAGGATTCTTTTAATTATTTAAAAATTAAAACAAAGATCAAAAGTTCTCTTAAAGAAAATACTGAGTACATAATTCATGAAATTGATAACGGAAATGCCATTGATGTAAAATGGATTGAAGCTGGAATGAGAATATTAATTATTCCTGGTTTTCAGATTGTAACGAAAAAAAATCTTGAAGTATTATCTCTTGGAACACATAAAAGATTAAATGATGGTTCACCAATTAATGATACAATTGCTAATGTAATTTCCATTGGAGGTATTCCGGTTCTTCCTTGGGGCTTTGGAAAGTGGTACGGAAACCGCGGTAAAATTATTGATGAGTTAATTGAGAATAAAAATTCTCTTTTGTTTCTTGGTGATAATGGCGGGCGAAGTAATTTGTTACCATGCCCAAAGCAGTTTGTTGCAGCACAAGAGAATGGAATGATGATACTTCCGGGAAGTGATCCCCTTCCTTTCCCTGGTGAAGTAAAGAGACCAATGTCATATGGTTTTATTTTAAATGCAAATGTAATTGAGTCAAATCCTTGGGAGAGTATTAAAGAAGCTTTGCTGAATACCAATTTGAAGATTGAAAAATTCGGTAGATTAATAACACCTTTGTCATTTATTAAGACTCAGATAGCAATGCAAATAAAAAAAAGAAAAAGTAAATGAAAGCATTAGTAATTGCTCCTCAACCATTTTTCTCACCTAGAGGAACTCCCTTTAGTGTGTATTATCGTACGCTTGTTAGTTCTGAACTGGGTGTTAAAATAGATTTCTTAACTTATGGTGAAGGGCAAGATGTTGATGTTCCAAATGTGAATATTATAAGAATCCCTCGATTTAAATTCTTAGGTGATGTAAAAATTGGTCCATCTTCTCTTAAACTTTTTCTTGATCTTTTTATCATTGCAAAAATGTTGTCTCTTCTGATTCGGAATAAATATGATATGGTTCATGCTCACGAAGAATCTGTATTTTTTGCTAGATACATGAAACCTTTATTTAAATTCAAACTTATTTATGACATGCATTCATCACTTCCACAGCAACTGACTAATTTTAATTTCTCGAGTTCAAAGTTTTTGATAAATATTTTTAAGAAGCTTGAGGATTCATGTCTGCGGGCAGCTGATGGCGTAATTACTATTTGTCCAGATCTATACAATTATGTTAATTCAATTATTGAAGATAAGAGTAAACATTTTTTAATTGAAAACTCGATCTTTGAGTCTGTAAAACTCAAAAATCCCTCAACAGAAAAAATCAGTGATGTTAAAACAGAAGAATCTCAAGAATTATTTAAAAAAGATATTGTTGTTTATGCTGGGACATTAGAGAAATACCAGGGAATTGATATCTTAATTAAAGGGTTTAAATATACTGTACAGGAAAACTCGGATGCATTTTTAGTAATTGTCGGTGGTTCTCCGGATCAAGTGAAAGAATATTCTGCTCTGGCTGCAGAGAATCAAGTCAGTAATAAGATAATGTTCACAGGACGCGTTGCTCAACCAATAGCAAAATATTACGTCGGAATTGCTAATGTCCTTGTCTCTCCTAGAAGTGAAGGAACTAACACTCCTCTAAAAGTTTATGAACAACTTGCATCTGGAATACCGCTTGTAGCAACAAATATTTATTCCCATACACAAGTATTAACACCGGAAGTAGCTTTTCTCGTTGATCCAACTCCTGAATCCATTGGCAAAGGAATAGTGCAAGCACTAAAACAGCGCGATGAAGTTGAAAGAAAAGTTTCAACGGCTAAAAAAATGTATGAAGACAAATATTCAAGAGCTATATATACTCAGAAACTAAAAAAATTGTTGGAGCTTCTTAAGTAATGTGTGGAATTACGGGTTATGCCGCATTCAATGGAGCCAAAACTATAGACCGTGAGGTCTTAGGTAAAATGGTCAACATCATTTTCCACCGGGGTCCAGACGAGTCTGGAATGGATATTCGCAGTAGTGTGGCTATGGGAATGAGGCGCCTCTCAATTATTGATTTGAGCGGTGGTCATCAGCCAATTTACAATGAAGACAAAACCGTTTGGACTGTCTTTAATGGTGAAATTTATAACTTCAAAGAATTTCGAAGCCAGCTTCAAGCTAAAGGACATGTGTTCAAAACAAATACTGATACAGAAGTGATTGTTCACGGTTATGAAGAATACGGAAGTGATTTCCTGAAATACTTAAATGGCATGTTCGCAATTGCAGTTCATGACACAGTAAAGAATAAGCTCTTACTTGCAAGAGATCATATCGGGATCAAACCACTTTATTACACATTCAATAACAACAGAATTATTTTTGGTTCAGAGATAAAATCAATACTGACAAGTGGACAAGCCAATGCTCAGCTTGATGTTGATGCACTTGGTGAATATCTTTCATGGGAATATGTTCCTGGAAGAGCAACCTTAATTAAAGAAATTAAAAAGCTTGAACCGGGATATTTTTTAGAAATTGATTTGAACAATCCGGTTTGCGAACCGAAAATGTACTGGGATATTCCATTTTTTGAACCGCACAATGATCATTCCACAATGGATGAGTGGCTTGAAAAAATAGATTGGCAGCTTAAAAAATCAACTCAAATGCAGTTGATAAGTGATGTACCGCTTGGGGCTTTCCTTTCAGGGGGAGTAGATTCTTCACTCATCGTATCTGCTATGGGAGATGCGAAGACGTTTAGTATTGGCTTCGATGATCCAACATACAACGAATTAAAATGGGCTAGACGAGTTGCGGATCACTTACATGTAAATCATAAAGATGAAATTATCAAACCGGATGTTTTAGAATTGTTTGAACATCTAATGTTTTTTCTTGATGATCCCATAGGGGATTTTTCTATCTTTCCAACTTATTTAGTTTCTCGTTTGGCTCGTAAGCATGTTACCGTTGCTTTAAGCGGAGATGGTGGAGATGAATTATTTGGAGGTTATGAAACTTATCTTGCACAATACAAAGCAAGAATTTTTAATAAGATTCCTTATTTCATTCGCAAAGGAATAATCGAACGAGGTATTAATACCCTAAAACCAACAGCAAAGAAAAAGGGTATGGTCAATAAAGCAAAAAGATTTATTGAAGGAACCTCTTATGATGATCAGCTTTCCCATGCAAGGTGGCGAATATTTGTTGGTGAAGAACTTAGAAATAGTCTTTTCTCGGCTGATTCATTGAAGGAAATTGTTTCACCTCCATCACAGCACATTGAGAGGCTTTTTGATCAAGCAGGTAACCGAGGTGACTTAAATAGAAGTCTTTATGTTGACGTTAAAAGTTATCTTTGTGATAACATTTTAACGAAGGTTGATCGTATGTCCATGGCAGTTTCACTTGAAGCAAGAGTACCCTATCTAGATCCCGATCTTGTCTCACTTGCTTTTCAAGTACCGGAGAAATTCAAGGTTACATCAAATAACACTAAAATCATTCTTAAAAAGCTTGCCAGTAAATACGTGCCTTATGAATGTGTTTACAGAGCCAAAGAAGGATTCAGCATTCCAATTAAAAACTGGTTAGTGAATGAATTCCGACCTCTTATGGAGGAACTCCTTGATTATAACAAAATAAAACAAGAGGGAATTTTTAATACGAATACTGTAGAGAAACTTAAAAAAGAGCATATTAACGGAACCGCAAATCACAGCCATATTCTCTGGTCATTGATTGTGTTTCAAGACTGGAAAAGAAGATGGCTCGAAGGTAATGCACTAAAATGATTAAAAGAGATTTCGTAGAAGCATCCAAAAATCAATATGACTTGATAATTATTGGCGGAGGAATTTATGGTGCTTGTTTACTTCTAACTGCTTCACAGGCAGGTAAGAAAGCTTTACTTTTGGAAAAGGATGATTTTGGTGCAGCTACAAGTTTTAATAATCTAAGAACTGTTCATGGTGGACTTCGTTATCTTCAGTCTTTAGACTTGAAGCGCATATTTGAATCAGTTTCGGAAAGACGTTGGTTTTTCAGAAATTTTCCTGATCTCGTTAAACCACTGCCTTGCCTTATGCCATTGTATGGTAGAGGAGTATATAGACCTTCTATCTTCAGATTTGCACTTTTATTAAACGATTTATTTTCAAGCAATCGAAATGATGGTGTTGTAAGCGATAAGAAACTTCCGAATGGGAAAATCGTTAGTAAAATTGAGGTTATGGAAATTTATCCTCAAGTTGACGGCAAGAATTTAAAAGGCGGGGCTGTTTGGTATGATGGAGCAATGCCCGATTCTCAGAAGGTATTAATCGAAATTGTAAAATGGGGATGCGACCTTGACGGTTCAGCATTAAATTATACTGAGGCAACGGATCTTCTAATCAAAGAAGGTAAAGTGACTGGAGTGCGTGCAGTTGATAAAACAAATAATAAAGTTTATGAGTTTAATGCTACAAAGGTTATTAACTCTGCGGGACCTTGGTGTAGAATGCTCGCAGCAAAATTTGATAAAGATTATCCTGCACTATTTAAAGACTCTTTTGCATGGAATGTTCTTTTTAATCGTCCAGCACTTTCATCCTATGCATTAGCAATCACACCAAAAAATCATGGTGCCCGAACTTATTTTATACATCAATGGAAAGGATTACTTTTTGCCGGCACAGTTCATTCTCCTTGGAAGGATGCATCGAGAATACCTATTCCGGATAGTAGCTCCGTCAGTAATTTTATCGGTGAGTTGAATAGCAGCATTAAGAATCTTAATCTTGAGCAATCAGATGTTCTTCAAATATTCCCAGGACTTCTTCCGGCTAAAGAAGAGGGAAGTGAAAAACTTGCAGTGAGAGAAGTTATAATTGATCATGGTGAAAATGGAGGACCTAAGGGATTTTTCAGTATCTCAGGTGTGAAATTTACGACTGCAAGATTAGTAGCTGAAAAAACAATTAAAAAGATTTTTAGAGAAGAAATAAAAAGTTCATCACGTGATGGTAGAAAACCATCAAATTCTAAAGAGCTTGGTATTTTTGATAATCAATGGGTTCCTAAAGAACCGAACGGTTGGGAAAATACATTAAAAAATATCATTCAAAATGAATCTGTTGTTCACCTTGATGATCTTATGATAAGAAGAACTACGTTGGGAGATGATCCTGCAAGAGCTTTGGAGAATTCACAAAAAATATGTGCCCTATTTAACTGGAATGATGCTAGAAGATCAAGCGAAATCTCCCGGCTTGAATCATTTTATCAATCAAGAAAAATAAACGAAACAAATTCACTCTAAGAATGGAGATACTAAGTTGCCAACAGCGTTAGTAACAGGTGCAAATGGTTTTACTGCCAGTTACGTTTGCCGTCAATTAGTTGAAAAAGGATATAAAGTCCGAGGATTAGTCAGGAAAAATGCGGACATGAAGCTGATTGATGGAGTACCTCTCGAGCTTCATTATGCTGATCTTGCTGTCGATACAGATTTTTCATCAGTGATGGATGGAGTCGATGTAGTGTATCATATAGCAGCGGCATATCGTACAGAAAATGTTCCAAGAAAATATTTTTGGGATGTAAATGTAGATGGCACTCGTAAAATGCTTGAAGCTGCAAAAAAAGCCAGAGTTAAAAAATTTGTTCATTCAAGTACAGTTGGAGTTCAGGGTGATATACAAAACCCTCCCGCAAAAGAAGATGATGCCTACAATCCGGGAGATTATTACCAGGAATCGAAAGTTGATGGCGAAAAGCTGGTACTTGAATTTTACAAAAAGGAAAAATTGCCAATAACAATCATTCGACCTGTTGGAATTTATGGACCTGGAGATACTCGATTTCTAAAGTTGTTCAAACATATTTATAATGGTAAATTTAGAATGATAGGAAGTGGAAAAGTTCTCTATCACATGACTTATGTTGAGGACTTAGCACGTGGATTCATACTTGCAGGTGAAAAAGATGAATCAATTGGGGAGGTATTCACTATTGGTGGTGAAGGATTCCTAACTTTAAGTGAATTGGTTAGTAAAATAGCTTCAGTTTTAAATAAACCAGTCCCAAAATTAAATATTCCGGTTTGGCCGGTGTGGTTCGGAGGACTGCTTTGTGAAATAATTTGTAAACCATTAGGGATATCACCTCCTATCTATAGACGACGAGTAGATTTTTTCGTCAAAGACAGAGCATTCGATATTTCAAAAGCAAAACGAATACTTGGATATTCTCCTAAGGTTTCGCTTGATGAGGGATTGAAAAAAACGGCTGATTGGTATATCAAAAATAAATGGCTCAATAATTCCTATGAAATTAATTATGAAAATTCATAATATATAACTTCTTAAAAACCACTCAAATTTATATAAAATTAATAGAATTAGAGGACCAAGGTAAAAGCTAAAAATAAATGAAGCAAAACTGAGTATTCGGAGAGGATTTATTTTAA
>MHAR01000039.1:93270-105431 GCA_001803045.1 Ignavibacteria bacterium RIFOXYB12_FULL_35_14 | reverse complement strand
TATAACTTTATATTTTTTACCGAATTCTACAGCTAAAGGTAAACCTACGTAGCCGAGACCTAATAATGCTAGAACAACAGTTTTATCTTCTATTTTGTTGGCTAAATCCATTAATGATATCCTTCATGGTCAGAAAATGCGTAATTATTTAAAAATAAACGCGCAACATCTATTCCACTAAAATCCTTATAATTTGGGCAGAAAAGTAACTAAAGGAAGGTAATATTTCTCAATTTGAAGCTAAAAATTCAGTTATTCGCCCGGCAGTCTGTCCATCCCAAAGTTCTGGAATAACACCCTTTTTAATACTTCCGTTAAGTATTTCTTTTGCAACTTTCTCTACGCTCTTCAGATCTGTACCAATAAGCTGATTTGTTCCCACTTCAACTGTAACAGGTCTTTCAGTATTATTCCTTACAGTTATACATTGAACGCCCAAATAGGTGCTTTCTTCCTGTATTCCACCGCTATCAGTGATTATTAATTCGGCATTCTTTGTTAGTGAAAGAAAATCTATATATCCTATTGGTTCAGTCAAAATAATGTCCGCCATAGGCGGATTATTTTTATAGCCTGCATCAGCAAGATTCTTCTTTGTTCTCGGGTGAACGGGAAAAATTATTTTTCTTTCTGCGGATAGATTTTGAAATAGTTCCATTAGGTCCTTAAGAAATTCCATAGAATCCACATTTGCAGGGCGATGCAAAGTAAATAATAAATATTTGGAAGGTGTCAGTCCATAAGTTTTTAAGACAGATGATTGTTCCGCTTTAGGTAAATACTGAATCAGACTGTCAATCATTACGTTGCCTACAAAATGAACTTTGTCTTGTGATATGCCTTCGTGCTCGAGATTTACCAACCCGCTATTTTCGGTAACAAACAAGTAATCTGAAATTGCATCAGTTAAAAGTCTATTTATTTCCTCGGGCATTGATCTATCAAAGCTTCGCAGACCTGCTTCGACATGTGCAACTTTGATGTTAAGCTTTGATGCAACTAAACTGCATGCAACAGTAGAATTAACATCACCAACTACAATTATTAAATCCGGTTTTTCTGTTAACAGGACTCTTTCAAATTCAATCATCACATTAGCGGTTTGCTGAGCGTGAGAACCGGAACCTACTCCCAAATAAAAATCCGGTTTGGGCATTTCGAGGTCTTCAAAAAATACTTTTGACATTTTTTTATCATAATGCTGCCCGGTATGACAAATAAGGTGTTTTACATTGCTGTTATATTTTTGAAATGCTTTATGAATTGGAGCAACCTTCATAAAATTTGGTCTTGCTCCAACAACCGAGATGATTTTTTTCAATTTTTTCCTTAACAAAAATTTATTTCGTACAAACAAATAACAATTTTTATGCCTATCAAATTTAATGTTTTAAGAAAATTGAGGTTATAGAAAATAAAAATAACTGATCTTATGAGGACGATTTAAGTAAAAATACCGCTTCTAAGCTTTTGGACGAATTCAATTGACGGTCGTGCATCGGATATTGTAAACCCATTTCCATTAAGCGTTCTTCTATATACTTCAGTATGAAGTTCAGTAAATCCTTCGGTAAATTCAATTTCTTTATCATCAATTTTTATGGAACGGTAAGTTGTTTTTCCGCCCCTTATCAAATCACCCGCCAAATCTTTTTTATCAATAGATAAGAACCAGGAAACATCAGCCGACTCTAATTCTAATTCACCTTTCATTTTGTCGGTTCTATTCAGCAGTATATTATAATTTATTGGCTTTCCAAATAACCAGATCAATAAATCAAAAAAATGAATTCCAATGTTTGTTGCGATACCACCAGACTTCTGAGGATCCCCCTTCCAGGAATAATCGTACCACTTGCCTCGCGAAGTTACATATGTCAACTCAACTTTATGCTTAGAAGTTTTTCTCTCCTTTTCTATTTTATCCTTTAAAGATATTAGAGAGGGATGAACTCTAAGCTGAAGAATACTAAATATTTTTCTTTTATATTCTTCTTCTAACTTTTCCAATAAATCAAGATTCCACGGGTTAAGTACCAGCGGTTTTTCACAGATGGCATGAGCATCATTTCTTAATGCCAATCTGATGTGAGCGTCATGTAAATTATTTGGGGAACAAATTGATAAGTAATCAATTCCTTTCCCGGATCTTCTTAATTTATCCAGATGACGGTCGAATCTTTCTATTTCTGTAAAGAAAGCGGCATCAGGAAAATATTGATCTAAAATACCAACCGAATCATGCGGATCAGCAGCAGCAACCAGAATATTTCCCGTATCTTTAATTGCTCTTAAATGCCGGGGAGCGATGTAGCCGGCAACTCCAGTGATTGCAAATTTTTTCATCAACTATTCTATTATCTTTTTATATTATTGAAATATTCAATTCGCACAATATTACAAACGATTATTCATAAATAAATGGACTCGTAGAGTCCTACGGATTCATTTTTTCAACGGTAAAAATAGATTATTCATTGCTTAATTTTAATCCATTCCTTAAAAGTTTTGGTTACCCGCTCCACATCCAACTCACTTAATTCCGGATACATCGGTATACTCAAAATGTTTTTGTAAAGTAACTCGGTTTGATGGAGCGCGTCTCCGCCTCTAAATCTTCCCTTATATGCTGGCTGCAAATGAATTGGAAGCGGATAATGCAATGCTGTTCCAATACCTTTTGAATTCAGAAACTTTGCAAGCTCATCACGATTTTTAGATTCAATGACATATAGATGATAGACATGAATTGTATCTGGAATTGATACGGGTGCTTTAAGCCACTGCTGTCTGATTAAATTTTTAATTGCAGAAGAATATTTTTTTGCAATTTCATTTCTTCGGGCATTATCTTTATCGAGTTCTCTTAACTTTATTCGTAAAAAAGCTGCTTGGATCTCATCTAGTCTTGAGTTCACACCAGGGAAATCACTTATATATCTGTGACGCCAACCATATTGGCGAAGAGCAAGTACATTCTCAAACACCTCAGAAGAGTTTGTAACTATTGCACCGCCATCTCCAATTGCACCTAAGTTTTTAGTGGGATAAAAACTAAATGCAGCGGCATCACCAAAGGAACCAACTTTTTTATCACCAACTTTTGCTCCATGAGCTTGCGCACAATCTTCTAAAACTTTAATATTTCTTGAATGTGCAACCGAAATTATTTCTTTGATTTTAGCAGGTTGACCATAAATGTGAACAGGAATAATAACTTTAGTTTTAGGTGAAATTAATTTTTCAATCTTGTTTGGATCAATACATCTTGTATCTGGTTCGATATCTGCAAAAACCGGTATTGCTCCTGTCATTTCAATTGCAGCAACGGTGGCCACAGCAGAATGCGATACTGTTATAACCTCATCACCTGGCTTTACGCCTAATCCCTTAAGTGCCACAGCTATTGCATCAGTACCGTTTGCAACACCAACGCAATGCTTCACACCTAGATATTCCGCAAATTCTCTCTCGAAGGAAGATACTTCATCGCCCAAAATATACATTCCTCTTTCAATGACAGAATCTAAAGCATTTAAGAACTCTTGCTTTTTTTGCATGAACCTTGGTTTTGGATTTGATACAGGTATAAGTGTTTGGATCATAGTAGCTATTATTCGCAATAATGTTTATTAAATTCTTGATAATAATTAATTGTGAGTTTAAGTCCATCTTTCAAAGATATTTTTGGCTGCCATCCCAGTTTCGATCTAATCTTTCGATAATCAGCATAATAATCACCGATATCGATTGCTTTTCTCTCAGCAGGAAAAGGAACAAGCTCATAGTTTGCATTGTGCGAAATTTCTATCATGAGTTTTGCAGTATCTTCCAAATTGATTGGATCATCAGCACCGAGATTAAAAATCATTCCATCTGCATCTTCCGATTGAGCTGAGAGCAGAATAGCATTTACAACATCATCAACATAATTAAAATCTCGGATCTGCTTGCCGTCTCCAAAAACAAGTATTTTATTTCCTTCGATAACGTTCTTTATCCAGATGCCTAAAAATGTTTGTCGGGCATCCTTTACTCTCATTCTTGGTCCGTATGTATTGGTCAATCGCAAAACCACTGATCTTATCTTATAGACATCATAGTAAAGCAGGTGATACCATTCTCCTGCCATTTTATTAATTCCATTTACATCCACAGGATATAAAGGATGCTTCTCATCAACAGGAAGATATTGTGGTTTTCCATAAATCTGTCTTGTACTTGCGAAAACAATTTTTATTTCAGGATTGTATCTTCTGCAAGCTTCGAGAATGGATAATTGAGACCTTGCGTTTATTTCAAGATCAGCATATGGATTATTCATAGAATCTATGTGACTTGTTTGTCCGGCAAGATTAAATAAATAATCATGCTCTTTAATAAGATATTTCATCGAGTGTTCATCCCGAACATCTGAAATATTTAACTTCACTTTATCTTTAATGGGATCGAGATTAAACAGATTGCCGCCATATTCTGGAATTAAGCTGTCAATAACGGTAACATAAGCCTCGAGTTCAACAAGTTTAATGGCCAGATTTGAGCCGATAAACCCTGCCCCACCAGTTATTAAAACATTTTTTCCTTTGAAATCTTGGTCGTTATTCAAAGTTCACCTAAAAAAATTTATGAATAAACAATTTTCGTATAAAAAATTGTCAATTGGCCCTGGAAAAAGTCCAATATCTATTAATTAAAAAATTAGTTGATGAATAAGCTGCAATTCCTATAATTTGTGCAATGTTAGGATGAATTTCTATGAATTCTACAGATATAATTACTGCTAACAGATTAGCTGCATAACTAATTCCAAATACAATCAGGAATGGAACAATTTCTTTAGAGTAATGCTGCGAAGACTTAAATGTCCATTTTTTATTCCATACAAAGCTGTTAACTAAGCCGCATGCGTAACCGATAATATTAGCTATAATGTAATTAAAATTTAGGACATTGAAAAAAAAATATATTACAGTGAGACCGATGGCAGTATTAAAAATTCCTACGATTGAATATTTGAAAAACTGTTTAAGTATTGTTTTAGATTTAACATAAGTTTTTGGTTTAAAGAGAAAATTATTTTGAGCATAAGCTTGACTATGATAATGGGAATTTTGACCTTTTTCATTCTTTTTTGCTACTACGAAGAGTGAGCTGCCATACGGAATTGAAAATCCCATTTTAATTATTATATTTTCAAATTTATCTATTAAAAATAATAATTTGTTTAATGGTCCATAAAGCGGTGCTAGATCTGATTTCGATTTTTCTTTACTTATTGAAAATAATTTCTTTAGCAATATATACTTGAAAAGAAGCGGATGACGATAAGATGAAGTATGTATCTGAAAACCATTCTTAATTAGGATGTCTTTAATTTCCTTTACACGAAATCTTTTATTCCCTCCCACTATTTTATCGTGCTCTCTCCTTAAAATATTGAAAGCCGGTAGATTCATGATTAAAATTCCATCAGGGTGAAGTGCTTTACTGAAAGAATTTATAATTTTATCAATGTTATTAAACGACTGATGATAAAGAACATCTAAAGACACGATTATATTAAATTCGTTTTCAGCTGACCATTCATTAAGATCCGCAATTTTAACATTAGATAAATCCCTTGATTGGCACATTTCTATTGCAATTGGCGAAGCATCAATCCCATATACTTCACCATATTTTAATAATTTGCTCATCATTCGCCCTGTTCCACAACCAGCATCTAAAATTTTTAAAGATTTCCGAGAATCATATGTGCTTACAAAATATTCTACCAGATCGTCCAGAATCTTATACCACCAGTACGAATATTCATTATCAAAAATATTTCTGTATTCTTCTTTATTCATTATTTAAAATCTATTACTCAAATTTTCTCTTTATAGTAAATTGTGGTCGCTTATTTTGAGAAAGAAAAATTCTCCCAATATATTCACCTATCATACCAAGAGAAATTAATTGTACACCGGCAAATATGAAAACAGAAACTGCCAAAGCAGCAAATCCAACTGGTAGAGCCGGATTTGATAATTTCTCAAGAACTGAATAGACTCCCAGAGCCAATCCTAACAGTGCAAAAACGAACCCGAGATATATTGAGATTCTTAGCGGGAGAATTGAAAAATTGGTGAACATGTTCAACCAAAGTGAAACCAGCTTGGTTAAGGTATAACCCGATTTACCAACATTTCTTTCCTGATGATGAACCTGAATTTTTCCAATGTTATTGGTTGTTCGTAAGATTAAACCATCAATGTAGGGGAAAGGCAAATCATATTTGATTATTTCTTTAACTAAAAATTTACTGATTAATTTGAAACTAGAGAGATAAAGATCTTTGGGTTTTTTTAGCATCACATTCGCAACCTTGTCATTAAATTTACTGCCTAGGTTTCTTAAAAAATGATGCTGTTTCCTGTCGTAATACGTATAAACCACATCATAGCTTTGTTCTTTGGCATACTCTACCAGCTTGATTACTTCACTAATTGGATTTTGAAAATCATCATCCATGATAACAATAAAATCTCCGGTCGTATAATTCAAACCAGCCATTACTGCATTATGTTCACCAACATTCTTGGATAAAGAATAAAATTTAACGATGGAATTATATTTTTCATATAAGGCAATGCAGATCTTTTCTGAATTATCGTTAGAACAATCATTTACTAATATGATTTCTAATTTATAGTCTCCACTTAAAGAGTTAACAAGATGATCTGTTAACCTACTAAGACTGTCTTCACTGTTATAAACGGGAATGACTATTGTCAAACCAAGTTTTTGATTATCCATATAATATTACTTTTGATAAAATTTAAATGTTATCAATCTGAAGCAATCCTCAGAAGATACTCACCATATCCGCTTTTCTTCAATGGCTCACTTAGTTTTAATAATTGCTCTCTGGAAATAAAACTCATGCGAAAAGCAATTTCCTCGATACAGCCAATTTTTAATCCTTGTCTTTGTTCAATTACTTGTATGAACTGACTGGCTTGAATAAGAGAATCAAAAGTTCCAGTATCTAGCCATGCTGTACCGCGACCTAAAACAGTCACCTTCAATTTTTTATTTTTTAAATACGCAAGGTTTATATCCGTAATTTCGTACTCCCCTCTTTTAGATGGTTTTAAATCTCGAGCAATTTTTAGTACATCGTTATCATAAAAATATAAACCCGGAACAGCAAAATTTGATTTGGGTTTTTGAGGTTTTTCTTCGATTGATATTACATTATAATCAGAATCAAATGAAACGACGCCGTATCGTTGAGGATCTGACACTTGATATGCAAATATTTTTGCTCCAACGGGATCTTTTGATTCTTGAAGCTGCTGTTGAAGTTCGTTACCATAAAAAATATTATCACCTAATATTAGAGTAACATTGTCATTATCAATAAAATCGGCACCTAAAGTAAAAGCCTGGGCTAATCCTTTAGGTTCAGCCTGTTCTTTATAATAAAATTTACATCCTAATTGTTTTCCATCACCTAACAATTTTTTAAATATCGGGAGATCATCTGGAGTCGATATGATTAATACCTCCCGAATGCTTGACATCATTAGCACAGAAAGAGGATAATAAATCATCGGTTTATCGTAAACCGGCATTATCTGTTTACTTATTGCTCGAGTGATCGGGTAAAGTCTTGTACCAGAACCACCAGCGAGAATGATACCTTTCATTAAGATTTCTACCTAATTATAAAATCAACTGGCTTTAAAATATGAAATTTAAAATTGACTGTTTATAATAGTTTAATTTGGTGAATATTAGTATTATATAAGTTTATAGCAAAAATCTGGCCAACTCTGTTTTGTATTGTAGGCAGATTTGAATTCTATCTCTCTGAATAATTATTGAACTATCTTCTAAACTGAAATCTCCTAGCTTCCTCTGTTACTAAATTTTTTAGGGATTCGCCATTTACAAGCCTAATAGCTTCTTTAACAGCTTCAATTTCCATGTTAATTCTACAATCTTCTGCCATCGAACCCATATGGCAAGTAAAGATACAATTATCCAGCATTGTAAGAATTCCTTTATATGGTTCCTTCTCAAATACATCTAATGCAGCACTTGCAAGAGGATTATTAAATAGATACTCATATAAATCCTCTTCATTTATAATTGCCCCACGCGAAGTGTTGATGAGGCAAACATTTTTTTTCATCAAGTACATCTCTTTTTTAGAGATCAGCTTGTAAGTGGCATTTGTAAGCGGAATATGTAAAGTAATGATATCACTCTCTTTATAGATGATTTCCTTCTCGACCAGCTCCGCATTATATTTACGGTAGAAATCAAAATTCGGAACAATATCATTCACAAAGATTTTCTCGGGATTAAAGGTTTGAAGATGTTTCAACACTATGCTGCCGACACGCCCTGTACCAATTATTCCTATAACACTCTTACTTAGTCTTAAGCCGCTGTAACGTTTCCATTGCCCTTCTCTTAATTTTCTATCGGCTAAAGGAAGTTTTCGAGATAGGTTAATCATTTGAGCGATAGTTAGTTCAGCAACAGCAGGTGCGGGAGCATCAGGTGTATAAGATACTATAATGCCAAGTTCATCTGCCGCTTCTAGATCAACACTATCCAAACCTATTCCTACACGAGAAATTAATTTGAGTTTTGGAGCATTTTCCATTACTCTCCGTGTATAAGTTTCAGTTCCCGCGATCACGATATCATAGCCTGATATCACCCCAATAAGCTCCTGTTCAGTCAGTTTGCGACCAAAAGTATTAACATTAAATTCTATTCTTGAATTTCTGCTCAATAAGTTAAGTACCTCTCGATCTAATTCACCAAAAGGAACTGCTGTAATTAATATTTTGACCATTAAATAAGTATGCAACTAATTAAAAAGAGTTACCATGAAAGATTTTTCTTCTTAATATGAGATTTCGAAATTACTTTTTATGACTTAACTGTATAATCCGTCAGCATTACTATCTCGCCGTCTAAATCACCGATAAACCACAACTCGAATTAAAAAATATGTTCAAATGCAAGATATTCAGATCCACAACCTTAATTTATCAATTTTTTATGTTCATCTTGGTATACTTAGATTAAAAATCATCAGTTTTCTAATTAGATAAAATGCTAAAAGATTAATATTATGTTCTTGCAAAACATAATCATTCAGCATCAGATGAAAAAAAATTCAAAAACTTTTTTCACTTAAAAAATTTATTGACAAATGTTCCCCAATAAATTAGGTTTAGTCATCAGTTTATAATCAATTATTAAAAGTAAAAATTTATGGCGCAATTACATTCATTCGATATAGTTTCCGAAATAGATATGCAAGAAGCAGATAATGCTATAAATCAGGCATTAAAAGAAATTACCCAGCGATATGATTTAAAAGATTCCCATACTACCATTGAGCTGAATAAAAAAGAAAAAATCCTCACAATTAATACCAAAGACGATTACTCACTAAAAGCAAGCTATGATATTCTTCAGACTAAATTCATAAGAAGAGGTGTATCGATCAAAGCGCTAAGACCAAATGAAGCCGAAGAAGCAGCAGGTGGAAGATTAAAACAAATTATCACTCTTCAAAGCGGTATTTCCAAAGACAATGCCAAGCATATTACAAAAATGATAAAAGATATGCAGTTAAAAGTTAATGCTCAAATCCAGGATGAACAAGTACGTGTACAAGGTGCTAAAATAGATGATCTTCAAACTGTAATTAAAATGATTAAAGAAGCAGATTTAGATTTTCCTACACAGTTTGTAAATCTTAAATGACATCATTCATAATTCATCCGGCATAAGCTCTTAGTAATTTTTCTTTACCAAGGGAATTAACAATATCGAATTCTTCTTCCGAAATTTTTTCCTTGTCACCATAATAATTATGATCAACACTATCCTTCATTTCGTCTGCTTTAATCCACAAGAAAGTTAATACACGTAAATTTTCCACCACAATGTTGGTTGGATCATATGTATCAATTCTACCTTCAACCAAATACGGACCCATCGACATAGTAAGTTCTGCGACTCCGTAATAAACCTTCGGGAAGATCACTGCTTCAAAAGTTCCGGTTAAATCTTCAAGCGATAAGAATTTCATTATACCTCCCTTTTTTGTTCTTATTCTCTTTGAAGTCATGTACCAGCCTATCATTCTCGCATTCTTTCCGCGGTACTTGCCCATATCTTTTGCCTTAACAATGCGGGTATCATTCAGCCACTCGGAAAAAAAGTTCAGAGGATGACGCGTAACCATATAGCTGAAAGCTTCATACTCATTGCGGCAAATCTCTTCGGCAGAGTAATTAACATCTGTGGTTATATCCCGTTCAAGTGCAAAAGTATCGTTTATAAAAAGGTCGTTGTAATTTTCGTTAAGGATTTTTCTGTGGTGAATGTAAACATCAAGAAGACGCAGAAGCGTTGGTCTAGTTATTTTAAAGCAATGCATTGCACCGCATTTGATAAGCAGTGCTGTTTCTTCATAACCCAACTGCGTCCGGATAAGAAAATCTGCGAGAGAAACATATTTACCGTTCTCCCCTCTTTCGCTAATTATTTTTTCTATGGAAGTTCGGGAAAGATTTTTTATAGCCATCAATCCAATTCGCAGTACTCTTCCCCTTCCGGTGTATTCATACTCGCTTTCGTTTATGCACGGAAGCTTCACTTCCAATCTCAATCTTTTACTTTCCTGAATATAAACTGCAGGCGAGTAAAAACCTCCTCCGTTGCTGAGAACACTAGCCATAAACTCTGCAGGATAATGTGCCTTTAGGAAAGCAACCTGAAAAGAAAGCAAGGCAAATGATGCACTGTGTGCCTTGCAAAAAGAATATCCCGCAAAAGATTCAATCTGACGCCAAAGCTCTTTTGCTTGTTCATCAGTTAATCCTTTATTTTGGGAAGAAAGGAAAAACTTATGCATGATTTGTTCCATAGCTTTGTGAGAACGCATCTTACCGCTCATTGCACGCCTCAGCAAATCGGCTTCTTCCAGGGTTAGTCCCGCAATATGATGAGCAACTTTAATAACATCTTCCTGGTAGATCATTACACCGTAAGTTTCGCTGAGATGTTCTTCCATTTTAGGAATCAAATATTTACGTTTTGACGGATCTTTGTGGCGGGCAATAAACTCCTGCATCATTCCGCTTTCAGCAACACCGGGACGAATGATTGAGCTTGCCGCGGTAAGCATTTCAAAGGTCTGCACATCAAGCCGCCTTAGTAGCGAACGCATTCCCGGCGATTCAATATAAAAACATCCAATGGTCTTCCCGCTTTTAATTAATTCTATTGTTGCCTGATCGCTAAACAGCATTTCAAAATCATATATATCAAAATCAACATGACGGGTATGACGCGGAATCGGAGGATAGAGGTTACAAATGCGCGCACCGCTTCTCCATTCCGTTGGAACTTGATAAAGTGCGTATTCAGGCGAATTTTGTATAAATGATCTCATAATATAGTGAACACTTGAACACTATATAACATTTTTTTATTTCAAAATCAAGAAAAAAAATTCTAATACCGATAATGAAATGACAATCAACAGAAGAAACTTTATATTTACATCAAAGCTAAATGAAATTTCAGGAGAAAACTTTGAACACCGATGACGATTTTATTTGGACTTGCCAGTACTGTGGAATTCATAACGTCGTATGGGTTGATTTGACCGTGGGAAGTAAGCAGGACTTTATTGAAGATTGCAGAATCTGTTGCAGACCTAATCGCATTATAGTTACGGTTGATAATGAAGAGATGACTTTTATTGAGGCAAGACCAAGTGATGAATAAAAAATCCGGACTAGGCCGGATTAAAATCGAATGAAAAATTATTATTAATTTTGATTACTTATTTGAGTAAGAAACTGTAAACTCTTCTTCGTCCCTGGCTGTTTTAACTGCCCATACTCCAACAAAGGCATTAATAATTACCATTGCTAAAAAAACTATTCCGAATAATTCTAACAAACTCATATTTCCTCCGAAAACCAAGATTTAATTATTATTTTACTTATTTATTAGTTAATAAAACTATCTTTTTCAGATTTTGAACCTCAACAATTAAACCAGCCGAAAATAGTGCGTTTTCAGCTAATTTCGATTGTTTTCTTGTCGTTCGGTAACACTTAGGAAAC
>MHAR01000039.1:33000-93231 GCA_001803045.1 Ignavibacteria bacterium RIFOXYB12_FULL_35_14 | reverse complement strand
ATAATCATTCGAAGAAAGGACGAGCTGTTTTCCTCTTCATTTGCTTTCTGCTGTTGTGCATCTTTTTGTGGTTTATCCGATGCCCAATTCAATTTGTTCGAGTTGAAAATAAATCCACCGTTAATGTTTTCTTCTTCATTATCCAGGTCCAACTGAGATTGCGGCTTTTTTACCCTATAGATTGTCGGAACTTCGAGGTCAGTAGAATCTATCTCGGCAGTTTCACTACCAAAATTAAATTTACCTGCAAACACATCAGGCTCCTTATGCTTCTGCCTGATGCTTTTTGAGCTTCTTGAAAGGAAAGTTTTAGTTGAGCCATCAAACCCTGTAGCAATAACAGTGTAAGAAACATAATCGTTCATTTCTTCTTTCTGAACACAACCAAAAATTACATTGGCTTCTTCGCCTGCGGCTTCAAAAATCACATTGTTGCCTTCATTCACTTCTTGAATAGTTAAGCTGCTTGACCCTGTAACATTAAGCAGAACACTTTTGGCACCTTTAATATTTATTCCTTCTAGTAAAGGACTTGAAATTGCTTTTTGTGCTGCTTCAATTGCACGATTTTCACCGCTAGCAATACCGCATCCCATCAATGCTTCACCGCTTTGATTCATCACCGCTCTTACATCGGCAAAATCAACGTTAATCAACCCTTCAACTGTAATTATATCTGCAATACCTCTTGTTGCCTCATAAAGAACTTCGTTCGGTTTATCAAATGCCGCAAATGCATTTGTAGATTTGTCAAGTATACTCAAGAGGCGTTCATTAGGAATGACAATTAAACTATCCACATATTGCTTAAGTTCTTGAATGCCTTGCTCTGCATTCAGCATTCTTTTTTTACCTTCCCATTTGAATGGCTTAGTAACAATTCCTACTACTAGTGAGCCAATACTTTTTGCAATTGAGGCTATGATTGGTGCACCACCTGTACCCGTCCCTCCGCCCATACCAGCAGTAACAAAAACCATGTCGCTTCCGGCAAGTACTTCTGCAATCTTTTCCCGATCCTCTTCAATAGATTTTTTGCCAACATGAGGATCAGCGCCGGCACCAAGTCCTCTGGTAATGTTTGCGCCAACCTGAATCTTATGAGCAGCATTACTGCTTCTTAATACCTGTGCATCTGTATTAATTGAGACATACTCAACACCCTGTAATCCTCGTTTTATCATGCTTTCGATGGCATTGCAACCTCCGCCACCAACTCCCACTACTTTCAGTACTGCAGACATGGACTTACCTCTGTCTATCGTTGCGAAATGCGACATTGTAACCTCCTTGTTAGATAATTTATATTTCATCAAAAAACTGTTGTACTTTTTTAAAGAATACGGAGACCTTATTTTTTCTTTTATCACCTCTAACTTTGATATATTTCTGGTAATCCTTTGTTTTACTGCCAGGAACTCCTCGCAGTAATCCCATCACAGTAGCAAACTCAGGACTTTCAATTTCAGTTGGTAGTTTACCTCCCATTTCTTGAGGAACACCAATTCGTGCCGGTAAACCAAAAACATCTTCTGCTAATTCTGTACACCCTCTTAATAATGATCCCCCGCCTGTCAACACAATTCCTGCCTTTATTTTATTTTTAAATCCGGCACTTCTAATTTCATTATCAACAAGAATGAATAATTCTCTCATTCTTAAACTGATTATCTGAGTTAAAAGACTTATTGGAATTTTTGTGTTTCCTCTTGCACCTACTCCGCGAATTAAAATATCCTCATCTTTAATGATTGCAGTCTCAATCGCATATCCATATTCCTTTTTTAATTTCTCGGCTTCATCGGAAACTATACCCAACGATTCACGGATATCATTAGTTACCTGGTTGCCAGCAACTCCAATTACTTTAGTATGCTTTATGCTTTTGTTCTGAAAAACCGCTATATCTGTTGTCCCTCCACCGATATCAATCAAGGCCACACCTAAATCTTTTTCACTATCATCAAGAACAGATGTGCTTGAGGCAATTGGCTGAAGTACATATTCATTTACATGTAAACCGGCACGTTCAACCGATTTTTTAATGTTTTGAATTGCCGCGCTCGAAGCAAGCACAATATGATTTGTAGCTTCCAATCTTGAACCTGACATTCCAATAGGATTTTCGATTCCTCCCTGATAATCAATAGAGAATTCTTCAAATATTATGTGAAGAATTTCTCTATCGGAAGGAATACGAATCGTACGTACATCAGCTTCGAGTCTATTCAAATCTTCTTTAGTAATTTCCTTATCTTCTCTGCTAATAGTCACATAATTGCGATGCCGCATACTTGTAATGTGTTCCCCGGCAACACCAACATTAACCGAGCTAATGCTCACACCAGCTTTATTTGATGCTTTGGAAACAGCTTCTTTAATACCATCTGCTGTTTTGGATATGTTCGCTACCAGACCTTTGTGCAATCCTTCAGAGGGAGATGAATCACTTCCGAGTATTTCAAAATGTTCATCGTCTAATTGTTCAGCAATTACAGCACAAACTTTAGTTGTACCTAAATCGAGTCCGGCAACAATATTTTTTTTCATATTTCTGATTCTTCGCCTTTTCCAATATAAATTTGATTCGTAAATCGTAAATCAACATACTCACTCTGACTTAGATCATTACCCGCATCTTTTATTTCAACCCAGATTGAATTTAAGCTTAAAACTTTTCTCGGAACATTACCTCTTCCAAATTTTACAATCGGACGCACTTCCGAAAATGTTAATGTGATATCATCACCTCTATTAAGATTTATTTCTGATAATTTCTTAAACATCTCCTCATTTGAATATTTAATTGCGTACAAAATATTATAAGCCTCTATTATCTCTTCGCTCTGTAAATATTCTAATGCTTTATATTGTCTGCCTTGCTTTGGATTATTAATAATTGGCAGATCGATAAATTTCATGTTTGAGAAAAGCGGCAGTAGCTGTAATTCATCTGAAAGCAAGAAAGTTTGATCATCACATATCACAATTGCTGTAAGGCTTTTTTCGAATACATAGACTTTAGCATCATTATATTCGGAAATCTCAACTTCAGCCGAAGAAACAAATGGATGTTTTTCCAATCTGTCTTTTAAAATTGGTAATGTAATCTCGATTGAATTTTGTGTATCGTTCAACTTAGCAAAACTCAAATAGCTTCCCTGCGGAAGCAAATGATTACCTGATAAATTAATTGACTTAACATGCTTGCCTACTTTTTGCTTCACCGGCATTACTGCAACAAAGAATAGTGTCGATATGATTATCAAGAAAATTATCAAACCGATTATTTTGCTTTTTGTTTGACTCATGATTTACTTCTTGTTAAGTCCTTCAACAAATTTTTCTCCAAACTTCCAGATATCGCCCGCACCCATAGTTACTATTATGTCACCATCTTTTTTTAAATTATTCAAAGTTTTAACAATATCATTTTTGTTTTCAACGTACAGAACATTTTTATGTCCAAAGCTTTGTGCCGCATCGGTAATTAATTTCCCTGTAACTCCCTCAATGGGTTCCTCTCTTGCCGGATAAATATCTGTACAAACAAAAATATCAGAGTTAAGAAAGGATCTGCCAAATTCCTGATAGAAATCTCTTGTACGTGAAAATAAATGCGGCTGGAATACAGCAACAAGACGACGATCCCAACCAGAACGTATTCCTGCAAGTGATGCAGATGTTTCGGTAGGGTGATGTGCATAATCATCAACCACCATAATTTCCTTGTTATACTTAACTTCAAATCTCCTATAAACACCGGCAAACGATTCAAGGGCTTTTTTAATTGTGCTGAATGAAACTCCCAATTCTTTTGCAATGCTTACCGCAACAAGCGAATTCTTTACATTATGAATACCAGGAATTTTAAGTGTCAATCTTCCAAGCTCTTCTCCATAATATTTTACATTGAATGAAGATGTAAAATTCTTAAATTCAATATCTGTTGCGCGAAGATCAGCCTGAACAGTTAAACCGTAGGTGATAACCTTTTTATTTATCTGAGGAATGATATCCTGCAAAGCGGGTTCATCCAAACATAAAACTACAAAACCATAGAAAGGAACTTTATTCGCAAATTCTATGAATGCTGATTTGATGTCTTCCAAATCCTTATAAGTATCAAGATGTTCGCTTTCTAAAGTAGTAATTACTGCAATAGTTGGAGTTAATTTTAGAAAAGTTCTATCAAACTCATCTGCTTCAACAACAATAAATTCACCATTGCCTAAACGCGCATTAGTTCCGCCTAAGCCGCTTAATTTGCCACCCACAATTATTGTCGGATCGAGTTTTCCTTCCGTTAAGGTTAAGCCAACCATTGATGTCGTGGTGGTTTTTCCATGGGTTCCGGCAATTCCAATTCCATATTGCATTCGCATACATTCTGCAAGCATTTCAGAGCGCTTGATAATCGGAATTTTTCTTTTTACGGCTGCCTCAACTTCGGGATTATCCACTGTGACTGCAGAGGAATAGACCAATACATCAGCATCTTTTAAATTTTCTGCTGAATGTCCTTCATATATTTTCATTCCTAGATCACTTAACCGTCTTGTAATTTCAGAAAGATTTTGGTCCGATCCGGAAACTTCAAAACCTTGGTTTAGAAGTATCTCGGCTATTCCGCTCATTCCAATTCCGCCGATTCCCACAAAATGAACCTTTTTAATATTCTTAAACATTAGCGGCTTTCTAATCTTTGTTTTATTTCCTGAAATCGATTTAATAATTCAATTTGGTTTTCATAATCATAGGGTCTGATTATCAATGGTCTTCGTCGATTATTCAATTTTATTCTGATTAACCTAAATGCCTTATTACTTATTCTTGAAGACTTAAACTTTGAGATCTTTATACTATCCATTTCGTTAAAGAGGAAATTTCTCTTTTTGAAACGGTCAATAAAATGAATTCCATCGTCGCCAATTTGTACGTGTTTGTTTTTGTAAAGATTGAATAGGAGACTTAATAGCGATACCAAAACAATTATTCCAAAAAAGTAGATGATTGGATCTTTAGTAACCAGCGTGTATGAATCCTCGATAAACTGCCCGCGAATTACTAAATAAATGACAAATACAACAAAATAGATTATCGTTGATTGATAATAGAATGACATGTTGTATTTGAAATTATTTTTATCGTTCATTTTAATTAATCGTCTGCTGTTTTGCATATCTAATGGCGTTTTGGGCTATTACAGATGTTGCTTCCGGTTTACTTAATTGTTTAGCAATTTGACTCATCTGTGATAATCTTGAATCATCGAATAAGCTGGATTTAATTTCACTTACAAATTTTTCATTTAAATCTTTATCCTCTAACATTAAAGCCGCACCTTTATCTGCAAGTGATTTGGCATTAAAGAACTGGTGATTCTCAGCTACATTCGGCGATGGAACCAAAATAGCCGGAACACCAAGAAATAATATTTCCGCAATTGATGTTGCTCCTGCACGTGCTAAGACTAAATCGCAAGCCGAGTAAGCATCATTCATGTTTTCAATGAATGCCGAAATCCACACTTTTTCCGATGACAAATTTTTATGCTTTTCATAATATGCTATACCAGTCTGCCAGATCACCTGGATTTCTAACTCAGTTAAACTTTTTAAATTTGATGCAACAACTGAATTAATTGATGAAGCACCTAAGCTTCCACCCAAAATTAAAAGCGTTTTCCTTTGCGGATTAAATTCGAATTTTTGTAATGCGTCAGATTTTTTTGTTCTTACCAAATTTTCTCTTACCGGATTTCCTGTCATGTGAAGCTTGTGTTCATTTCTAAAATATTTTTTTGAATCCTCATAGCTCAGATGTATTTCATCTGCATATTTTTGTAAAAGTTTAGTTGTTACCCCGGGATAACTATTTTGCTCAATTAAAATTATTTTTGCTCCGACCAATGAAGAACCCCATATTGCAGGGCCTGCAACATAGCCGCCTGTTCCAATTGCAACACTTGGACGAAATTTTAAATTGATAATAACAGATTGAACTAAAGAAACTATAAGCTTTAAAGGAAATAATAAATTATCCATTGAGATTCTTCTTGAAAATCCTTTTATCCAAATTGGTTTGAACTTAAATCCTAATTTGGGAACAAACCTTCCTTCAATTCTTGTTTTTGCACCAACAAATAAAATATCGGCTTCGGGTAAAATCGCTTTTATCTTTTCTGCAACAGCAACGGCAGGAAATAAATGTCCTCCGGTTCCGCCGCCGGCAAATAAAAATTTAAACCGGTTCTTCTGCATGACCATAATTAATTTTTTGAATAGGTAAAATGTATTTGGCATTTAATATTGCAATATTCACAAGAATTCCCACCGATACACAAGTTATAATGATCGAAGTTCCGCCATAACTTATAAAAGGTAAAGGCACACCTGTTGTCGGAAATATTCCCGTTGTTACTGCTATAGTTATAAATGCATTCAGAATTATTGAGAAGGAAATTCCAAATGCTAAAAGCTGTCCAAAAGTGTCTCTTGCTTTTTTAGCCACCAGTATTCCGGCAATAAAAATTGTAAAATACCCGACGATAATAGATACCGAACCAATGAAACCAAGTTCTTCGCCAATTATTGCAAATATGAAATCACCATAAGATTCCGGAAGGAATAGGTTGCTCTGTTTGCTATTGCCTATTCCCTGCCCGAATAAACCACCACTTCCAAGCGCCAATAATGCTTGATTAACTTGATCGTTTATTCCTCCACCATAAAGAATGCTCTTCACAAAAGTTAGCATTCGATTTCTCGAATGCTCAAAAATCATAGCTATTGAAATGGCTCCCAGCACACTGCCTAGTAAAGTTGCAAGAATATGTTTTAGCTTTGCTCCACCGACAAAAAACATTGACAGTGAAATGAAAATTAATATTAATCCATTGCTTATGTTCGGCTGAAAGAATATCAACCCAGAAATTATGATTACCCAAAAGAATAAATGGAGAATTAATACTTTTAGATTTTGTATCGAATCGCCTTTTCGTTCAATCAAAACTGCTAAATGAATAATTAAAAATAATTTTCCTAAGTCAGCGGGTTGGAAACTCATTAATCCAAGATTTATCCATCTGCCTGAACCTTTTATCGGTGGTGCGTAGAATAGCGTATAAATTAAAACAACAGTGATGAAGAATATCAACCCTTTGCTGATGTGCTTATAAGTATCATACGGAATAATGGCAAAAACAATTAAAAAGAATAGACCTAATGCAACACGAAAGATGTGAGAATTAAATAAATGAAATAAGTTTTCAAACTTTATGTTACTGTACGTGCTGCTTGCACTCATCACAAATGCCAAGCCAAGCACACAAAGTGATACGCTCACAAGAATTATTATATAAGCTGATTTTTTCATTTATAAATTATTCACGGCTTCTTTAAAAACTTTTCCACGATGCTCATAGTCATTGAACATATCAAAACTAGCACAAGCCGGCGACAAAAGAACAATTTCGTTTTCTCTTGCTTCGCTATTAACTGCCGTAATGACATCGTCAATAGTCTGTTTAATCTCTACTTTAACATCTTGATGAAAAAAATTAAAAACTTTGTCTGCCGATGAACCAATTGCATAAATCTTTATTACTTTACTAAGAACCAAATCTTTAATTTGATTGTAATCATTACCTTTGTCTTGCCCCCCAAGAATCAAATAGATTGGCTGATCAAAACTTCGCAATGCATACCAAACTGAATCTACATTTGTTGCTTTTGAATCGTTGATATACTTAACTCCGTTAATTTCTCTAACAAATTCTAGACGATGTTCCACTCCTTGAAAGGACTTTAGACCCTCAATTATTTTTTTATTATCGAATCCAAGTATTTTAGCTGCAATAATTACTGCCATTGCATTGGCATGATTATGCTCACCGCAAAGATTAATATCCGATAGTGAGCAGCGAAATTCTTCCTTGTCATTTTTTATAAATACAATCTGATCTCCTGTAAGAAAACACCCGTTCTTACTTTTTTCACTTAATGAAAAATAATAATCAGTACTTCTGTGCGTTGTTAATGAATTTATAAGAACTTCATTGTCTCGATTAATTATCAGGTAATCTTTTTCATCCTGGTTTTGGAATATTTTCATCTTTGAATTGATGTAGCTTTGATAATTATTATGGTAACGATTTAAATGATCTGGAGTAATATTTAGTATTGCTGCAACTTTCGGTTTGAATTTATCAATCAGGTCAAGCTGAAAGCTGGACGCTTCCACTACAACATACTCATTTTCTTTTACGTCATAAGCTATTTCCGAAAATGCTAAACCGATATTTCCTGCAGTATAAGTTTTTGCTCCGCATACATTAAAAACATGACCGCACAAACTTGTAGTCGTGGTTTTACCATTGGTTCCAGTTATTGCTATAATATTTCCCTTACAGACTGAGGATGCAAGGTCAAGCTCGCTTATCATTTTAATTTTTTTATCTCTGGCAGTTTTAATTATTTCTGAATCCAGCGGCACTCCAGGGCTTACAATCATCAATTCACACTCAAAAACTCGAGATGTGTGACCACCAATTTCATATAGAATATCTAAACTGTTTAAAATCTCTATTGATTTTTTAATTTTCTCATTATCAAAAGCATCGCTTACAAAAGGAATTCCGTTAAGCCTCTTAACCAACTTAGCTGCTCCAATGCCGCTTCTAACCGCTCCTATTATCGATATTTTTTTTCCAGAGTAATTCATTACCGTATTTTAAATGATGTTAAGCTAATTATTGCTAGAATAATTGCGATGATATAAAAACGCATTACGATTTTCGGTTCGGGCCAACCGAGCATTTCAAAATGATGATGAATTGGAGCCATCTTAAAAATTCTTCGTCCTTCTCCATATTTATTCTTTGTGTATTTGAAATACAATCTCTGAATAATCACTGAGATAGTTTCGAGAAAAAATATTCCTCCGAGTATTGGAATCAAAAGTTCTTTTTTAATTAGTACCGCTAAAATTCCAAATGCGCCGCCAAGAGCAAGGGAGCCTGTATCACCCATAAAAACCTGAGCCGGATAGGAGTTGTACCACAGAAATCCCAATGATGCACCAACTAAAGCAGCGACATAAACTGTCAACTCTCCTGAACCGGGCAAGTAAATTATATTCAAATAATCCGAATAGATTGCATTGCCACTTACATAACTAATAATGGCAAGAGCTATCATTACAATTGCTATCACACCAATCGCCAATCCATCTAACCCATCTGTTAAATTAACCGCATTTGATGTCGCTGTGATAATAAGCACTACAACTGGTATATAGAAAAACGAGAAATCAAAATTAATATCCTTTAAAAACGGTACCGTCGTTATTGAATTTATTCCAACAAACTGTGGTGAAAAATAAATTACAGAACCGATTGCCAAACCTACCAGCACTTGTCCTAAAAGTTTGTACCGTGCAATTAATCCATTCGGATATTTTTTTATAACCTTTAGGTAATCATCCAAAAATCCAACCGCACTTAAAACCAAAGTGCCAAATACAATTAAAATTATGTACAGACTTTTAACATCGCCCCACAAGAGAACGGGAACAACCACTGATATCACTACAATTATTCCGCCCATAGTTGGTGTTCCTGCTTTTGACCAGTGCGATTTTGGTCCATCAATTTTTTTAGCTTCACCAATTTGCTTGCGTTTGAGCACGCTAATTATTTTAGGTGATAAGAATAATGCTAAGATTAAACCTGTTATTGCTGCCAGTGCAGATCTAAAGGTTAAGAATCTAAAAATATCAAAACCCGGCGGATCAAAAACCTTATTTATATATTCAAATAAATAGTAAAGCATTATTTATTATTTAATTTAATTGTTTCGGCATACTCTTCCATTTGCATCCCGCGAGAACCTTTAACCAACACAACTGAGTTGGCAAATGATTTTTTTGTCAAAAATTTCTTAAGCGATTCTCTGTTATTGAAATGAACAGCTTCAATATTTTTGGATTTTAATTTTAGATGTAAGTGCTTCATAAATTTGCCGATCGTATAAACGGCATCAATTTTATTCTTAAGCAATATGTTTGCTAATTTTCCATGCAACCTTTTGCTCTCTTTTCCTAGCTCAAACATATCGCCCAGTATTGCAACTCGATAGTTATATTCTTTTATCTGAGAAAGTAATCGTAATGACATCCCCATTGATTCCGGATTTGCATTATAAGTATCGTTGACCAAAATAAAATTGTGAAATCTTTGAACGTTTAATCTTTTATCAATAGCTTGAGTTTTTCTTAGTCTTCTTTTTATCTCTTCAGTTCGCAATCCAATTTCAAATGCGACTGTTGCTGCAGCTAAAAAGTTTTTGGCGCTCTGTTCCCCGTAAAGAGGAACTTCATAAATTGAACTGTTCCCTACATAATTTATTCTAACAATTGGTTTACCATCTTCCATGTAGCCGATAATTTCTCCCTCAACATCTGATTGCTTTTCAAAACCAAAAGTGATTCTCTTCTTATATTTTTTATTTGCATTAAACAAAATCAAATCATCATTATTTATAAATAATGTTCCTTTATTAGATTCAGCTACATTAAATAATTCGGCTTTTTCTTCAAACACACCTTTGCGATTTTTCAGAAACTCTAAGTGAGAATTTCCAATATTGGTGATGATAGCATAATCAGGTTGAGCAATTTCTGCAGTGTATTTTATTTCGCCAAAGTGATTGGTGCCAAGTTCTAAAACGAGATAATCATGGCGATTAGCTGTGCTAAATAGAGTAAGAGGAACGCCAATATGATTATTATTATTTCCTAATGTTTTATTCACTTTATATTTTCCACTCAGCAAGGTAGATAATATCTCTTTAGTTGTTGTTTTACCGGTGCTTCCAGTAATCCCGATAATTTTTGTTTTTAATTTTTTTCTCCAAATTGCTGCAAGCTCACCAAGAGCCAAAGTTGTATCGCTTACCGTAATAATCGGTACATCAATATTTTCGCATGAGCTAAGCTTATCACTATTTATTAAAACAGCTGCTGCACCTTTTTTTACAGCATCAATTACAAAATTATGTCCATCAAACTTATCGCCTTTAATTGCTATGAACAGCGAACCAGGAGAAACATTTCGCGAATCGATTGAAACTTTTGTAACAGGTCTAATTCTTTCAGCATCATAAAGCACCGCACCCTTAAGTTGAAAAAAATCCTTAATAGTTAAGCATAATTTTTTCATTTAAACAAATATTTTTCTGCAATTTCCTTATCAGAGAAATGGTTTTGAATCCCTTTTATCTCCTGATAAGTTTCGTGTCCTTTTCCTGCTATCAAAATGACAGCATCATCATCCGATGTTTGGATAACATCTTTAATTGCTTCTTCTCTGTTTTCAATTACTGTATAATTTTTTTTTGATATTCCCGATTTTATCTCTTCAATAATTGCCATTGGCTCTTCAAACCGCGGGTTATCCGATGTGATAATTACTTTTTCGGCTAATTCGGTTGCGATTTTTCCCATCATTGGTCGTTTAGTTCTATCTCTATTTCCGCCGCAACCGAAAACAGCATAAACAGGTTTAGCATTTCTCACAATTTTTCTGATTGCCAGCAAAGCTTTTTCAAGACTATCCGGGGTATGTGAATAATCGACTATTACTTTTTTCTTCCCGGAACCAATAACTTCAAATCTTCCCGGAACGGGTTTGGTATTTTTTATTCCCTGAAGAATTGATTCTGAATCAATTCCCGAGATCATTGCTGATGAGAATGCCGCACAAGCATTGTAAGCATTGAATTCGCCTACGAGAGATGTCGATGCCTTATACTCATGATCATTATACTTTATTGTAAAGTTCGTTCCATTTAAATCAAATTGAATGTTCGTCAATTTAAAATCCGAAGATTCAGAACTACCGTATGAAAATATTTTAGCTTTTGAATCGGCAATAATCTTGCTGGCACTCAGATCATCAATATTATAGATAGCTGATGCAGAACTATCGAGTTTATCAAACAAAATTTTCTTTGCACCAAGATACTCTTCAAAGTTATGATGAAAATCTAGATGATCTTGTGAAAGGTTGGTAAAAACTCCGGCTGAAAAGTAAAGTTTATGTACTCGCTTAAGCACAAGGGAATGCGAGGAAACTTCCATTACGGCATATTTACAACCTTGAGAATACATGTCATGGAATAGCATGTTCAATTCATTTGATTCAGGAGTTGTAAGGGATGCGGTAATTTCCTTATCGCCTATAAAATTTGAAATAGTACCAACCAATCCTGTTTTGTGTCCGGCAGTTTCAAAAATGGACTTTATAAAATATGTTGTGGTCGTTTTACCGTTTGTCCCGGTTACGCCGATTAATTTAATTCTTTTTGATGGCTCGTTATAAAATGAAATGGATAGTTCAGCTAAAGCTTCTCTGCTATCTTTAACTAAAATCTTTGCTGCATTTTGTCGGGTGATGGCATCATCGGAAAAAGCTTTATCATCCTCTAGAACGATGGCTAATGCACCATTATTAATAGCATCGGAAATGAATTTGTGCCCATCTGTTTTAAATCCTTTTGCTGCTACAAAAATTGAATTTTTCGTAACCTTGCGGGAATCATAATGAATACCTGTAATTCTTTCACGTGAGATTTCACCCACAACCTGAATGACTTTTACATTATTTAATAAGCTGGTTAATTCCATTAATTTATGAGCACATTGTTTTTCGTTTCAGTACAAGTGATTTTACAGACACTACCTTTTTTAATTTGGGTTCCTGGGACTATGCTTTGCGAGGATATCTTCCCTGATCCGATAATTTTATATTTCAACCTTAGTTTGGTTAAAATTACTAATGCTTCACGGAGTGAGTAATTTTTCAGATCAGGCATCACATTGTTAGCAGTAATATTTTGTTTTACAGAATGATACTCAATAACATTTTTTATAGTTGCAGGTTTAACCTCTTCAACACTTTTTGCTTTTATAAACTGAACATTATCACTTTCCTCTTTTATCTTTTGAGAATCGCGTTGATACGATTCTTGCAAGGAGATCAAAATTCTTTTAGTAACTTCTTTAAAAATAGGTGCCGCAACTAATCCGCCATAACCTCCTACTTTAGGGGAGTTTAAAAGAATTAAGCAAACAAACTGAGGATTATCTACCGGAAAAAAACCAACGAATGATGAATTGTAATTCGATGCAGAATACTTACCGTTTTCCAGAATTTTAGATGTTCCTGTTTTACCACCAACTGTTACAAAATCCAATTTAGCATTCTGACCCGTTCCATTTTTAACAACTGATGCTAATAAATCTCTCATTCTATCAGATGTTTTTTGCGAAATAATTCTTCTCACTTCTCTACGTTGATATTCCAATTTGGTCCCACCAGATGAATTTAACAGTCTTTTTACAATTTGCGGCTGATAAATAACTCCACCATTAACCAAAGCACTGAAAGCTGTAACCAATTGTATTGGAGTTACAGACATTTCATATCCGAATGACAGAAATGCCTTGCTGACTAATGACCACTCTGAAGGTTTTGTTAATGTTCCTTTGACTTCACCGGGAAGCTCAATTGCCGTAGTTGTTCCAAAACCAAATCCGCGCAAATATTTGTAAAGCATTTCATCATCCATTCTCTGAATTAATTTCACCATTCCGATGTTGCTGGATTGTTCTAGAACTCCCCGAACAGAAAGCATTTTATTTTTATGAGTATCCCTAATTGTTTTATCTCTGAACCTGTATGATCCGTTCTCAACGTTCACTATTTCATTTTCCGAACATAGATTTTGATCGAGCAATGCTGCTAGCGTAATTGCCTTCATAGTGGACGCGGGTTCATACATGTCTGTAATACAGCGATTTTTTCTTCGGAAGTCATCATATTCAGAATAATTATTAGGATCATAATCACTTACATTTGCAAGAGCTAATATCTCTCCGTTATTGGGATCCATCAAAATACCAGTTGCCGAACTTGCATTGTAATTCTTAACGCCATTTATTAATTCTTCTTCAAGAATTGTTTGCAGCTTTTTATCAATAGTGAGCTGAACATTTAATCCAGGAATTGAAGGTTTTGTATCTTTCTCTCTAACTGTGATCATTCTTCCGCCGGCACTTCTCTCAATAAGACGAATTCCATCTTCACCTTTAAGAGTGCTGTTAAAGGAACTTTCGATACCATCGACTCCATTTAGTTTATCATCGACATATCCGATAATATGAGAAGCCATACTATTGTAATAATAGATTCGTGTTGGATCTTCCCTAAAATATAATGCAGGCAGTTTAAGATTTTTTACAAGTAAGCCTTTCTCGTTTGAAACTTTTTTCTCAACACAAATTGTGCTGGATTTTACTCTCATCATCCTAAGATAATGCGAGGGTTTATTCTTAAATAAAGATGAAAGTTTTTTTGCGACAACTGGACGATCTTTGGCCTCTATGAAGTTATTGTCTAAGAAAAATGAAATGTCATTACGATTATATACCAGCAGAATATTATTGCGATCATAGATCAATCCTCTTTCGGCTTTAACATATTCAGTTTTGTTTTGCTGACGCTTTGCATAAAAGACTGATTCTTCGTTTTTAAGTACCTGCAGATCGAATAATTTTACAATCAATAGGACAAAGAAGATGGATACTCCCATTAAGACCCAGAACACTCTCGAGTTAATCATATTGCTCCTGTAAGAGTATCTGTAAATCCGATATTTTTTCCGAATCAATTGTAACTACCGAAACAGGCGGATCTGCGATGGTCATTCCTAATTCAAATAAAGCAATGGCCACAACTCTATCTTCCGAAGTTAAACTTTGATACTTTGCTAACAAATTATTTTTTTTCGTATTTTGATTTTGCAATTCCTCTTTTGCATCAACTTTATGTTTAATCAGATCATCACACTTTTTTTTAAGAGCGACATGAGCAACTACTATAGCTCCAACAGTAAAAAGTACAATGAATAAGCCTGCAATTCTTTTGAGCTTCGAACCTTTTTTCATATTCGTTCTGCGGCCCTTAATTTTGCACTGCGTGCACGAGGATTTCTCATTACTTCGTCCTGCGATGGAAGAATCGGTTTCCGTGTCAATATTTTTACCCGCGATTCTTTTTCGCATCTACAAACCGGATACTCTTTCGGGCAAACACAATCAAGTGCTTCAAACCTAAATGCATCTTTAATTATGCGATCTTCAAGAGAATGATATGATAGTATGACTATCCTCCCGCCCATTTTTAAAAGATCAACCGCTTTGTGAATGAAACTTTTTAAAATATCGAGTTCATCGTTCACATAAATTCTTAATGCCTGAAATACACGTGATAAAGTTTTTATCAAATATCTCTGAGAAGTAATCTCAGAAATTAGATTGGATAATTCAGATGTTGTTTCAATTTTTTTGTGTGTTCTTACCTCACAGATTCTTGAAGCAATCTTTCTCGAATTTTTCTCTTCTCCGTATTTATAAATGAGATTTGCAATATCTTCTTCACTGTAGGAATTAATTATGTCCGATGCGTTTACCACAATACTTTTATCCATTCGCAAATCCAGTTTAGCATCTTGTCTGTAGGTGAAACCGGCTGACGGAGAATCAATCTGATATGATGAAACTCCAAGATCTGCAAAGATTCCGTCAAAAACATTTACTGATTCTATTTTTGCAATTACGTCAATCTTTTGAAAATTGAAATTGTAAATTTTCATGCGGGAATCATTTGAAAATTTTTTTTTCGAATGCTCAAATGCACTTGCATCAACATCAGTTGAAATTAATTTAGCATCTTCGTCAAGTAAATTGAGAATTCCCTCGGAGTGACCTCCAAATCCAAGTGTGCCGTCAAAGTAAACACCGGTTTTACTTCCAATCAAGTAATCCAAGCTTTCCGCTAACAAAACGGGTGTGTGGTGTTTACTCATCTACCCATCATAACCTTTGCGGCAAGCTGATCATAAGATTCCGGCGAACCGGTTGAATGGTCTTTAAATATTTGAGGATTCCATATTTCAATTTTTTGTAACGCACCGAGAATCAAAACTTCTTTTTCAATTCCCGCAAACTCCAAAAGATATGGAGGAAGAATTATTCTGGATTGAGTATCCATTTCAGCATCTGTAGCATGCTGCAGAAACATTCTAATAAATTTCATTTCATTTGGATCGTACTGGTTTAACTGATTCAGTCTTTTTTCTATTGTGTCCCAATAGTCGGCCGGATAAACATCTATACACTTACCAATTCCTTGCGTAAGTACAAATGAATCCTTAGCTTCGGGAAGCAAATTTTTTCTAAGTTTTGCAGGAATACTAATTCTGCTTTTAGAATCAATCGAGTATAAAAATTGTCCTTTGAACATATTCAAAATCCTAATTTGGAAATTTCCACCACTTTTCCCCACCGTGTCCCAAAATAATGGAATTTTCATCGTAAAGTCAAGCTTTTTTTTATTTTTTTTACCACTTTTAGATCTTACATGTAATTAGGGCAGTTGAGTAAGTAATCCGTGAACGTCGCCAAAAGTATCTTTTAGTTTAAGTTTTGTTGAGAAAAATTTGTAGTAAACTACAATTAACGAAGAGGGTGTGTGAGGAATTTAAAATTATTCATCGCAATAGTACAATATAAATCGTGGAGACAAATGAAATGGAAGATGATGAAAAAAATAACGAGCCAACTGCCGGAATCCTCCCACGTTCCGAAGGAATGCCTTCGGCAGAGTCTCTTTGGGAGAACCGCGACCTGCTCATTACGAATGGCCTGCTCGACCAGCTGAGCTAAGTTAAATCAAGGATTTTGCTTGTGGGAGGTCTAGGTAAAATTCCTAAAATCTGGCTCCATATTCTGTATCTATTCTTTCTTTTAAAATAATTTTTATTAGAGATTGATAAGGAACATCTCGCTTATTTGCTAATGCTTTTATCTCTTCAATCATTGATTCCGGTAAACGTAATGAAATTGTTTTTGTTGACGGCTTTAAATTTGGGAATGCAACCCTTTTAGATTTCTGCCAATTCACATACTCAGAGGAATCGGCTTTTGCCCAAAATTCTCTTTCGTCATATTCGTTCTTGAAGCTTGGTATATTTTTTAATTTCTTCATTGTAAATCTCTCTTTCTTTTTTATTCATATTTCTAGCAGATATTATTCTAACTAGATTATTTCGAATTGTAAAAACCAAAAATAAAGTTCTGCCTGAATCTGTTCTGCCCAAAGCAAACCATCGTTTTTCTTTATCAGAATGTTTTTTATCATCAGATATAATATATGGTTTATTAAAAAATACTTGTTCGCATTCCATTCTAATAACTTTATGCTTTTCCCAATTCTTTTGAGAATTGCCTTCGTCCCATTGAAAACCCTCACACTTATCAAATATATTTTTCATTCTATTTGTATATTATGAATATATAAAGATAAAATCGCTTCTGGCTAAATAAAAAACTTCCGTTTATGTTTTCTTTACTAATATTAAAACAATTTAGTGTAAAATGGAAGAGTTAGAAAAAGCGAAAGGTATAAACTTTATTTTTCGAGCCAACTGCCGGAGTCGAACCGGCGACCTGCTCATTACGAATGAGCTGCTCTACCAGCTGAGCTAAGTTGGCTAAAGCATGTACGTGAACGAATTAGTGAATGAATGAATGAATGGAGAACAATCAAATAATCAATCAACCATTCAATAATTCATCCATTCAATTTAAAAACTATCTCAATTTCTTTTTATGACGATTCTTTCGCAATCTTTTTTTTCTCTTATGTGTAGACATTTTATGACGTTTACGTTTTTTGCCGCATGGCATTCTCTACCTCCAATAATTTAGTGTGATTGTAATAATGACTTTGCTCTTTTTCCAACTTCCGAGTTGGGGTCTATTTCAACAGCTTTGTTGAAACATTCTTTTGCTTTTTCCAAATTTTGTTTTGCTAGATTGATAACTCCCAAATTCAAAAATCCGGTTTGATGGTTTGGTGAATATTTAAGTGCCGTCAGTATTTCGGATTCTGCTTTATCAAACTGCTGCAAATTATAAAAGCAAACGGCCATATCGATCCGGGCATTTGCATTCTTTGGTTCTAACTTTAAATACTGATCATAATTTTTTACTGCCTCTTCAAAGAAACCGGAATCGAAACGAAGATTAGCAAGATCAAGAATTGCAGATGCGTTGTTGGGATTTTTATCAACAATATTTTTCAACTCATTAATTTTTGAGATCGAGCTTAAATCAATTCCTGAACCTTGATTTTGCGGAGTCAGTTCTGTAGGAGTTGTTTTAGTACCGGACAAGTCTATAACCCCTGATGTAATCAAAATTATCAAAACCAATACTATGCTAATTCCAATGAATGCTAAAATCTTTTTACTGTCCAGCTTCTTCCCAACTGTTACAGTTGATTCATTTTTATTTTTATTCTGAGGTTTATTTTGCTTTTTTGATTTGGGCTTCTCAACTCTTATTTGCGTATTTGCTTTAATATTATTTAATAAGTTAGTTGTTGCTTTCTTTGTTCTATTTAATTTAACACCGCAGGAATTGCACACATTACTTTCGAGAGAATTTTCTTCGCCGCAATTGGAACAAACGATAACTTGTGTATTTGTTGAACCTGATTCATCAGAAACTTTTTGAGCGGATGAAGAAAAATTTATCTCGGACCCGCAGATCGGACAAAACTTAAAGTTTTGTTCAACTTTAGCACCACACTCGGTACAGAAACTAAGCATTTTTATTTGCTTTCATTCCTTTATCAACCAGCTCTTTAAAGTCTTTAGAAAATTTAAAAGTAGGAACAAAATGTTCAGGAACAAAAACTTGCTCACCGGTTTTAGGATTTCTTGCTTGCCTGGCTCTTTTCTTTTTAACTTTATAAGTTCCAAAACCCCGAATCTCTATACCTTTTCCGTCCCTAAGAGAGTCAATAACGGTTTTGAAAAATCCTTCAACAATCGCCTCAGTTTCCAGCTTAGTTAATCCCGTACCTAATGCAACTTTATCTACAATGTCCGCTTTAGTCATTTATTTACCTCAGAAATTGAATTTTTATAACTCTTTATTTTTTAAGGAGTTAAAAATATTAAAATAGTTCTATAAAAACAATTTACGGCAAGATCATCAAGTTTGTTTTACTAATTCACTTTACGCAACGTAATGATAAAAATTTGCAACAATCCCAGCACCTTTGATTTTTAGGAATATGCATTAGGAACTGGATTTGTATTCTTCATTTATACCTAACCTGCGTTACCAACTATTTATTTCACGTCATTAAAATATTATTGTATCAATCTGAATAAAATTCTCAATTAACATGTTTGATCAATATATAAAAGACAATTGTGTGAGAATATTGCAATGGTATGATACTTGATTTTTTATGTTATCACAGAAGATAACAAAGAGGACATAAATTGGAGCTTCTGACTATTATCACAAGAACATTACAAATTTTTTCATCTTTTGTTTTGATTGTTATAATTTTTTCTTTTGTATCCATTAAAATAAAATCCAGAAGAAACAAAAAAGGAATGTTCAATTTCTCAAACTCAAGGGAGGGAAAAATTATCATGTCCGAGAGGAATTCAACTATCATCGATCATAAATCTGATGTACATTTAGATAATAAAACGTTATCATCTAACAGCAGAGATTCGAAAAGTTTCGAGAGAAGTAAAAGAATGAAGATTTATGCTGTATACAATCCAGACAGCAATCCTAATTTTTATTTATACAATAGATTAAATTGGTACAAGAATTTTGATTAAGAGGCGTGTCAATTGGAAAAAGAAATTTTAGATCAAACGAATTTTTGTTCACCAATTTGAGTGAAAAACACTTCCATCAAATCAATATAAACATATAGATAACTGCTCTATCACGCCTGCCAACAGATTAGAAGCATTCATTGCCTTGCATTCCTAACTATACATCACAACCACCAATAAATGAATTTTGATAGACAAATTTTCGCATTAAATTAGTTTGTAAATTTTATTTGCATTTAACAGCTAACTGCAGATTCGTTTTTGAAAGGAAGTAAATGAAAACTACAACATTATTAATCGATGGTATGTCCTGTCAACATTGTGTCATGGAACTAACAAAACAATTAGCTAAACTAGATATTAAGATAAAAGACGTACAGATCGGTTTGGCAGAGGTTGATTATGATGATGAAAAGATTTCTCAGGCTCAGCTTGAAGAAGCAGTTAGAGAAGCCGGATTTTCTATGAAGAAATAAATGATGTTTTTTAATCTAGCTCAACTTCCGTTTGTAATTTCAGTAATTCGGTAAAATTCCAATTAACAAAAAACAAAAAGCTCCAAAATTCATTAGTTAAAACTTGGTTAAACCAAAACTTGTAATTTGCAATTTGCTTATTGATAATTATTTGAGATTTGTAATTTGTCATTTGAAATTTAGCTTGCGAATTATTTTCTTAATCACTTACATAAATAAATGCATAGAAATATGATTGAAAAAACCAGTAATGTAGAAAGAATTATTGCTCCGGTTGAGGGAATGACCTGTGCAAGCTGCGTTGCCCGTGTAGAGAAATCCATCCTTAAAGTTGAAGGGGTGAAAAACGTTTCAGTAAACCTTGCAACAGAGAAGGCAATGATCGAGTTAGAAACGGGGAAAGTAAATCTTGATAAGATTGCCGAAACCGTTGAAGCTGCGGGTTATAAAATTGATTTCAGTTCACAATCCAAAAAAGTAAGCCGCAAAGAGAATGAAGCAACCGATAAACTCCTTGACACAAATAAAAAGTTAAAAAACGATTTCATTTTAGCGTTAGTGTTGAGTATTCCAATCCTTATCCTAAATATGGGTACTATGTGGGCTGATTTTGAAAACTTATTTTCAATGACTTTAGATGATATCAACAAAATTTTATTATTGTTAACCACACCGGTTATTTTTATTTCCGGAAAAAGATTTTTCAAAATATTTTTTTCGAATCTCACACATTTTTCCGCAGATATGAACACGTTAGTTGCAGTCGGTACAGGATCAGCCTATCTGTACAGCACCGCAGTGACTTTATTTCCAAATTATTTTCTCTCTTCAAACCAGACTCCGCATGTTTACTTTGATACTACTGCAGTGATTATCACCCTCATTTTAATGGGAAAGTGGCTAGAAGCAAAAGCAAAAACTAAAACCGGCTCGACAATTAAAAAACTGCTTAATCTGAAGCCTGAATTTGCGCTGATCAAAAAAAATGGGATTGAAGCAAGAGTATCGGTCGACGAGATTAAAACCGGAGATATAGTTCTGATCAAACCAGGCGGAAAAATTCCTGCTGATGGAATGGTTTTATCAGGAACTTCAGTTGTAGACGAATCAATGATTACAGGTGAAAGCATTCCTGTTGAAAAATCAGTTGGAGAAAAAGTAATTGGTGGAACTATAAATAAGAATGGTTTTCTTGAGTTTGAAGTAACTGCAACCGGTGATAACTCATTACTCGGTCAAATAATTAGAATGGTTGCGGAAGCTCAAGGATCGAAAGCACCTATTCAAAATTTAGCAGATAAGGTTGCTTCAGTTTTTGTCCCGGTAGTGATCGTAATTTCAATTATTACTTTTATTGTTTGGATTATATCAGGAAGTTCATTTAATACAGCATTAATAAACTTTGTAGCGGTATTGATTATTGCCTGTCCTTGTGCATTAGGATTAGCAACACCAACAGCAATAATCGTGGGAACAGGTAAAGCCGCTCAGCTTGGCATCTTAATAAAAGATGGAGAAAGTTTAGAAACCGCGCATAAAATTTCTACAATTATTTTCGACAAGACCGGAACACTTACTGAAGGCAAACCGATTCTAACTCAAATAAGAACAAACGACATAACTGAAGAAAAGCTTTTACAGTATGCTGCCTCATTAGAAAAAAAATCAGAACACCCTTTTGGCGAAAGCATTGTTGAAGCTGCACAAAAGGGAAATCTCCCATTGTTTGAAAGCGAACTTCTAACGAATACAATTGGCAGAGGAATTCTTGGCAAAGTAAATGGTTCTGAAGTTGCTGCTGGAAATATTCCATTTATGAAGGAGCAATCAATTAGTATAGAATCATGGGTTAATGAAGCTGAAAAAAAATTAGCCAAAAGCGGAACAATTATCTTCGTGGCTATTGACAAAAAGATTAAGGGGCTATTAAAACTAGAAGATGTAATTCGAATTGATTCTAAAGAGGCAGTGAAGAAATTGAAGAACATTGGTCTAAAAGTCGTAATGCTTACAGGTGATAATCGGCAGAATGCAAAACATATTGCAGAAAAAGCGGGCATCGACTTTTTTGAGGCGGAGATTCTTCCTGATGAGAAGGCAAATGTTGTCAAGAAATTTCAGAAGGAAAATGAAATTGTTGCAATGGTTGGTGATGGTATAAATGATTCACCCGCTTTAGCACAAAGTGATATTGGAATTGCTTTGGGAACCGGAACGGATATAGCAATCGAAAGCAGTTCCATAATCATAATAAGAAATAATCTCAATGCACTTGTCTCAGCATTACAGCTTTCTAAAAAAACAATTAAAACTATCAAGCAGAATTTGTTCTGGGCTTTTTTCTATAATGTAATTTGCATCCCGTTAGCCGCATTAGGATTACTCAATCCGATGTTTGCCGCTTTAGCAATGTCGTTAAGCTCAGTTTCGGTTGTAAGTAATTCGTTAAGAATTAAGAATTTCAAACCCGAGATTTAGAATGAAAAAACTTTTCCTTCAGACAAAGCCATTCGTTATTCCTGCAACCGATAATAAATTAATTGAAGAGCATTTTGGCAAAGCTAGTATTGATGCCGGTGAATTTAGCTTGGCGCACATGGTTGCTCCGCCAAAATGGTCCGAGCCATTTCAAACTCCCGGCTTTGATGAAGTTACTTATGTTTTCTCAGGCAGAAAAAAGATTGAAGTGAATGGCGAAGAAATCATTTTAGAAAAGGACCAATCGATATTTATAAAAAGAGGAACGAGAGTAAGATATTCAAATCCATTTGATGAGCCGTGCGAGTACATCTCGGTTTGTATGCCGGCTTTTACATTTGTAAAAGTGAATCGGGAGAGTGAATAAATAGATAATTAACCATTGCGTTATTGCAGATGTGAGTCGACTTGAAGTATTTCGGCATCATTAGCTTTTATGTCTCATTGATTACTTCAGAATAAGGTGATAAAGTATTTAGTTAGTGCTTTTTTTACTAAGGTTTTATCTTAATCTAAAATCTTTGAATTCATTACTGCAATCATATTCTTAAGAGCAAATTATGACCAATGCAGGCTATTTTTTTAGTTTTTTTTCAAACCTTAGTAACATAGAATAAAAATAGAATCTTAACCTTCTCAGCTTATTTGAAAATTTGAGGTCCTATCTTTTATTATATGAAAAAAAGCAGCAAATGAAAGCCAATATCAAAATTCCAAATCGGCTTTATATTGTAGGTACTTATTTGAAAAGCACTGACAAATGAGTTTATATTTTCGGTAATCTCTCCAAATAAGAACTATTGCTCAAGACTGCAAATGTTTCCGTCTTCTGAAATTCCGTCAAGCTTTTACAATTCATATAGCTCATCGAGCTTCGCAATCCATCTGAAATGCTGTCTATTACATTCTTAACTGTTCCTTTGTATCCGATCATTGTTTCTTCACCCTCAATGAATTCGTTTCTCATTTTTACTCCAAACGATGCTGAGCCGCGATACTTTTTCCATAGCTGACCGCTGTACTTTATTACTTCACCGGGAGTTTCTCTTGTGCCGGCAAGCATTCTTCCGAGCATAACAGCATCGGCACCTAAAGCTAATGCTTTGCTGACATCACCGGAACTTTTAATTCCCCCATCTGCTATTATCCGAATTTTAAGATTGTGCTTATCTCTTGCAAATAAAACATTAAGAAGTGAAGAAACTTGTCCTATTCCAATTCCGGTCTGAATTGAAGTCGTGCAAACACTTCCGCTTCCGATTCCGACTCTCACCGCATCAGCGCCGGCTTCTTCTAATTTTTGTAAGCTGGCTCCATGCGCAATATTTCCGACCACTACTTTCAGTCCAAAATTCTTCTTTATCTCTTTAGTTTTATTTAATACTTCTTGATTGTTGGCATTTGCCGTATCAATACAAACGATAAATCCATGTTCTGCAATTTTCTTTAGCACTTCGTTGGAAGAGTTTAATGCTAAGGAAACAATTTTTATGGAATTTTCGTTTTCCGGGTTTGATACCACTTCATCAAGCGATGAATCAAACCGGTTTAATATTCCTAAACATCCTAACGATGAAAGAGTTTTTGCCATTTCAATTCCGGTTACGCTGTCCATTGGACTTGAAATTATGGGAAGTGAAAGATTCAATCCCAAAAAACTGCAAGTGGTGGAAGTATCGGTTCTTGATTTAATTTGTGAAACTTCAGTTGGAATTAAGCTTATGTCGTCATAAGTAAGGGATAGAAAATAATCGTTTAATTCTTTTTTTGTGTAGACTTTCATTTTACTCTTTCTTTAAAAATTATTTTGGTTATTCTTTCTCAGTAATCATTTAGTGTCTCGTGCTAATTCAAGTTTGTTAATAAGAAATTCCATCTCATTCAACAAGGTATCCATTTTTTTTGTTACAGCAAGAATCGGATCCGGCGAACTCATATCTACACCGGCTTTTCTTAAAATATTTATCGGATAGTCCGAACTTCCGGATTTGAGATAGTTTAAATATTTATCAACAGCATCTTTTCCATTTTCTAATATTTTCTGTGATAAAATTTCGGACGCGGAAAAACCCGTTGCATATTGAAATACATAAAAATTATAATAGAAATGCGGAATGCGAGCCCATGTATATTGTTCTTCAACATCAATAACCATTTCAGGTCCCCAATATTTTTGGTAAATATCTTTATAAAGCTCTTTTAGAAAATTAGGTGTTAATGCATTTCCATTTTCCAATTTTTCATATACAATTTTTTCAAACTCAGCGAACATAACCTGCCGATAAAATGTCGTGGTAATACTGTTCAAATAAATTTCAATTAAGTAAAGTTTCTCTCTATCGGAGCTTGAGTTTTTAATTAGATATTCTAGCAGTAATGATTCATTAAAAGTAGAGGCAACCTCGGCAAGAAAAATAGAGTAGTTAGCATAAGGATAGGGTTGATATTGTCCCGTAAAGAATGAATGCATGTTATGACCCATCTCATGTGCAAGTGTGAAGACATCATTCAACAAATTTGTCCAATTAAGTAAAACATAAGGATGAACACCAAATGTAGTTCCCGATGAATAAGCTCCGCTTCGCTTGGCTGTGCTTTCATACACATCAATCCAACGATTATTAAAAGCAGTGTTGAGAACGCTAAGATAGTTTTCTCCAAGCGGTTTCAGGGCTGAATTAACTAGTTGTGCTGCTTCATCAAAGGTGTATTTTTTTTCTTCATCACTTCTAAATAAGCTCACATAAACATCATATGGATGAAGCTCGGTAACACCAAGCATTTTCTTTTTGATTGCTGTCCATCGGTGTAAAGGCAGTAAATTCCTATTTGTGTTTTCGATGAGATTATCATATACCGACAACGGGATATTATTTCGGCTTAAAGATGCTTCCCTTGTAGATTTATAACCACGGGCTTTAGCAATAAATATTTTCGATTTAAGATTTCCATTAAACAGAGTTGTAAATGTATTTATGTAATGCTTATAAGGCTGCAAGTGATTGAAAAAAGCTCTTTGTCTGTATTCCCTATCTTTTGAGTGCATAGCTGAATAAAAACGAGCATGCGATACCTCAACTTCACTATCGCTGTCATCTATTATTATTGGAAATTTTATATCTGCATTTGTAAAGATTGAGTAGGCATCGTACGGAGTAGATGTAACATTTTCAGCTAAAGCAAGAATTTTTTCTTCCTCTTTTGACAATGTGTGAGATTTAACTCTAATCAGATTATCTACATAGTGACTATAAACTTTCAATTCACTGTTTGAAGAAAGCATCAACCGTAATTTTACTTCCGGAATTTCCAATATTTCTGGATTGATGAATGAACTCATACTCGAAGCTTTTGCGGAAAGGGATTGTATTCTATCATACATTGCCTGCGAATTTTGATTTTTCATATCACTGTCTTTTGATAACATTGCATAAAGTGAAAGACGGTCAAGTTTAATTCCAACCGCTTCATTAAATTTCAAGCAATTCAAAAAATCATCGGAACTATTTGCTAAAGCACCTTGGAACTTTGCATAACCGGGAATTTGGTTTTCAACCCATTTGAAATCCTCTTCCCAAGCAGAGTCAGTTAAGTAAATGTGCGAAACATCCCATTTATACTTTTGTTCTATTTCTTCTCGAGTAGGAATAGACGAAGAAGCAACTTGCGAGAAAAATTTTTTATTAATATCTGATGGAAAGAGCATAGTTATCTTATATATCTGAAATTATATTTGTCATTGTGAATTTACTTTAAGAGAAGCATTTTTTTTGTGTCTGAATAATTCCCAGCTTTCAATTGGTAGAAGTAGATTCCCGATACCGGATTCCTGATACCAGATGAAGCGTCAAACTTAACCTCATAACTTCCCGCAGGTCTATACTCATTTATAAGAGTGGCAACTTCATTTCCTAATACATCATAAACTTTCAAAGTTTGCCAGCCACTGACCGGTGACTGCCATTTGATTTTTGTGCTCGGGTTAAATGGGTTTGGGTAATTCTGTGCTAATGAAAACTTTGTCGGTGAATTGATAGCAATTTCAATTATATTCGAGTATTCAAACGTTCCATCAAAATCTATTTGCTTCAATCTGTATTGATATTTTCCTGCAGAAAGGTTTTCATCAACAAATGAATATGCTTGTGGTTCTGTTGTTGTTCCATTGCCATTAATAAAACCTAAAATTTCCCATTCTGTGTTGCCAACTGAAGATTGATGGCTGAGTACTTGTTTTCTATGAATCTCAAACCCTGAGTTATTTATTTCGGAAGCCGTAATCCAATTTAAAGTTACATCATTCAAATTTACATCTCCTGAGAATGAGATGAGTTCAACTGGGGTGCCGCCGTTAATTGTGTGTAGTACTATCCCATTAGATTTCACAGCCCATCCGAATTCAGAATTCATAAGATAAAGGCTGTATACGTTATTGTTCGTATCGGAATACTGTTCTTCCCAGCTTATCCCATTATTCGTTGTATGAAATATTTTGCTGTTTGTATTGTACCAGCCATTATTAACATCGGTAAACCAAAAATCTATTACAGAAGATAATTTCAAGTTCCACGAATTACCGCCATCAGATGTGAAGTAAAGGTTATTACCACCAAAAGTACTAAGCCACCCAACAGATTCATTGAGAAATTTTATTTTTAGTATCGGACCATCAACACTTCCTGACAGTAGAGTCCAATTCTGTCCAGCGTCTGTGGTTTTATATAAAGAATCTCCTCCGCACCAACCTATAGAATCATTTAAAAAAGATAAAGCAAGAACGGGAACACTGGGAGTATAAACTAATTCCCAGTAAGCTCCTCCGTTAGTTGTTTTAAATATTTCTCCACCCGCGAATCCCACACCGCAAGCAATACCATTTAATGTATCAAAGAAAAAAATATCTTCCATGTGCCAATATTGCACTGGATATCGCACAGTCCAGCTTTCACCTCCATTTGAAGTATAGAGTAAGTTACCCGATACATGAGAAAACCATCCATGGTTTGCATCTAAAAAAAATATTGAAGTAATCGGAGCCCAGGGTTCAAAATTAACTGACCATGTAGCACCTCCATCTGTAGTTTTAAAAATTTTCATAGGATCGTTTCTTGCTCCCCAACCGATATTTTCATCAGCAAATTTTACAATTAAGAATACTCCAACAGGATTTTCTCCTATTTGATACCATTGGGCATTTGTTGTTGACAATGTAAAAAGTATTGCAATAAATAAAACTAACTTTTTCATAAAAGCCCCTTAAAGAAAAATCATAAAATAAACTTACTTCAGACGGAAGAAATAAAACTGTTAAAATCAAATAAGACTTACTTGATTAAAACCATTTTTTTATTTTCAGTAAAGTTGCCTAATCTTAATTGGTAATAATAAACCCCACTTGCCAACTGTCTATTGTCCATTGAAGATTGGAATTCAACTTCATAACTTCCAGCAGTTTTATATTCATCAACCAAAGTTGCCACTTCATTTCCCAACGCATCATAAACTTTTAAGGTAACATACCCACCCCCCGCCCCTCCAAGGAGGGGGCTATTCGCAGAAGGAATAGCGTACCTTATCGTAGTAGAAGGATTAAATGGATTAGGATAATTCTGAGATAAATAAAAATCTTTCGGAGATATTTGCTCTTCTTCAACTTCCGTAACTAGCGCAGGAATTATTTCTTTCATACTTCCAGGAATTGTAAATGTTGGAAATCCTATCGCAGAAAGATTCACCACGGAAGAAGGCATTATTTGCTTGACAACCCAATAGCCTTGGGCAATCCATGTTGTGTCTAACGTTGTGTAAAGAGGAATTGGTAAAAAAGGAAACGGCAGATAATTCAAGACGGTTGTTAATAAAAACTTTTTACAGTTGAAGGTCCCAAGCGGCGTTGTTACTGTTTGATCAGCGAGCCGTTTTCCTTTTAGTTCATAACGGACCGGAAAATTAAGTGTGTCAAAAGTTATTGATGTATCTTTTGAGAAGATCTGATAATTAATGTTTACAGTCTGTGCAAACCTGTAATAAGCAAACCAACCTTCAAATGCTTCGATATTATCAGGTTCGAATGGCTGTGTCGATCTAACATTTCGATTTCCAATTCCGCCTAAAAGAGAGTCAAAATTGAAAAGCCGATAGTATTTAAAGGCATCATTGTTCAGAAAAGACAGATAAGAAGTATCAAGGTATGGCTGGAATGGAAGTGTGAACTCACTACCAGATTTGGAAACGATGTAATTTGCTGTTTTTCCCTGATAATTCTGTATGACCGCAAAAGAATCAACTTGATAATAAGTAAGCGAGCTGATAGGATTATTCACGCTGTCCAATGGAGTTACCCGGTAAGTCCATTTAAAACCTGTCTGTGAAGGAAAATAAGACTGAGCTGACTGCGAAAATGAATTCTGTGTACAAAGGAGAATCAAAAAGAAAATTATAAGAGATTTCATAACGATTATTTTATGACGCAATTTCAAAACCATTTTTTTCTTTTAAAGATTACTACAAGACTTATTGCAATTGCTAACATTATAAACATTATGAACAGATAGCCGTACTTCCAATTCAATTCCGGCATGTTGAAAATACTAACTTGAGTGTTGAAATTCATTCCATAAATTCCAACTATAAATGTAAGGGGAATAAAAATAGTGGAAATAATTGTAAGCAATTTTATTACCCGATTCATTCTATGACTTGCATTAGTTAAATGAACCTCAAGCACACCATTAATTATTTCACGGTAATTTTCTATTGTCTCGATATTGTTCGCAATATGATCATTCAAATCTCGCGTGAAAAGCAAAGTAGCTTTTTGAATGAGCGGATTCTCTCCCCTTTGTAGATAATATGTTATATCACGCATAGGATAAACAGCACGCCTTAGCTTAAGAATATCTTTTCGAAGATTATGAATTTCTTTTAAGAATGACTCGTCGGAACTATCTAATAATTTTTCTTCGACAAATTCTATTTTATCGTCAACATACTCGAGAGTAATAAAGTAATTATCAACAATAGAATCCAATAATCGGTACATCAAATAATCTGCACCAACTTTTCTTATTCTTCCTTTTGCAGTTCTGATTCTTTCTCTTATCACATCAAACACATCGCCAATGTTTTCTTGAAAAGTAATTACATAATTTTTCTCAAGAATAATGCTTATCTGCTCAATATTCAGGTCTCGTTTGGATTTATCAAAATCAATCATCTTCAAAATGAGGAAGAGAAAATTATCATGCTCTTCAATTTTGGGGCTGTGGTTAACATTCAGAATATCTTCAATAACTAAAGAATGAACTCCGAAAATCTCACAAACTTTTTCGATCAGACTTGCATCATGAATTCCGGCAAAGTTCACCCATAAAGTTTTCGCTCTTTCTTTGAGATGTTTTAATTCATCAATGCTTTCAATTTTCTTTTCTTCAAATTGATGCTCATCGTAATTAAAAATGGTGATTGCAATTTTATCCACTTTTTTATCACCCGTGAATATTGAACTGCCGGGAGACAAATCTTTTTTCCTGCTTCTATATTTTTTCGCTGCCATAGCTCAATTTTAATTTTTGTAGATCAGACATTCATTTAAAGTTTAGCGGTATAAAAATAAACAAAAACCCCAATGAACTTACTTAATTTAAAAAATTATTTCGAATTTTTTCAGATGAAAACGAGGTTGGTTACAAAACTCCAGTAAGCTGAAACTTAAGCTTGCCGGTGAATTGATTCAGGTTGATTTCAATAATCTCGGGCTTGATTCCTTCAACAATTCCGTATGAACCATTATTGTCTTCGACAAATTTATTTCTGTAAAGAACCTGCCTCGATTTTGTTAGGATAATGACTTCAACTGAGCCGGCAGTGTGATCTAGAACCGATACAAATATCCGGCTGTTTGAGTAACTGATGCTGGGATAATCAATTACATTTTGTGATAGATTTTCGGCATTCAATATAAAAGTATAAGAGTTTCGGAAATTAGACCTGTAAGGTTCATTTACATTTCCGGAATTATTCTTTGGAGATATGACCTCCTCACGGCAGGAATAAAATACAATTGCTGCGAGAATAAAAATTATTACTGCAAAATATTTATGGTTTTCTTTTTTCATCTATTCTTAATCTAAAAAAGGAAAGCGATTGTGTCAACGTGAAAATTCTAATACCACAAATAAATTCTCACTAAGGAATTGCCCATGCGGGAAATTCATTCAATCCGAATAATACAGTCCCTATCAGATAAACAAGAAGACTAATGACAATTACGCCGAACAAATTCATTACAAATCCAACTTTTGCCATGTCAATAATTCTTATTCTTTCACTTGCAAAGATTATTGTATTTGGAGGTGTTGCAACAGGCAGCATGAATGCCATCGAAGCTGAAAGTGCGGCTGTTATCATTAATAATAATGGATTTACCTGGGCAGCAACAGAAACTGAGGCCATAATTGGTAGAATCATCTGTGCTGAGGCCGTGTTTGAAGTAAGCTCAGTTAAGAATGTAATGACAAGTGCAACAGATCCGACAATTATAATCGGCGAAAAATCAGTAACAGTTTGAAGTTTTAATCCGATGAATTTAGAAAGCCCTGTTGATGTGAATCCTTCCGCAAGTGCAAAACCACCACCGAATAACAGGATAATTCCCCAAGGTACTTTGTTAAATACAGTTGTATCCAAAATAGTTCTTCTTTGAACATCACTGTTTTTTGAAGGTATTATAAATAGAAGCAATGCCATAGCTATGGCAACTGTCCCGTCATTTAAATATTTAGAGAAGGAGAAAAGCCTTTCCCATCCGGGAATAACCACAAATCCGAGATTCATATCAATTCTAAAAATCCATAGCATTGCTGTTGTAAAGAATACTATGGCAATTGTCAATTCTTCATATGATATTTTTCCTAATGATCTGTATTCCTCTTTTATAAAATTTTTATCTATGCTTAAATTTTTATCATACTTAAAAAATATTTTTGTTAGAAGAAATGCGGCAAATAAAATCATAATGATTGCAATAGGAACACCGAGCAGCATCCAGGTGCCAAATCCGATTTGCGGTGCAGAGGGAAAAATAATTTTAAGTATTCTCACAAAGGCAAGGTTTGTCGGAGTTCCAATCAAAGTGCAAATGCCGCCAAGTGAACATGCATATGCTATTGCAATCATAATCGTCAAAGAAAAATTATGTGTTTTTTCTTTTCCGAATTCATTTTCCATTTTGCTTATAATCGCTAGTGCAATTGGAAGCATCATTATGGCAGTTGCGGTATTTGAAATCCACATTGACATAAACGCCGATGCAGCCATAAATCCACGCACAATTGAGTTGGGGCTTCCTCCGAAGAGTGTTATGATCTTCAATGCAATTCTTTTATGAAGCCCCCAATTTTCCATAGCTAATGCTAAAAGAAATCCTCCGAGGAATAAGAATATTACTGAATTGATATACGATCCCGCAGTTTTTTCACCATCAAGAATTCCAAGCAATGGGAAAATTATGATTGGAATCAATGATGTTGCTGCAAGAGGAATTGCTTCAGTTATCCACCAAACAGCCATAAGCGCTGCAACGGCTGCCATTTTTGTAAGATTGGGATTAGCGGGATCCAGGTCAGCGAAGATTAAGATTAAGATGAAGATTAAGAGTCCAAAGATAAATCCAATTTTTTGAAAGAATGACATGCCTAAAACTTTAAATTTTCTTTAAGATGATTAAATTTTTCCTAATCAATTCTTTTGCTCGGGTTTTAGTACAACCTCAATATAATTCTCTTTATTAAAATATTTATTAACAGATTCTTGAATGATTTCCGGGTTCAATCGATCAATTCTTTCAGCATACTGATAAAAATCTTCAAGGTCGTAATCGTATAGATAAAACGTCCATAACCTGTTCACCCAAAAATTATTTTCCTTAAGATTCACTTCCCACTCCCGGCGCTGGGTTTCTTTAACTTTAATGAGGTAAGATTCATCTATTGGGAATGTTTTTAAGCTGTCAATTTGATCGAAGATACTTTTCACAAGTTCATCAACTCTGCTGGGATCACATCCAAACGAGATAGAGGCCATATATTTTTCGATGGGATTTTTTTGAAGCATCTGATTTACACTAACACCGTATGTGCCGCTCATTTCTTCTCTTATTATTTCTCTTAATTTTATCTTCATCGCTTCAATCATAGCTGAAAATTTGTGAACTTCCCACGGACTCCATTCAAAATCGCCTGAGAAAAAGAGATTTACTAAGCTTTTATTTTCAATGCCCTTTAAGACTTCTCTGCGAATAATTCCTGCTGGCGGAACTATTTTCAAATCTTTCCATGATTCGTTTCTGTTTATTGAAGGCAAGTTACCAAGATAAGTTTGAATGAAAGGTTTAATTGAATCCACATCAAAATTTCCGACAAAAATAAAAGTGAAATCAGAGGCATCTGCAAAACGATCCTTATAAATTTGAAATGACTTATCAGCATTTAATTTATTGAGGGTCTCCATTGTCCAGGGCATTCTTCTCGGATGATATTGTGAGATGACAGATGTTATCGTATCCTGAAAAGCAGATTGCGGATCTTTGTCTCTATTTTTAAGATAGTTTTCCAGCTTAGTTTTATAGGAAAGATAAGAGATGCTGTCTAATCTTGGTGAAATAAAATTTAGATAGATTAGCTGGAACATTGTCTCCATATCTTTAGGGGACGCCGAGCCTGTTAATCCTTCGGCTAATTCAGCAATGTAAGGAGAAACATTAACTATTTTACCTTTCAACATTTTTTGTAGTTCAACCAAACTCATTTTACCTATGCCGCTTTGAGTGACAACTGATACCGCAGTTGCTGCAGGAATATAATCTTTGTCATCAACCAATGAACTGCCGCCATCGCTGAAAGCTCTAAACAATATTTCATCTTTCTTAAAGTCGGTAGGTTTAAGAATTACTTTAACACCATTCGCAAACTCAAGCTCTGTAATTTCTAATTCTTCTATTATTTTATTTTCATCAACAATTTTTACCATTGCCAATTTCGATTCAACTAACGGAGCATCTTGCAGCTCTTCCTTGTAAGCAGAAAGCTGATTTTTTTTGACTTCATTTATTGTTTGTCTCAGAGCTTCCTCACCCAGTAGCTTTAAATTCTCTTTTTCCGAGGCTGAAACAAGAACGACATAATTTTTATCGGAGATTAATGAACCAATAATCTCGTTTACTTCCTGGATAGATATATCAGGAACAATTGATTTAGCAAGCTCATTTTCATATTCAATACCGGCAATGGGATTAGCAGCAAGAAAATGCCTTGTGTATTGATTCATGAATACATTGGAATTTGTATTTGCTCTTTCATTAAATCTCTTCTCCATTCCTCTAAGCATTTCAGATTTTTGTCTTTTTAATTCTGCCTGGGTAAATCCTGTTTGCCGAACCCGTTCTGCTTCTGTTAATAATGATTTTAATGCAACCAATATCGAATCTTCCTTAGGAATTGCACCGAGAACGTAAAAGTTTTTGCTTCTAATAAAATTACCTTTGCCGGAGTAAGCATACAGAAATGGTGGTTCAGCACTCTGTGTTAATTCTGCAAGTCGGCTGTTGAGCATTCCATTGTATAAATTTTCTATTAATTCTTCTCTGTAGCCATTTACAGTTTCAATTTTCGAAACAGGAAATTTGTAATATAAACTAATTGAAGTCTGAGGTAGCTCTACATCCGAGTTAATAGAAAATAAAACTTCGTCAGTATCCGGAAGCGGGTAGATGATTCTTTCCTTCTCTTCTTTTGATTTTAGTATTTCAGAAAAAACACCTTTTATTTTTTCTTCTAACCAGTCTTGATCAATATCGCTAACAGCAACTACAGCCATCAAATCGGGACGATACCAATCCTTGTAAAATTTTTTAAGTGATTCATGATCAAAATTTTCTATTATTTCTATTTCACCTATCGGCAGTCTTTCCGCATATTTTGAATTTCTAAACAGAACCGGAGCTTGCTTATCAAAAATTCTGGCATTAGCTCCTCTGCCCAAACGCCATTCTTCAATTATAACTCCCCTTTCCTTTTCAATTTCAGTTGAATCAAAGCTTACATTTGACGCCCACTCTTTAAGAATTTGAATTCCCTTCACTACCATTTCTAGGCTATCGGTTGGAACTTCAATCATATAAACCGTTTCGTCAAAGCTTGTGTAGGCATTTACATCAGCACCGAATCTCATCCCAATCGATTCCAAATAATTTATGATTTCATTCTTCGCAAAGTTTTTTGTGCCGTTGAATGCCATATGCTCAACAAAGTGAGCTAATCCTTTCTGATTTTCTTCTTCAAGAATAGAACCTGCATTTAAAACTAAACGAAGGAATACTCGTTTCTCAGGTTTCTTATTGTAACGCAGATAGTAGGTTAATCCATTCTCAAGCTTTCCAATCGTAACCTTGGAATCGATCGGAATTTTATCTTCCAATGAAAAGCTTTTTTGGGCATTAAGATTTGTAATAAAAATCAGAGATAGAAAAAGTAAAATTATCTTTACTGAATTCATGAGTACACTTTCCTGTTTTTTTTGATGCTAATTTACTTATTGTTCAAATGGATATAAAGCGACTTGGTCATTTGGTGATGTTTCATTTTACACTTCTTACCATGCTTTTATCACAGAGATTATGACTAATAACTCCCGTTAAGAAAGATAATTATAAAAATTAGCAAACAAACCCAGTTCCTTTGGTTTTAAGACCATACGTTAGGAACTGGGTTTGTATTCTTCACTTTTGCATAAGGTGAGTGATAAATTACTTTCTCAATAAAGCTCAAGTTTTATATATTTGCCTCTCGAAATCGTAATACAAGGAATGAATATTAAATACGAAGCTGTAATTGGACTTGAGGTTCATGCGCAGCTATTAACCCAATCTAAAGCGTTTTGCGGCTGCTCTACAAAATTTGGAAATGCTCCGAACACAAATGTATGTCCAATTTGTTTAGGACATCCGGGAGTTCTGCCGATTCTTAATAAAAAAATGGTTGAATTTACTGTTCTGATGGGCTTAGCAACGGATTGTAAAATTAACGAGCGCTCGATCTTTGCAAGAAAAAATTATTTTTATCCTGATTTGCCTAAAGGTTATCAAATATCTCAATATGAAGAACCAATTTGCGAACATGGTTTTGTAAATATCGATTTGAAGGATGGAACATCTAAGCGAATAAGAATAAAACGAATTCACATGGAGGAAGATGCAGGCAAATCTTTGCATGATAGAGGATATGAAACTTGTATAGATTTGAATCGCTGCGGCGTTCCATTAATTGAAATTGTTAGTGACCCTGATTTAAGCAGCGGTGAAGAAGCATCGGCATATCTTGCAAAGATTCATCAGCTTGTAAAGTATTTAGAAATTTGTGATGGAAACATGGAGGAAGGTTCTCTCAGATGTGATGCAAATATTTCAATTCGTCCGAAAGGTTCTAAGGAACTGGGAACCAAAACAGAAGTCAAGAATATGAATTCTTTCAAAAATGTTGAGAGAGCAATCAACTTTGAAATTGAAAGACAAATTGAGTTGGCTGAAGATGGTGAAAAGATAGTTCAGCAAACATTATTGTGGAATGCCGATTTGAATGAAGCAATTCCGATGCGATCCAAAGAAGAAGCGCACGATTATCGCTATTTTCCTGAACCGGATTTATTTCCTGTTGTTATGAATTCTGAATGGAAAAAAGAGCTATCCACTTTACTTCCAGAATTACCGGATAAAAGAAAAGAAAGATTCATACAGAATTACAAGATTCCACAGTATGATGCGGAGATTCTCACTCAATCTAAATATCTTGCAGATTATTATGAATCGGTTGTGAAAGTTACGGATGATTATAAATCCGCCAGCAACTGGATTATGGTGGATGTGCTAAAAATTCTAAATGAAAGTAAAATGGACATTAAAAATTTTCCGGTTGATCCAAACAGTATAGGTTTGTTGATAAATCTAATTAATGATGGAACCATCAGCGGAAAGATTGCAAAGGATATTTTTCCAATAATGCATGATGAGAAAAAGCAACCGCTTGAAATTATTAAGGCGAAAAATCTTTTTCAGATAAAAGATGAGGGTGAACTGGAAAAAATTATTGACGAAATTATTGTTAATAATTCTTCCGAGCTTGGACAGTATTTTGATGGAAAAGAGAAAGTCTTCGGATTCTTAGTTGGACAAGTAATGAAGCTGACTCAAGGAAAAGCAAATCCAAAATCGGTTAATGAAATACTGAAGAAGAAATTAAATCAATTAAAAGAAAAAAGTTCACTTCATTAAAATAGAATGAGTTAAAACCATTAAAGTTTGGTTTGTTCGGACATAAGAGGCTGACTAAAATGTTCTTTGTGCAACTTTGTGTCTTGGCGACTTTGTGGCTAATGTATTAATTTCTTTGAAAAAAAGTTTTTTATTTGCCACTATCCGTCATCTGACGGACACAATCCGTCAATCGACGGACTCTAAGAAGTACCAAGAAAATTATTTTGGCTCACCCTCAATGTGAGCTTCCTATAAACTAAGAGGCTTTAGCCATTTTTAATTTATACAAGCAAATTGAAAACAAGAAAAAATAGAACTAAAAATTAAACGGAGTATAAATTGTCATTTAAAGAGGGTCTTAGAAAATTCTTAGGAATAAAAACAGAAGAAGAATTACATAGAAAAAAAACATTTGGGGAAAAAGTAAAAGAGTTTATTGAATCTTTATTTTTTGCTGCAATCGCTGCTTTGGTTATTATAACTTTTATAATTCAAAACACCCGCATTCCCACAGGTTCAATGGAGGATACAATTCTTGTCGGTGATTTCGTACTTGTGAATAAATTTATTTACGGAGCTTCTTCACCAAGATACATTCCTTTTACAGAAATTGAGTTACCATACTTTCAACTCCCCGCTTTTAAAGAACCAAAGGCGAAAGACATTGTCGTTTTCGAATATCCAGGAGATAGAGATCAGCTAAGACCAAATGAGCTAGGCGTTAACTATGTAAAGAGATGTATAGGAACTCCCGGCGACACAATTCAGATTATCGATAAGGTCGTTTTTATTAACTCTAAAGAATTTTGGATTCCTTCTCACATTAAATATTTAAATCCATATGTTAAGCCGAAAGAATATGTTGAGCCGCGAATTTTTCCTAAAGGAATGCCGTGGAATGAAGATAACTATGGACCATTGGTTGTGCCTAAAAAGGGTTATACTGTTAGATTAAATATTGAAAACGTTGAGCAATGGAGAACTATAATTGATAGAGAATATGGAAAACGGGTTGTTAATATCAGCGGCAATGTTGTAACGATTGAAGATGTTCCGGTTAGGTCATACACTTTCAAAAAGGATTATTATTTCATGATGGGCGATAATCGAGATGACAGCGCTGACAGCAGATTCTGGGGATTTGTGTCAAGAGATATGGTTGTCGGCGAAGCGTTCATTACCCTTTTCTCCTGGAATAGAGATATTCCGATGAGCGATATATTCAGATTACTTGGATCGATTCGCCCGGATAGAGTTTTAAAGCTGCTTCACTAATTTGTATAACAGAACCTATGCCTCATTAGAATGGAATCTTGGTACAAGTATCTCTTCAATAATGTAATAAGCTTATTCGTCAGCAGGATGCAGTGTCACTAAGGTTGGAAAAATGCAAATAAGTTTTTTAAACTGCTCATGATTTTTAAGTTAATTCTATTATAAAAAGATATCAAGAATATTTAGGATCAAATAAGAAAGAAATCTCATTAAAGCAATTAACATTAGTAACCATGATTAGCACCTTATTCTTAAACCTTATTGCCTTATTGCTGATCAATAAATTAACCATTAGAAAATTGAAATGAATTTACTCAACATCAAGTATGAAAAATACAAACTCCCAAATGGCCTGGAAGTAATTTTACATCAGAATAAAAACCTTCCTCTCGTTGCGGTAAACATTTGGTACAAAGTTGGTTCTGCTTATGAAAAGAGAGGAAAAACAGGAATTGCTCATTTGTTTGAGCATATGATGTTCCAAGGTTCTGAAAATGCTGCGAAAGAAATGCACTTCCGTTTTATTCAAGAAGCTGGAGGAACTCTGAATGGTTCGACGACTTTCGATAGAACAAATTATTATGAAAAATTACCAGCTAATTTTTTAGAATTGGCTCTTTGGCTCGAATCTGACAGAATGGGATTTTTACTACCCGCTTTAACATTAGAAAAGTTAGATAATCAAAAAGGTGTTGTTGCAAACGAAAGGCTTGAGAGGTACGAAAACCAGCCGTACGGTTTAGCCTGGGAAAAATTGCTCGGTTGTTTATTTCCCGAAAATCATCCTTACAGCTGGCCAACCATTGGGTATTTAGATGATATAAAAAGTTATACTTTAGAAGATGTCACCGGCTTCTTTAAAAATTATTATTCCCCTTCAAATGCCTGTTTAGTTGTTGCCGGAGATTTCGAATCGGTTCAATGCAAAGACCTGATAGAAAAATATTTTGGCGGAATTCCTTCAAATGGTTATTCATCTAAAAACAGCTTCGAAATTCCCTCACTCGATAAAACCATTCAAGTCAAGTATGAAGATAATGTACAGCTTGAGAGAATTTACATCGCATGGCATTCCGACAAAGCATATACAAACGATGATGCCGGTCTTGATATTATTTCCGATATTTTATGCGGATCAAAAAATTCCCGGCTTTACAAAAAATTAGTCTACGAAAAGGAGATTGCTCAGGATGTTTCCGCAATGCAAATTTCAGGCGAACTAAGCGGAATATTCATGATAATTGCTACAGCAAAACCGGGTAAAGATATTGATGAATTGAAGAAGGAAATTTTTTATGAGCTTCAGAATCTTCAAGAAAATGGTGTAACTGCGAGAGAATTAGTAAGATGTAAAAACGGAATTAAATCGAGCTTCATCTATTCCCTTCAGCAGATTGATAATTTAGCTGATCATCTTAACGCTTATAATTTCTATTTCAGCGAGCCGAACTCATTCATAAAAGATCTTGAAAGATATGAAGGTGTGAATAATGATTCAGTTAAAAGCATTTCTAAAAGATACTTTACTAAACCAAATGTTCAACTAACTGTCGTTCCTCAAGGTAAAGGATCATTATGAGTATCGACCGTTCGAAAATTCCTCATCCATTTCAAGAAATTAAATTCACTCTTCCCGAAATAAAAAATTTTATTTTATCTAATGGTTTAAAAGTGCTATTTGTTCAAAGGGAATTTCTGCCGATTATCAGAATGAATTTGATTACCGGCTGCGGAAGTATTTTTGACCCGATAATTAAAAATGGTTTGGCTAATTTATTTTCGATGATGATTGATGAAGGAGCCGGAGATTATAATGCGCTTGAGCTTAGCGAAGAGTTTGATATTCTTGGAAGCAGTTTCAATGCAAGCTGCAACCACGATAATATTTTTCTTTTGGTAAGAACTTTATCTGAAAATTTTGAAAGATCGTTCGAATTATTCTGTTCGATTATTTTGAAACCACACTTTAATGATCAAGATTTTCAGCGTGAAAGAAGAAAAGTTGAAGTAAAGCTTCTGCAGCAGAAAGATGAGCCTGAAGAGCTTGCATACATTGCATTCAATCACATCGTGCATGGGAAAAATAATCCCTATGCTTTTCCGGTCTTAGGTTATGAGGAAAGCATTCAGAAGCTAAGCATTGATGAGATAATAAAATTCTACAATAAAAATTTTAGCCCGGATAATTCGTATTTAATTGTAGTCGGGAATATTTCGGAAGCAGACCTGACCGCTTCATTAGAAAACTATTTGAGTAATTGGAGGATTAAATCCGATTTAATTAAACCAAAATTTGAGTTTGCTAAAAACCGAAAGTCCATTTCAATTCTGAATAAAGAAGGCGCAGTACAAACTGAAATCAGAGTTGGACACAGATCATCGAGCAGGAATACGCCGGATTATTTTTCCAAAACCATGATGAATTCAATTTTAGGCGGACAGTTTACAAGCAGAATAAATTTGAATTTACGCGAAGCTAAAGGTTTTACCTATGGCGCTACTTCTAACTTTTCATATTATATAAACTCCGGGGAGTTTTGTGTATCAACCTCTGTTTCTACAGAAAATACACTCGAAGCGGTAACTGAAATATTAAATGAGTTAGAAAATATAAAAACCGGAGTTACACCTGACGAATTAGATTTTGCACGTTCATCTATGGTAAGAAAGTTTCCCTCTCAATTTGAATCCGATGACCAGATTGCTTCGAACTTATCCCTGCTTGCTATCCAAAACCTGCCGTATGATTATTACGATAAATACCTGGATAACATTAAAAGTGTCTCGATAGAAGAAGTCAATCAAGCCGCGGTTAAAAATATTAAATTGGATGAAATGTCAATTGTGCTTGTGGGTGATAAAAATAAATTGCTCAATAGTTTCGCCTCTTCTAGGTTTGGTGATGTGCAAATAATTAACGAAAAAGGTGAGATAGTACAATGAGACCCGGTAGTACAAGTGAGTCGCACATTAAACGAGGATTATTTCTTTTCCTTACTTCCCAACTCCGAAGTCTTCACAAATTTATACCCGACTCTTATCAATTTTCTTAAATCTTCAGCCAGAGATTGATAAGCATCAAAAGAGATTGCTATTCTGGTTATATCCCCCGCTTTTACATTCGTCACAATAGAATTAAGCTTTTCAGAAATATTTGGATGACTTTTATCAATAAACTTTAAAGAATCGGTTGTAAAAAATCTAATCTTCCGTTTGCCAAATTCTTTTTTTATAATTAAATAATTCGGTGAAGAATAGATATCAAAATTTTTATTGATCACGAAAAATGAAGCATGGGGAAAAGATACCACAATGTTTTGCACAATCAGCTTCAGTCTTTTTTCAGAATAATCTTTACTCAACCTGAATTCTAAATCATTGATTTCATTATTTAGTATAACGGCATAATCAAAGCCATTGCCCCTTAACCACGTAGAATATGCGGCATTTGATTTTGAGGGAATCAGCAGAGCCGACATATCGCGGGTTGTAGTAAGCATTAATGAATCGTACTCAGCCTCTTTATTTTCTCTGCCATAAATAAATAAAGCTGATTGGCTGAAAGTTCGCTGAATATCATTAATATATCTAAAGTCAGCTTTTAATTTAATCTCCTTATCGGATGATACTTGCATCAAAGTTCTACCGTGAATTTTCTTTTCTTCGGCTTCAACGATCAAGTTATAACCATCATACTGTTTAATTAATTCACCTATAATTTGAGGGATGGGAAGATCGGAAGGAACACTTATTCTGTACGAAGGGATGGAAGAATTGTCCTTTATACTTTTGATCCATTCATTTTTTATAGCAAAGCTGTAAAGCGACTCCTTAAATTTTTTGTCTATCTCTTCATTACTGAGCGCTGAAATATTTTGCGAATCGACTTCAGGGTAGAGAATCGAAAACACTAAATGTGTAAGCAACAGTAATAACGAGGCTGAAAAAAGAATTACTAATAATTTTTGAGAATTAAATTTTAAAGTCATTATGCATAAATACGACGAAATAAATCATCTATTCTTAAAATTAGGTTTTCGTTTCTCTAAAAATGCACTTGTGCCCTCTTTGAAGTCCTCGGTACCGCAGCAAATCGCGAATAAGCTCGCTTCATATTTCTGACCTTCAGTATCGGAAACTTGATCAACCATATTTATTGCTTTCAATGTTAATCTGATTGCCTGCTGCCCTTTTGACGATATTTTTTTCGCCAACTCAATTGTTTTGTCCAACAGCTCCTGCTGAGGATAAATACGATTAACAAGTCCGATCCTCAATGCTTCGTTTGCATCAATCATATCTCCGGTAAAAATATATTCAGCAGATCTTCCGGAATTTATTAACCGTGTTAATCTTTGTGTGCCGCCGTAACCGGGAATTATTCCAAGGTTCACCTCGGGCTGGCCAAACTTAGCATTGTCGGATGCCAATCTGATATGACATGATAATGCAAGCTCGCATCCGCCTCCGAGTGCAAATCCATTAACTGCGGCGATAACCGGCTTGTTCATATTCTCAATTGAATAAAATATTTCCTGACCTTTTTCAGCAAATGCTTTAGCAGAAATCATATCAAGCTTATTTATTTCGGAAATATCCGCACCAGCAACAAAAGCTTTTTCACCGCTTCCGGTAAGAATTATAACGCTGACCGATTCATCATTCCGTAAGGAAATAAAAACCTGTTTTAGTTCATCTAAAGTCACTGCATTAAGTGCATTCAGCTTGTCAGGTCGATTAATTTTAACTATGGTAACATTTTCTTTTTTTTCGAGGAGGAGAGTTTGATAATTCATTTTTTGCTCTTAAAATATTACTAATAATGGTAATCTTATTTTTAAATCTGCCGAGATGAACTGGTTGCTTTCAAAATAATTAAATGAAGCGAGAATCTCCATTAAAAACATAGAAACCCCAACCCCTGCAGTGAACCCGAATTTATAGTTCTCATTAAAGAAATTACTTTTATCGGCAGTCAATTTAAATTGATGAAGCTCTTTCAGATAAGAGAATGATGTTGACACTTCGATTAACGGAATCAAAAGGAATGCGCTCTCTAGCAGCGGCGAAAAATAATATCTTATGCCGGCATTCAAAGGAACATTCGTCGTTGAAAAATTTGAGTAATCAGTTGATTCATAAAATCCTTGCGATCCGGGATACTGTTCATATCCTATTTTTGTAAATAAAAACAATGGAATTAAATTATTATCTGTGTACGAAAACTCGAGATTAAAACCGTAACCTAAATCAGTCGAACTTGCAAAATTGCTTATTGGTAAACGCGGACCAACACCAAATGAAATAAAAAATCCTCTTGCTTTATCAGCACTAAACGATGGATTAAAATTAAATATTATAAGAAAAAATAGGGAGATGAGTATCTTATTCATGCGTTATAATTTTTAACGATTCAAAATAACAAAAATTCGGATTTTTATTAACCCATCAGGCGGACTTTCTTTTTCCAATTAATAATAGTGCTAACAAGCTCAATAGTATCAGAAAGTAACTCGCCGGAATTAAGAATCCTGAGATATTTATATCCGCTGCAAAAAATCCTTCCCATTCAGTGTACCGTGCCGCAAAGAATAAATTTACAAGCACTGAAGAAGACGTTCCGAAAGCAAGAAGACTAAACCATAGTGTTGAGAAAATCAGCACAATAAATAAATAGATATTATTAAAAAATTTAATTGTTAATGTGAGAATAATGCACAGCAGTAGAAATGCCGCAATGCTCTCAAAGTTAAATATCATTTTTTTGATCGGGATAAATTCATATGCAAAAATTAAGATTGATGAAACTAAAATAACGATGAAACTAATTTTGAAGCTTTTGTTAACCAATGAAAAGAAAAAGAAGAGAAAGATAAACTGAATAGAGTTCCAGATAAGATAAATTGGATAATCAACTATGGATGAAAGTCCAAACTCATAAAAATATTCGGGATCACCTATCTCAATTTTATTTATTAAGAATAAAACTGATAGAAATAATAAAGCTGTTAAAAAGAAAGTCAGGATCACTTTTCCAAAGTTTATCAAAGGTGGATGCAGAAATGCTTCCTTAATTAAAGATAAGTGTTCTGCCTTAATCACCACCAATAGTGGAAGCACCGCACCAAGATGAAAACGAAATCCAAGTAAAATTATAAATGTATCTAATTCAAAATATTTTAATGCGTAACCTACTGCATTAACTAGGATAACCGCAAGTAACAACCGACCACTGCTTACTTTATATTCCAACTCAATTTACTCTGCTTCCATTTGTTTAATTTTATATTGAGTTCCAACTCCATGCTCATAAACCATTTTTCCGCCATGTTCGCCTGTTTGAAAAACAAAATAAACTCCCACCATTGCTAAAACTAAAATTACATATTGAACTATACCGACAAATTTTTTCTTAAATGCAATAAAAGTACGTAATACAAGCAGCGCCGCAAAATACCATAAAGTGAGGTTTGCATACAATTCATGTTCTTCCAATAGTTCCCCGCTTTTCTTATTCCAGTATTCAAAAGCTTCTTCTGCTTCACGTCCCGTAAACACTGCAGCTACAGCTCCGAGCACTCCTAAAAATAAAAGTAAGTGAGCGGCTTTTGATAAAAAATCTTTCTTTAAGATTATTCCCAGTAATTCAAATAAAAAATACCCCAGAAGAAAAGCAATTGGAAAGTGAATCACTTTCGGATGAAATGCTGAGAAAAATTCCATTTGAGACCTCTTGAAATTATGAGTGATTTATATTTCTATTACTGAATTTAAACTGATTTTTATTAATAGTGACTATAACCTGACAATTGTGACAATAGATGTTTTTACAACATCCAAATTTTTCACCCGCACAAAACAGAACCGCCATTCACATTTAAGATTTCTCCATTAATATGTCTTGCTAAATCAGAAGCAAGAAATAATACAGGTCCGGCAATATCTTCAGCAGAAGCAATTCGCTGTACCGGGATTTCTAATCTAACTTTTTCCTTGTATTTCTTATTGCTAAAAACTCCCTTGCACATTTCAGTATCAACCCAACCCGGTGCAATACTATTAACTGTAATATTATACTTTCCCAATTCTGCAGCGAGTGATTTTGTATAAGATATCATAGCTCCTTTTGAAGCTGCATAATGCGAGTGAAAAGGTTCTCCTCTTTGTCCTGCCGTTGAAGAAATATTAATTATTCTTCCAAATTTATTTTTTTTCATCAAAGGAATGATGGTTTTGGTCATGAGGAACATACTTGTGAGATTTGCCTGCATAGTCCTATTCCATTCACGCAAAGACATTTTATCCGCTTCACCGTACTCCCAAATACCTGCATTGTTAATAAGTACATCAATTTTTTTAATCTTTGAAACTAACTCAATAATTCTTAGCTCTAGATTAGCTTCATTACTAAAATCTAATTTGTAAAAGAAAACCTTTTTCTTCTTACCAAATTGCAGAGCAAGTTTGCTTGCAGCATCAACATTGGATTTATAAGTAAAATGAACCGTAGCCCCTGCTTCAGCAAATAATTTTACACAGGCTGCACCAATGCCTCGCGATCCTCCTGTGATTAAGACTGATTTTGAAGATAAGTTTATCATATTGCTTTAGTACTTAACTTTGTACAAGAATAATCCTTTAGCAGGAACGCTTTCACCGGCTGCTTCCCTATCCTTTGCACGAAGAATCTCATGCACGAATTTATTATCAAAATTATTTTTTGCTGCAAAAAGAATTGTCCCAACAATTGTCCTCACCATACCGTGTAGAAATCTATCGGCTTCAATAAGAAAAAATATCAATCCTCCAGTTTCTTTCCAATGAGCATCGTAGATATTGCAGACTTTATTTTCTGTTCCAGTATTCTTTTTACAGAATGAAGTAAAATCATGCTCACCGATGAAACTCCGTGAAATAGTATTCAAAATATCACAGTTTAGGGTACTATGATATAAATAAGAAAATCTATCATAAAAAGGTGATTTGTTTTTTGATATAACATACAGATAGGAACGCTTCTTTGCATCATATCTTGAATGAAATTCTTGCTGAACTTTTTCAATATCTATGATTGAAATATCTTTTGGAAGAATTGAATTAAGCGAATACTTAAACTTATATAAATCCATTTTTTGCTGAGATTTGAAGTTGGCAACTTGCCCGAGAGCATGCACACCTGCATCCGTTCTTCCAGATCCAATCAAATTCACGTTTTCATTTATTAGAGTTTTTATCGCTTCAACAATTTTTTGCTGAATTGTAACTGCATTCTCCTGGTATTGCCAACCAGCGTAATCGGTTCCATCGTATTGAATTATTAATTTATAATTGTTAGTCGGATTCATTAGAGATTTGGTTGCTGATTAATTTTATTCTTACTTTCTACACACGGTTTTAATATTCACGAATTCTCTGATTCCCAAAACGGATAATTCACGTCCATAGCCTGATTCCTTAACTCCACCAAAAGGTAATCGAGGATCAGACCTTACAGAGTCGTTCACGAAACATGAACCGGCTACCAATTCTTTTTCAGCAATTTTTTCACCTCGCTCATTATCTTTTGTAAAGACCGCCGCTCCTAATCCAAAGCTTGTGGCATTGGCAACTTTTATTGCCTCTTTTTCATTCTTCACTTTAATTAATGATGCTACCGGCCCAAATATTTCATCGTCATAAGCAGGCATTCCCGGAGATATATTTGATAAAACTGTCGGAGGATAATAAGCTCCTTTAACATTTGGAATTTCACCACCAAGTAAAAGTTTTGCTCCTTTGGTTATGCTTCTTTTCACCTGGTCATGTAATTCATTCCGCAAATCTGTTCTTGCTTGGGGACCTAAATGATTTGATTCATCAAGCGGATTACCCATTTTTTTTGATTTCATTTTCTGAACAAACAGCTCCTCAAACATTTTATAGATTTCTTCAACGACAATGAATCGTTTTGCTGCAATACAGCTTTGTCCGCTATTTATGAGTCGCGCATTCACACAAATTTCTGCTGCGGATTCTAAATCAACATCTTCTAAAATTATATACGGATCGCTGCCACCTAATTCCAGCACAGTTTTTTTAATTTCACTTCCTGCAACTGAAGCTACAGTGCTTCCAGCCGGTGTGCTGCCTGTTAATGTAACCGCTTGAACATTTTTATTTCTAATGACCGCTTCAACTTTTTTTGATGAGATAACAAGAGTTCTGAATAAGTTTTCGAGAAATCCTGCATCGTTAAAAATTTTTTCTATTGCAATTGCACATCCCATTACATTCGAGGCATGTTTCAGAACACTAGCATTTCCAGCCATTAGTGTTGGTGCAGCAAAGCGGAAAACTTGCCAGAAAGGAAAGTTCCAGGGCATTATTGCTAAAACAACTCCAAGCGGTTGAAAGGAAACGTAACTTTTAGAAAATTCTGTTTTTATAATTTCGTTCGCTAAAAATTTTTCTGCATTATCGGCATAGTAATCGCAAACCCATGCACACTTTTCAACTTCGGCTTTAGATTGCAAAATTGGTTTTCCCATTTCGAGTGTCATCAATTTTGCAAATTCCTCTTTTCTTTCATGAAGAATTTTGGCTGCATTTTTCATCAATCCTGAACGATGATTAAAAGAAGTTAGCTTCCACTCATGGTAACCTGAATTTGTTTTATCTAAAATTCCAGAGACGATAGCATCACTCATTTCCTCATATTGGTGAATGAGTTCCTCATTAGCAGGATTAATTGATTCTAACATTAGTATAACCTAAGAATTGTTTACTAAAACTTAATAAATAAAATTGTTTTTTACTTAAGGGCGATGGATGATAAGAAAGTATTGTAGTTGGCAGTCACGAACCATTTCGTGACCGAACAAATTTAGCCAAAGTAATGTTGCTGTCATGAAAGTTAAAACGTAAGTAACCAAAAGGACTACCACATTACCAACCTTATTACATTTTCAAAAAAATAAGCTAATTTTCTATGAATATACTTCACGAGCACGAAACCTCACTGATAAACTTACTACCTTCATGAAATAGTTCATACAGTTTCTCCCACTCACGAAATGGTTTCCCGAATGTGCTTCAAGCTGTAGGACAAGCTGTGACTACCCTGTAAACTGAGATATGAAATCTTTTGACATCTGACGTTTGACGTCTGACCTTTTCAGCCGGAGGCTGATCCGCCGCAACCAAAGGCTGATAAATTTGGCGGAGACGTTTCACCCACCAATGCAACTACTTTATTCTCTTAATAATCACGAGCGACTTGTCGTCGTTGTATTTACCTCTCTTACTAAATTTGATTACATCGTCTAGGACTGTGTATGCGATTTCTTTTACAGTTTTGTTCTTCAAAGTTTCCAATTTGCTTATGAAGCGTTCTTCTCCATAGTAATTGAAATCCTGATCGGTTGAATCAATCACACCATCTGAGTAAATGACGAGAATATCACCCTTCAAAAAATTAATATTTTCAATACTGTACTTTGCATGAGGAGTTGGACCAATAACGGGTCCCGTTGGATCTAACCTTTTTATAATATCAGAATTACTCCTAACAAAAAATGGAGGGTTGTGCCCGGCATTCGCATAAAGAAAAAGTCCGCCCTTATCGTCGGAAAGTTCTCCATAAAACAACGAAGCAAATTTATCATCGGCAAAAATTTTATTAACAAGCTGGTTGATTCTTTTCATCAAAGGAGAAATTTTAATTTCAAAGCTGCTTGCCATTCTTATTGCACCGGAAATGTACATTGCTTCAGCAGCAGCGCTGACACCTTTGCTTGCCGCGTCTCCAACAACAACCCCTAATCGCTGATTATCATCACCGACTTCCAGGTAATCAAAAAAATCTCCGCCAACAATTTCAGCCGGACTTGTTATTCCAAATATTTCGTAGTTATGAAAACGATACTCATGCTCGGGAAGAATACTTTTTTGAAGCTCACGTGCCTTATCAAGATCGGCTTTAAATGTTTTGGCACGTACGGAATATTTACGCTGCTTGATTTGTGATGTCAGAGCAGTGGCAATAATGTTCAATGTATAACGAAGCTCTTCATCTATTTCATCGCTGTTTAGAGCAAGTAAATATTCATAATAAAACTTATCATGTATTTTTATTTTATCTCCAACTCCGGAAGCAGAATAATTGAAAATACCTTTCTTTCTTAGTATTGCATTTGTTTCACTGCCCAGGATTGTTCGTTCTCTCGCAATTAGATCAAAAACCGGATAACCTTTTAGCGTTAAAACAAATCCGGGATTTATTCTTTCAATTTTACCTGTCTGATACAAAAGCTTGTATGCTTCTTTTTGATTATTCAATTGCCAAATTCTTCCGCCGATTATGTTGGTTTCTTTTTGTCCGACAATCTGTTTAAGCACTGCAATGAGCATATCTTTTTCAGAATTAAAAATTTGAGAGGCGATAGTCTCTACTGTTTTATATAATTTTTTTTGATCCATAATTTTTTTAGTGTTTAATAGTTTATTCGGTATAAAAATCAATCATGTCTTGAATGGCTTTTTTACATACCACACAAAATTCGTTTGCTATTGATGACCTCATAGTGCATTCGAGCATCGGACGATAAATTCCTTTTTGAACATAACCACCACCCTCGAACGCACCCGCCTTGTTTTTATAATCCTTTGTTTCGGGTGTTGGAATTGGAGTATCTCCATCAACTAGATTTTTCCATTTGGAATTAAAATCCACAAGAGTTGTAAGATTTGGGTCCACGGGTTCGATATCCAGTTCATAAAAATTTTGATATGACACATCATCTGTAACATATTCATCAGCTAGAGAAGCGAATCCGTGCCCAAATTCATGTACAAAAACCTGCTCTTCAAAACGATTATTATTCATACAGACTGAATAATAATTATAAATTGCTCCACCGCCGTATTCGCTTGTGTTTACAAGAATATAAATTTGATCATAAGGTGCGTTCGAAGCTACGTCTCTTACAGATTTATCATCTGTTGTCATTAAATATCGTTCGGTATTGAAAGTATAAAATTGAGTGTTTAACAAAGTCCTATTCCAAAGTCCCTTTCCAGGAAAATCGGTACCTGATTCTTTGGACGGTGCCTCAACTCCCCAAAAATTAAATTTGTCTTTATTCTCTATAAAGGGAGATGACTTAAAAAAATAGTCAACGAATTTCTTACAATCTTCTTTAAATAAATCTATTTCGCTTTGTGTGTATCCTTCCGGAAGGAATACGATGTCAACTTTGTTTGAGGATTCACCGGAGTTCAGAACCTGAAATGAATTATATTCTTTGGTTCGTTCTTTCTTGATAAAATAATTTTGGGGATCTATGTTGTATTCAAAATTTTTGATGAACTCGTTTTTTCTATTCCGACTATAAAATTCAACTCTTACTTTACGCCTTGGAAAAGGAATAGTCATTGTTTCATTAAAACTGCGGGATGTGGATTTAGCTTCTTGTGTTGTTTGCCACTCACTGAATAGTGTTGAGTAAGTTCTCGAATAAATCAAATTGTTGGTGGCAGAATCGTAAACGGTTATCTTATACTTTCCATAGTTAAACTTATCCAGGAGATTAATTTTAGATCCGCCCCAAAACGGTTCTTCGATTAGCTCGTCTATGGAGTAATATTCCGTTTCAAAATTTCCCGTATGGAAGTAATCTATTCGGAGGGTTTTATCTAAAAAATATTCTTCAAATTTAATTTGTGGGATAAGAAATGAGTTTATAAAGAAAATTGATAAAAGTAGTTTCATATTGAAATTCCTGTATACTGAAGATTAGTGATGAAAATTTTACTTGGCAACTTTTCTTGAGCCGGGTTTAACCAATGGTATTCCCTGCTTACAAAGTTCGCATTTATCCGGAGGAAAAGATATTGCATTAACTTTTAACGCACTAAACTGCGGATAACCAAATTCTACTTTGCCATTGCTTCTGTCAACTATGAATCCAACTCCAACAACCTTTGCCCCAAAAGAATTTACGATCTCAATTACTTCGAAAACCGAACCGCCTGTTGTAACAACATCTTCACATACGAGGACTTTTTCACTTTCAGCTAATGAAAAACCTCTGCGCAATGTTAATTTTGTTTGTTCCCGCTCGGCAAAAATAAATTTTTTGTTAAGCTGGCGGGCTACCTCCTGCCCAACAATAATTCCTCCAAGTGCAGGAGCAATTACGGTTTCAATTTCTAAATTCTTAAAATGATCGACAATCTTCTCACAAATTTGTGTGTTATAATTTGTGTATTGTAAAACCCTAGCACATTGAAAGTATTGGTTACTGTGCCTTCCGGATGTTAGCAGAAAATGCCCTTCCAGTAATGCCTCAGTTTTGCGAAATATATTTAACAATTCTTGTTCGTTTAAACTCATGATGATCTCAAGTTAAATTTACAAATTTTCAATTTAGTGATTCGATTTTTTCTGCTAACTGAAAATCCTTGTTTGTTACTCCACCCTCACTGTGAGTAGATATCGAAATTTTAACTTTGTTCCAACTGTGCATCAAAATATCCGGATGATGATCCATACCTTCAGCGGCATTTCCCACTTTATTTACGAATGCGAGCGCTCCCTTAAAATCCGCGAACTTAAATTCTTTACTTATTTGTTTTTTAGAATAAATCCAGTCACTAAGACTCTCTAGTCTTTTGTGAATTTCATTTTCAATTAATAATGACACAGTATTTCCTTTCTTTTTCATAAAAAAAGCGTATTAAAAATTAATACGCTTTGTAATTTAACGATTATTTTGAAATTCTAACTTTCCTCGGAGCCGGCACTTTCCGGGGCTTTATCAGGAATATCAATTTGCGAATCCTCATCAATAAAGATTATGTGATCTGTATTCTCAAAATGTTTTGCAATTAACTTGGCTCCGTCTTTAAATGATCCCCGGAGAATCTCTTCCGCAAGCGGGTCTTCAACGTATTTTTGAATGGCACGTTTCAAAGGTCTTGCACCGTACTTTTGATCAAATCCTTTATCAACCAGGAAATCTTTAGCGGATTGATCGAGAGTTAACACCATTTTATTATCGTGCATATTTTTGTAAAGATCTTTCAGCTCGATATCAATAATTTGCAGAATATCCTCTCTCTCCAAATTTCTGAAAACGATTGTTTCATCTAACCGGTTGAGAAATTCCGGATTAAATAATTTTTTCAGTGCTTCTTCAACAGTGCTTTTTAGATGAGAATATCTATCTGCTTCATTTTCACCACCAAAACCATAAGAACCAATATTTTTAATATCGCGTGTCCCAATGTTTGAAGTCATAATGATAATTGTATTCTTGAAATCAACCTTTCTTCCAAGACTATCAGTAAGAACTCCATCATCAAGAACTTGGAGAAGAATACTAAAAATATCCGGATGAGCTTTTTCAATTTCATCAAATAACACAACTGAGTAAGGTCGTCTCCTAACTTTTTCAGTTAATTGGCCGCCCTCCTCGTAACCGACATATCCAGGAGGTGCGCCAACAAGTCTTGAAACCGAAAATTTTTCCATATACTCGCTCATATCAATTCGGATCAAAGCATCTTCAGAATCAAATAAATATTTTGCAAGAGCTTTACATAATTCAGTTTTTCCAACTCCGGTGGGACCCAAGAAAATGAAACTCCCAATTGGTCTGCTTGGATTTTTCAAACCGGCACGGGTTCTTCTAATAGCTTTTGATAATTTTTCTACAGCTTCCTCTTGACCAACAATATATCCTCTAAGAGCTGCTGCCATATTCAATAATTTTTCGGATTCAGTTTGAGCAACTCTGTTAACAGGAATGCCCGTCATCATCGCTACAATGGTGGCAATATCTTCTTCGGTGACATCATAAACTATGTCGCGCGTTTTGGTATCCCAATCTCGCTTAGCTATTTCAAGATCATTTTGAAGATTTCTTTCCTTATCACGAAGTCGAGCAGCCTCTTCATAATCTTGTTTTTTTACCACAGAAGTTTTTTCTGATCTTACCTTTTCAATTTCAGCTTCAAGATCCAGAATTTCTTTGGAGACTTCAAAATTGCCCATGTGAACTCTTGAACCTGCTTCATCAAGAACATCAATAGCTTTATCCGGTAAATGCCGATCAGTAATGTACCTGTTGCTAAGCTTAACAGCAGATTCAATTGCATCATCAGAATATTTTACATGATGATGTTCTTCATATTTAAACTTAATGTTTGTTAAAATCTGAATTGTTTCATCGTAACTTGGCGGTTCAACCATAACTTTTTGGAATCGACGATCCAAAGCTCCATCAGTTTCGATGTATTTTCTATATTCATCTAAAGTTGTCGCTCCAATGCATTGAATATCACCACGTGATAAGGCAGGCTTAAACATGTTGGAAGCATCCAATGATCCTGAAGCTCCACCAGCACCGACAATTGTGTGCAATTCATCGATGAATAAAATAACATCGTTAGCTTTTTCTAATTCATTCATCAGTGCTTTCATTCTTTCTTCGAACTGGCCGCGGTATTTTGTACCCGCTACGAGTCCAGCAAGATCTAGAGTTACAACTCTTTTTTCTTGAAGAATTCTTGGAACTTTTTTCTGAACGATCCTTAGAGCTAATCCTTCTGCGATTGCAGTTTTTCCTACTCCCGGTTCTCCAATGAGCACAGGATTATTCTTTTTTCTCCTGCTAAGAATTTGTGCAACTCTTTCAATTTCCTTTTCGCGTCCGATAACAGGATCGAGCTTATCTTCATGTGCAAGTTTGGTAAGGTCGCGTCCAAAATTATCTAGTACGGGAGTTTTTGTCCGGTCAGTTTTTTTATCAGGAACTGGAATTGATCCCGCTGGATCTTTCGGACTTTTACTGCTTAACATTGAATTGAGTTCCGCACGTGAATTTTCATAAGTCACGTTAAACTGGTGGAGAATCTGCGTTGCAATATTATCTTCATCTCTTAATAATGAGAGTAATAGATGCTCACTTCCGATAACATCAGCTTTATAAATTTTAGATTCAATTTGAGTAATCTTTAAAACTTTTTCAGCTTGCTTTGTCAAAGGAATATTTCCGATAGTCATAGTTCCGCCGGCAGTTCTAACTGTATCCTCGATAGCTTTTTTTAATTTAATAAGATCGCAATCAAGGTTTCTTAGGATTCTAACTGCAACACCTTGTCCTTCTCTAATAATTCCAAGTAAAAGATGCTCAGTTCCAATATAGTCATGCCCTAAGCGTAAAGCTTCTTCGCGGCTAAGTCTTATTACCTCTTGTAATCTATCCGAGAAATTTCCGTCCATTTTTTACCTTAATTCTGTTGTAATTATCTAAACGCTTTTTCTTGCTTAAATGTTTCACTTAAATATATAAATAAATAGCTAATACCTCAATTTAATGAAGAATACCCGAAATGCATTTAATTTAATGTAACAATTGTCTTATAACATGATTTCCAAATTGTCCACATATAAATTGCAACAATTATACCACTAAAACGAAGTATCAGTTTCATTTGTTTTGAAAATCATCCTTTTCTGAAACTATTTTGATACAGTTTATTCGGCAAATGTGTTACCCTTTTTACTTTTGTTTTAAGTTAATTTTTTGTCTGAGAAAAGTACACCCATATCTTAGAAAAATAATGATCCATTTGTAAGATAAAAAAAACTACACTTGCAGCAAGTGCACATCGAGTAATGAACTTGAATAAAATCATTTTTGGTATATTTGATCAGTTAAAATTATTTTCGACCACACTAAATATTTTTCTTAATGATTCAAAAAAAATATACTCTCAAAAGACTTAATGATAACATCGTTGGGAAAAGAGTAATTTATGAAAATAAATTTTCAATTAACTACCAGAATGCATTAAACCCGGCACAATTTGAAGCTGCATCTGCTGTTGATGGGGCTTACCTAATTATTGCCGGAGCAGGAACCGGAAAAACAAGAACACTAGTTTATCGCGTGGCAAGATTGGTCGAACTTGGCTTTGATCCAAAATCAATTTTACTTTTAACTTTTACCCGAAAAGCTGCAAATGAGATGATGAATCGTGCAGCGGTTTTGCTCGATAATCGATGCTCAAAAATTTTAGGAGGAACATTTCATTCCTTTGCTAATCTTACTCTAAGAAAATATTATAAAGCACTAAATCTTGATTCTTCATTCACAATTTTAGATCAAGGTGATAGTGAGGATGTTATTAATCTTATCCGATCACAAGTAGAATTTATAACTAAGGAAAAACGATTTCCAAATAAGCAGACGCTTAACAAAGTTTTTAGTTTAAGCGTGAATACAGGAAAACCTGTTGAAGAAATAATTGATGAATCCTATCCGCACTTCCTCGATCAGCTAGATAAAATAATGGACATTAGGAAAGTCTACTCTGAGTACAAACGAAGAAATAATTTACTGGATTACGATGATCTTCTCGTCTATCTAAAAAATTTTCTGCATGATTTGAGTCCATCCGCTAAATCACTCCTTTCTTCAATTAAATTTGTAATGGTTGATGAATACCAGGATACGAACAAGCTTCAAGCAGAAGTGGTATTGGGACTTACACAGCTTAATAAAAACATTATGGTTGTTGGTGATGATTCTCAATCAATTTATTCCTTTCGCGGCGCCAATTTCAAGAATATCATCGAATTCCCAATTCTATTTCCTGATACTAAAATTATTAAGCTCGAAGAGAATTACCGAAGCGTTCAGCCGGTTCTTGATTTCACAAATAAAATTATCGAAGGCGCGGTTGAGAAGTATGAGAAACATCTTTACACAAGAAGAACAGGCGGGGATTTACCTTTCATTGTTGCTGCTTCAACTGAGAATCTTCAATCTAAATTTATAGTTGATAAAATTCTTGATCTGAGGGAAGAAGGAGTTCCGTTAAAAGATATAGCTGTGTTATTTCGTTCTTCATTTTTTTCTTTTGATTTGGAGATTGAGCTTAACAAAGCAAATATTCCTTTTCAAAAATTTGGCGGCATGAAGTTTATAGAAACTGCTCATATTAAAGACGTTTTGGCATTTTTACGAATCGCTGCAAACCCGAAAGATATTATTAGCTGGTATAGAGTGCTTCTCTTACTTGAGGGAGTAGGACCCAAAACCGCACAAAAAATTTTAGATGAACTTGCAACTGCACGACTGACCATCAAAGCAAATCCAGATTCTCAAACATCTTTTAGATATAACGATACGATTGCGAAGTTGTTTCAGCTTTTGTATCAGCTTCACACAAAGCAAGCGCTTCCATCGGAAAAAGCACAGTTGGTTGTTGATTATTACTACCCCATTTTCAATGAAAAATATGATGATTTTAACAAACGGAAAAAGGATTTGGACATTTTCCTTAACATCACTGAGAATTATAAATCACTTGACAGCTTACTCGCAGACATGGCAATTGAACCAATCATTGATTCTGTAATAGATATTGAGGCTACAGATAAAGAGGAAGAGTATGTTACGCTTTCGACAATTCATTCTGCAAAAGGTTTGGAGTGGCATTCGGTTTTTATCATTCATGCCGTTGAGGGATTTTTCCCATCAAGCCGATCGGTAGAAAATTTGGATACTTTAGAAGAGGAAAGAAGATTAATGTATGTTGCATCTACAAGAGCAAAGCAAAATTTATTTGTGACTTATCCTATGAACATTTTTGACAGAGAAGCTGGAACAACTCTTTCTAAACCCTCACGATTTATTTCTGAGATGAACAAAGATTTAGCACAGGGCTGGCTGCTAGATGAGGATTTTTAGGTTATTTAATTTAATTCAAAGAACCACAGCTAATCCCCTCTCTGAGAGGGGAACGAAAGGGGTGTGTTCGTAATTTTAAGAATCACTAATCTTTTGCAGATAACGAAAGAATGAAAAGAAAGTTAATACCGTACAATCCTGAGCCTAAGGAGAAAGCGAGGCAACTGCGTAACAACAGCACCTTCACAGAGACAATATTATGGAATTATCTTAAAGGTAAACAAATGAAAGGTTACGACTTCCATCGACAAAAGCCAATTGACAATTACATAGTAGATTTCTTCTGCAACAAATTATACCTCATTTTATAGAAATCGATGACGAGAGTCATTACGGAAACGAAAAGAAAGATGAGAGACGGCAAAAGAAAATTGAAAAGCTTAGCGTTCAATTTCTTCGCTTTGATGACTTGGAAGTTGTTCATAAATTGGACAGAACGTTAAAAAGAATTGAGAAATGGATTGATGAGTATGAAGCTAGTTGCAAAACAAATAAATGACACACCCTTCGCCCCTCTCAAGAGGGGACGATACGCTTTTTTTTGATTAATTTAGATACGATAGAAGTTTATTAAATCCAAATCGTTTGATTTCAAAACCAAAACCAATATTTTTAGCACCGAATAAAAAATATATAAAATGGTTTACACCCAACTCGCTGAAGAAGCAATAAAAGCAAAATTAAAAGCACATCCTCCTTATTCAAACTTTCATGTTGGAGCTGCACTTCTAACTGAAAATAACAAATTGTATTTAGGAGCAAATATCGAAAACAGCTCGTACAGCTTAACAATTTGCGCCGAACGTACAGCCGTCTTTAACGCATATTTAGAAGGTGAAAGAAAGTTCAAAGCTATGGCAATTGCGAGCGATGCACCCGATTTTTGTCCACCTTGCGGTGCATGCAGGCAGGTAATAAGCGATCTTTGCGGCAACATAGATGTGATTATGGTAAATCATAAAAAGGAAATTAAGGTACTAAAATTATCCGACCTTCTTCCTTTTGCTTTCGGAGATGAAAATCTAAGATGAGTCTGACCAATCGACAAATTATTAATTAAAATTTTTAAGCAATCATGATCGAATTCACACCCCATTCAATGCCAAAAGAGACCGGCTGGATAGAAGTAATTGCCGGATGCATGTTCAGCGGTAAAACGGAAGAGCTGATCCGCCGCTTAAGACGCGCGCAAATTGCAAAACAAAATGTGAAAATATTTAAACCAAAAATTGATTTACGCTTTTCTCACACATCCATTGTTTCTCACAGCGAACAATCGCTTCCATCATTGCTTGTAACAGATGCAAAAGAAATTCTTTCCCTCTCCAATGATGCAAAAGTAGTTGGTATTGATGAAGCACAATTTTTCTCACAGGAACTTGTTTCGATCTGCAATCAGCTTGCCAACGATGGTAAAAGAGTCATTGTTGCGGGATTAGATCAGGATTATCAGGGAATTCCTTTCGAACCAATGCCACAATTGCTTGCAATTGCTGAGTACATCACAAAAACTCTTGCAATTTGTGTTGCTTGTGGTAATCCTGCAGATAAAACTCAAAGAAAAACAACCTCAGCTGAACGTGTCGTAGTTGGAGCGGCAGATATTTATGAAGCCCGCTGTAGAAAATGTCATTATATTCCCAAAGAAAATTAAAGGCAATAAATGGAATTCATATTCTCGTTACTTAGAGGAGTCCTTGGTTTATTAATCTTATTAGGAATAGCTTTTCTCTTCTCCAATAATAAGCGAAGAGTAAATTGGAGATTAGTCGCAACGGGGGTAACAATGCAAATTATCTTCGCCATCTTTATTATTCATAGTGAAAGTTTGCGCGGATGGTTTTTTCCGCTCGGCTGGCCAAAAGATATTATCAATTGGCTTGGGGCTGCAATCGTTAGCTTGCTTGGCTTTACAATACAGGGCGCACAATTCGTTTTCGGTAAGCTTGCAATAAACAGCGGACCTGAAAGTCTCGGATTCTACTTTGCATTTCAAGTTTTGCCTACAATAATTTTCGTATCATGCCTAACCTCAGTTCTTTATTACCTTGGAATACTTCAGCTTGTAGTTAAAGGAATGGCGTGGGTCATGTCAAAACTATTAGGAACAAGCGGTGCTGAATCACTTTCAAATGCGGCAAATATTTTTGTTGGACAAACTGAAGCTCCTCTTTTGATAAGACCTTACATTAAAACGATGACTAATTCTGAAATTCTGACAATTATGGTTGGCGGCATGGCAACCATAGCTGGTGGAGTAATGGCAAGCTATATTCAAATGCTCGGACAATCTTTTGCTGAAGCCAAGGGAATTGGAATATCGGAAGCACAAGTAAAATTCGCTGTTCAACTTTTAGCTGCGAGTGCAATGGCTGCCCCAGCTGCTTTGGTAATTTCAAAAATTTTATTTCCAGAAGTTGAGGAACCTATAACTAAAGGAAGTGTGAAATTAAAAGTGGAGAAAAATGCCTCTAACGTTATTGAAGCCGCAGCAACAGGTGCATCGGATGGATTACAGCTCGCATTAAATGTTGCTGGAATGCTCCTTGCGTTTATCGCGCTTATTGCACTGGTCAATTACTTATTGACTGGAATTGGTGATCTGCTAAACTTAAATGCTTATCTCCAATCAACTTTCGGTAAACCTCTTTCGATGCAGCTTATCTTTGGTTTGATACTGCAATATCTTGCCTATGGAATTGGAGTTCCTTGGGCTGATTCTTTTCATTTTGGAAGCCTAATCGGAACAAAAGTAGTGCTGAATGAATTTGTTGCATACTTAGATTTAGCGGCTTTAGTAAAAAGCGGAGCAATGAGTGAAAAAGGAATTATGATGGCAACTTATGCATTATGCGGATTCGCAAACTTTGCCTCGATCGCAATACAAATTGGTGGAATTAGTCCAATGGCGCCTGAAAGAAAGAAAGATATTTCAGCATTAGGATTAAAAGCTGTTCTTGGCGGAACGATTGCAACTTTAATGACTGCGACCCTTGCAGGATTGTTAGTTTAATTTTAAGATTAAACGTGATAGACCTAAACTTTAAGTACAAAAATCTTATACAAGAGATTGAGAGACAATCTCCATTCACTCCCGAATTGGCTATAATTTTAGGGAGCGGATTAGGAAATTTTGCCGGGAGAGTTAACATTGAAAAAACTATCTCAACTTCAAACTTACC
>MHAR01000039.1:0-32961 GCA_001803045.1 Ignavibacteria bacterium RIFOXYB12_FULL_35_14 | reverse complement strand
AATTCATTTTGCGGCGTATGCTGGAAAAAAAATACTGCTTTTTCAAGGAAGAATTCATCTTTACGAAGGTTATTCAATTCAACAATGCATATTACCTGTCTTCATATCCTCTAAACTTAGCTGCCCTAAAATTATTCTTACAAATGCTGCGGGAGGAATCAATCCAAACTACAAACCCGGCGACTTGATGCTAACAACCTCATTTAATGGAATATCTCTTAAAAAAGAATTAACCTCCTTAATAGGATTAGCTTCAGAAGACGGAAAGAAAAATTTTTATTCGATGCCATCAGCTAATCTTAATAAAAAAATTAAGGAAGCCGCAATGGAAGAAAAGATAGAACTGAAAGAGGGTGTTTACTGGTACACAAAAGGTCCAAGCTATGAAACTCCGGCTGAAATTAGATATATATCAATATTTGGGGGAGATGCAGTTGGAATGTCTACAGTTCATGAAGCAATATATGCGGGATATTTAGGAATGGAAACCGCTTCAATTTCCTGCATAACAAATTATGCTGCAGGTTTGACCGATAAAAAACTGTCGCATGCTGAAGTTACTGAAACAGCCAATCTCGTTCAGCATAAATTTGAGAGTCTAATAAAGAAAATCATAGAAATCCTTTAATTATGATTTACTAACCCAATTCCTCACGAACGATTTAAACAACATGAAGGAACTGTATTAGCTCTCTATCTTAATTTAAAAAAATTAGGATTATTAAAAAGGAATAGATTTTAAAAATTTTATTTTTAACCGATTTAATTGACTTTCAAGCCCCATACTGATAATTTTGTTGACCTTATTTTTGAAAAATCAATCTAACCAAGACGTAAACTATGAAAGAATTTAGATTTAAAATCATTATCATTCTTGCAGCACTTGTATTAGCTGTTTATCTCCTTTGGCCAACCTACAAAGATTACAGCAACACGAAAAGTATCACAGAAACCGTTACTAAGAAACAAGAAGAGATAAAACGAACTCACCCTGAGATCACAAAGCAAGATCTTCAGAAAAAGCTTATTGCTTTTGAGGACAGCATCCGAGTATCAGATCCATCCATTGCCGAAACCAGACAAAAAAGAATTAAACTCGGTTTGGATTTGCAAGGTGGAATGCGTGTCGTTTTAGAAGTTAACACTGTAAAACTTATGGAAAAATTAGCTAAAAATCCTGATGATGTTTTCAAAAAAGTATTAACAGAAGCAGAAAAAGAAGTGGCTTTATCTAATGAATCGGTAGTAGACATAGTAGGTAGAAAATTTGAACAGCGCCAAATTAGACTAAGCCGTTACTTCGGAACAATTCGTGAAGATGATGATGAAATTCTTAGTAGGTTAAAAGAAGATTCAGAAGATGCGGTTAGCCGTGCTATAGAAATTATTAGAAATCGTGTTGACCAATATGGAGTATCGGAACCCTCCATTCAAAGACAGGGCAGCCGAAGAATAATCGTAGAACTTCCAGGTGTAGCTAAAGAAGAAGAGGCGAAAAATCTTTTGCAAGGCACTGCGCTGCTTGAGTTCAGAATTCTAAAAGATCCGGAATTCGCAGTTTCTCTAATGCAAAAAATTGATAATGTGCTCGCCGGAAAAAATCTTGAGGATACTACTAAAACCGATACCACAGCAACGGTAAAAATTGAAGCCAAAGATACATCGTTAATTGCTGCTGATACGAGTGAGCAAAAACAATTATCTGAAGAAGAATTTAAAAAAGAACATCCTTTCTTTGCTATTGCGATGTTGGATCCGCAAGGTCAATCTGCAGACGCTTATGTTCGTGAGAATCAGAAAAGTTTATTGACACAGTATCTTAACCGCGAAGATGTTCAAAAAGTAATGCCGAACAATGTCGAGTTTGTATATTCAGCAAAACCGGTTGGCGTTGATAAAGGTGAAAATATTTATATGATGTACCTGGTGAACAAGAATCCCGAATTAACAGGAGGAGTAATAACAGATGCACAGGCAAATATTGATCCGAATACTTCCTCGCCGATTGTCAGCATGGAAATGAACAGCGAAGGTGCTACCGATTGGGCTAGAATAACCGGAGCTAATGTAGGTAAAAGAATTGCAATTATGTTGGATGGAGTTGCTTTCTCAGCTCCTGTTGTCCGCGGCAAAATTCCCGGCGGCAGATCTCAAATTGAAGGAATGGCAGACATGGAAGAAGCTAAGCTGCTTGAGATCGTATTAAAAGCCGGTGCTCTTCCTGCACCTGTTGATATTATTGAAGAAAGAACAGTTGGTCCATCTCTTGGGCAGGATTCTGTTAAAAGCGGATTGACCTCAGCAATAATTGGCTACTTTGTTGTTGGTCTGTTCATGATTTTATACTATCAAAAATCAGGTTCAGTTGCTGCACTTACATTAATTTTTACTATTCTTTTCACATTAGGTGTTTTAGCCGGTTTTGGAGCAACTCTTACTCTTCCCGGTATCGCAGGAATAATTCTTACAATAGGAATGGCAGTTGATGCAAACGTTCTAATATTTGAAAGAATGAGAGAGGAACTAGGAACTGGAAAAACCATAAAAGCTTCGGTTGATAGTGGATTCTCTAAAGCTTTAGCAGCAATTATTGATTCAAACATCACAACATTTTTTACTGGATTAATTCTCTATCAGTTTGGTACCGGTCCCGTTCAAGGTTTTGCTTTAACATTGATGATAGGAATTATAACCAGCTTATTTAGTGCATTAGTTATCTGCAGGTTAATTTTAGATTTCATGGTTGCTAAAGGATTAAAAATTTCACTTGGTTAATAAAAGGATTTAAGGAGACATTAAATAGATGAGAATATTTCAAAACTTAAACGTTGATTTCATAGGTAAAAGAAAGATTTTTTACATAATCTCTGGATCTATATTCTTATTAGGACTTATAAATATAATATTTCGTGGATTGGAATTCGGGACCGACTTTAACGGCGGGTCAGAAATCGTTTTACAATTTGAAAAACCTGTAAACATTGGTACAGTGAGAAATCAGATTCAAAATATTGGGTTGGGAAATGTTGAGTTAAAAACTTATGGTGGTGATAATCAAATTTTGATAAACACCGAATTACAAAACATCCCGCCGGATATTTATTCGAAAGCCATTCGGAATATTGACAATCAGATTGAAAATGTGCTGCCAGGGCTTAAGCGAAGTATTGTGGATTCAACAAGCAAGTCTATCACCTATTCTTTTCCCAATCCGGATACTACAAAAATAATTTTGGATAAATTGATTGAAGCTGGTTTCCAAGCCAACAAAGTTTCTGAAGAACCCACAAACACTGAAGTAATTGTTTCAATTGGTATTGCTCAGTGGATTAAAGAAAATATCCGCGAAAAAATGAAAGATAATCCTTTCCAGGTTCTAAAGGAAGATCAGATTGGTCCAAAAGTCGGAAAAGAATTAAAACAAGATGCTGTGATTGCTATCTTCCTATCACTTATTGTAATACTACTTTACCTAGCATTTAGATTTAAATTTATATTTGCATTTACAGCCGTTCTCGCACTTTTCCACGATGTACTTATTACTCTCGGACTTTATTCGATTCTTTACGGACTAATTCCTGGACTGAATTTGGAAATTGATTTGGCTATAGTAGCAGCATTTCTAACTCTTATCGGTTATTCAATTAATGATACTGTTGTTGTCTTCGATAGAGTTCGTGAAAATATGAAGATTCATAAGGTAATGCCTCTTTACCAGCTAATGAATATGAGCTTGAATAAAACCATGAGCAGAACAGTCTTGACTGGTGGTGCAACATTACTATCGATACTCGTTATTCTTATCTTCGGTGGTGAGGTTTTAAGAGCTTTTGCTTTCACATTGTTTTTCGGAATCGTAATTGGTACTTATTCATCAATCTTTATTGCGAGCGTTTTAGTTTATGATTACGCTACCAAGACTAATAAGAAAATTGAGTTTTAGATTATTCTTTAATTAAAGCGCAAAGCCGGTGGTTTATCTGCCGGCTTTTTTATTTTAAATAAATGTTCCTGTCGGTGCGATTAGTTGCATTACTAGAAACAACCTTAGTAACAAAAGTGATACAAAGTGCACAAACCTTATCACTTTATTTCTTACAAGCTGATAAGGTCAAAACTCCTGAACGTAATGTGTGTGACTAACTCACGTTACGCAAGATAATGATGAAAATTCGCAAACAAACCCAGTTCCTTTGATTTATAGGGCTATGCGTTAGGAACTGGGTTTGTATTTTTCACATATGCGCAAGGCGACTTACTAAGCTAAACGAGTAAAAAATAAATTTCTACAGATATTAATAAAGTCGTAAATGACTATTAAACTTCCTGTAAATATGCAATAGGGTTTAATCTTTCTATAAAGGAACAGTGACTAAAGCAAATCGTGAAACATTCTCTGGAATAATCCTAAATGCTGAAAGAATTGATGGTACTTTACGAAATGCCGGACTTGATCCGGCATTTTTTTAAAACTTATAATGATTAACTACGGCACCGATACTAAAACAAAGCTCCAAGATTTTTCGGTAGTTATTTTAAATTTTGAGAGAATCGACGGAAGAAAAACAGAATTTCCTTTTATGAACTTCTCAGACTTCAATTCACCTTCACCATTAAAAGAAATTTTAACAGCACCATTAAGAATAAGTAAAATCCTTGGACCGGTTTGATTCTCAAAGTTCAGAGCCTTATTACTTGAATTAAATATCTGGATTACAAATTCCTTTGCATCGGTTTTATAAACTACCGAGTTTCCTTTTCTAAATCCTTTGGAAACTTTTGGTGAACCCAATTCAAAAGTCAGCACTTTCAACAAATTTTTCATATCCTTGTACTTTGGAGTCAAACCCGCACGAATTACATTATCTGAATTCGACATGCACTCAAGTATATTACCTTTAAGATATGCATGCGGAATTCCAGGTTTTGTAAAAATTGCCTCTCCCCTTTTTAAGTGAGCAAGATTTAGAAAGAAAAGAATAAGCAAACCAATGTCGTTATCATATTTTTTATGAAGAGCAATGAAATATTTTTCTACTTCAGTTTTAGTTTTCTTCTTGCTGATTCTATTGCTAAGATTTTGAATGACCATATTTAGTTCCCCGGGATCAGAAAGTGATTTCTTAACCAATCGAGTAAACATCTCTTTAAAGTTGTTTCTCTTTACCGAAATTGACCTAACATTTGCTCCGATAAAATCCCGGATTTCCGGATAATCTTTCAGCATTTTTGTTATTTGCTTGAGCGGCTTAAACCCGATGAGAGCTGTAAGGGAATCCAGTGCAATTGCAATCTCAAGCTTCTGGTTTGGGTCGGAATAATTTATTGGATCTTTTTTATGCAATGCCTTTGCTTGTCTTTTGCTTGGATGAACTTGAATCGAGAGTGCTTCATTAGCAGATAGTACTTTGAAAAGAAATGGCAGTGTGCCTGAGAATCTTTTTGAAACTTTGCTGCCAAGCATTTCTCCTGGATACTGTCGAATAATTTCATTCAAATCATGTTCTTTACCATCGATCAAAATTTGCGAAGGAGCTTTTGGATGCGCACCCATCCAAAGCTCAGCATAAGGTTTATCCTTGTCAGCTTTGATATTCAGCAGCTTTGGTATGAAGGCATTCTTCCCCATGGTTCCCCATTTATAATTCTGAATCGTGTTTTTTAGTTTATATGGTTGTGATTTAAGCATGGATCTCTTTTTAAAATGGCGATTTATTTATTACAAATTCATCAATCAAATTTATTTCACTTCCCAATTCAGTCGAGCTGCCCTCTTTCGGAAAACCGCCGTATGTTTTCACTTCAATTTCATCATCACTTACATTAAAGATTACATAATGAAATGCCCGTAAACCTAAAAAATCTTCCGACGCCTGGCAATCATCTCCAATGCCGTGTTTATAATTTAACACTTGATAATAAGGAAGTGCTTCATTATAAGTCATTTCCTGTCCGGGGCAGTTTTTGTTCAGGATTATCACCATACTTTGGATTGAAATAATATAACGGAGCGCCGGAACTTCCTGCAACTACCTGATAAACTCCATCAACCGATTGTCTGCCATAACTATGTTCATGCCCGCAAATATATGCTGCAACTTTATATTCACTTAACAACTCCCAAAACTTATTTCTCTGGTTTAAATATCACAATCTTGTTGAATCCAATGGAAGAGTTAACTTAAGACCTAAATTTGGTAACCCATCTCTCAAGTGTCCGCCGATAGGAAAAGGCATTTCATGACCAAGAACAAATATGTGATTCACATTTCTTTGGTGTGCCGCAGATAAATCTTTTTCAAGCCAATCAATATATTTTAAATAATGCCAATCTCTTCGATCATCCGTTGTATCAATTAAATCGCCATAGTACCATCGATTAGTATTCACCACAGCGAAATGAACATTGTTATAATCAAATGAATAGGTTAATCCAACTTCATCATCAGGTCCATTCATAAAAACATCCTGGAATAATCTGCGGAAATTGTCTTCATCTTCTCTCCTTCGTACTTCATGATTGCCAACTATAGGCCATATATAAGGCCAAATCATATCCGGATTGTTGTAAATCGGAGACATTGTTTCTTTCCAGAATTGCAGTTGAGATATTGTGATATCAGCATCATGTACATTTCCGTCAACCATATCACCAATGAAAAATAAAAACTTGGCTTCCTGTTGGTTTGTAACTAGGTGATTTACTAATTTAGTCAGCACAGACTCATTAACTCCATTAACACTTCCACGACTATCCGACATCGCAGCAAAAGAAAATTCCTGTGCGAATAAATTACAATTAATAAGTATTATGAAAATAATACTGATGAGCGCTCTACTGAAATACATAATTGTCATTTTTGAATTTTATTAAGAATTAAATATTAATCTATTAGCAGCTAGTAATTCCATTTCCATGAATTGTTATCCCAATTGTTTTTCGTTTGGTTATTAAAAATTGGTTCGATGAATGTATTGATTTTATCTACAACCATTGCAAAATCAGTTTCTACAGTTAGTTTGTTTAGTTTGAGAAAAGATGACCATTGAATTTGCTTCTGCGAATTTTGCTTGAATGATGTATCATAAATTGTTTGGCGATCTTCAATACTCGTACCTCTATTATTAAAAGTTGCCAGAATAGCGTCTTTCAGAGAATTCATTCTAAAACTTGTCCGTTCCGCAATAAAGAGAAGATCATAAAAGTCTTTCATTCTGCTAGTAGTAAAATTTAGATTCACGATTGCCTCAAACTTTTCTGCTACAGCAGATTCCAAAGAATAAACCATGATTCGAGGAGCGGGAAAATTGAGTAGGATTGGGAAATCAATTTCGTGGGGTCCCTCAATAATTTTGTCACCAAAACCAATATCTACTGAGAGATAACCTTTAATGGTGTCCATTTTATATGGCAGATGAACTCTCAAACCAAAATTATTTTCTTTTTCTTGAATTTTTTCAACAGAAATCTTATCAACAATAAACTCAACACCATCGTTAAAATCAATTGACACAATTTCTTTTATCACTTCTTTGCATTCGTTCATTTCATTAAAAGCTGCTTTGCTAAGCAAATCAATATCCTTTGTGGGACGAAACTTTGAAATATCACTCATCATCAGAAGCAATGCCCCTTTAAGAATAAGTCTCGGTTGATAACTAGAAATAGAAAGACGATAAAGAAAACGTTCTTGAAAATAGAGCCCCAGAATTGCATTATAATCTCTCTTACTTTCATTGGCAATGTTTATCAACCTTGCTCTTACAGAAGCAGCAATATTTTTAATCTCTTTTTTCATTAAGCAACGAGTCCCTTAAGAATAGGCATTATAACCGTCTTCACCTGGCAAATTTCTGCATACTTGATAAGTGTGGCTATGCTTTTCTTTTTTTGTTTAAGGTAATTTTTAAGCGCTTGCATAGTAAGATCCTCACCGAGCTTATTGCGGTATCTGAACATATCGCAAATGGTCTTTTCCTTGTTATATATTTTCAGCTCACCATATTTTGTATGGACGATATCAATTCCAGGCTTATAAAATCTTTCACGAAAGAAAAACGTTTTTACCGGCGGGTAGCTGATACTCTTTTTTTTCTGTGAGTGAGGAATCGCATAATAAATTTCCGAAGGATTAAAATCGGTCATTTCATAATAATCGAGAGCAGAGATAAGACATATTACTGCTTGTGGGTCTGCCCGGCAAACAGTGATAAGACTAAGATTTACATCTTTGAAGTATCCATAATCCGAAAGGCGATAAAAACCCGGTTTTATTTTTTCAATGGTTTTTTCCTTAACAAGAAGTGTGATTTCGCGAGTATGGAAGTTAGCTTCCTTAAGCTCTTTCATTGAGGCAAAACCGCCGTTGTTTGCAATATATTCTACTATCTCTTCCATTTTACATATGGTTCAATTTTACTGCCAATAATATACATTGGCAGAAATTTAGAACCAAATAATTGGGATAAGTTTTTAGACAGATTCGTGTAATCCGCCTAAGATTCGATCCATAATTATTAGAAATAGTGAGGTTTCAATTCCAATTGAAGCAAGGTGGGAGGACACTGAATCGTTTTCAAGGTAACTAGGTTGAATTTACCTTGAAATTGATTCATGGTTCATTTTTACTGCCAATAAAAGTGATTGGCAGTAATTTGGAACCGACAAGTCAAAGCGAAGTGAATGAAATTCCTATCGATTGGATATGTTCAATATCGGAAATAAAATAAGTTTAGTATTTTGATAACCTCTTCTCCAACTTCTCATAATCTCCTAAATATGCTCGCATGAGGCTTTTCCAGAGCTTGCCATGGTTGGAGACATGGAAATGTAGAAGCTCGTGAACTATAACGTAATCACCTAGTTTTTTAGGCATTTTTAGAAGCTCAGAATTAAAGTTTAGGTTACCAGCAGTTGAGCAGGAAGCCCATTTACGGCTCATAGGCCGCACAGAGATGCTTTTCAAAGGGATATCTATCTGCTTGGCATACTTGACTACCCTTTTCTTAAAATCGGCTTTTTGTAGCAATATATTTCGCTGCTTTTTACTGCTTTTCATTTGCTTTAATAAACAGGTTAAACAAGTGATCTATCAAGGCATTTGCCTTATCTATATCATCTATTTCGTCCAAAAGAATTCCGTATAGTTTCAACCTTAATTCTCTTGCAGATGCCTCACTTTTATTCCAGTTAGGATATTCATTGAAAGCGGTTTTGAATTTCTTTGCTGTTTCATCTGAGTTTTTTATTCCAACTTCGGTTAGTTTCTCAGATAGAAAATACTCTAAATCATCTAAACCTTTTTGCTTCTGCTTTTCTTCTTTCTCACTTATACCGTCTAAGATTCCTTTTAACTTATCAAGCGCTTCTTCCGTAGAAATTATTCTATCTTCATAATCTTCTTGTATCTGATGAGCTTTATCCTTTAGTGATATCAAAGTAAGATCATCGCTTTCCTTCTCTGCAATTTTCTCGATGCTCTTAATAAGATTTATAACTTTTACATTCTCAGGAATTTTATTTGCTTTAATTGCATCAATTGTTTCTTTATCAAGCCCAACTAATTCAGTTCCGGTTCCTAGAATTTTTATATCAACATTTTCCTTTACAAGTTCAGCCGTCTTACGCTGAAATTCTTTATCAACATAGACTCTATCTGCAAAAGCATTTCGAACTACATAATAGATTTGAGTTAATGTTTTATAATTATCTATGTACGGTCTAATAAATGCATCGGGGGATATTATCTCATAAAGCATTTCTAATTCTTTGTAGAACTTGAAAAACTCTTTTCTCTTAGATTTATCTTTAAAGTGGTTTACTAGAATATCTACATCCTTATCATCATAGGTGCCTTTAATTAACGAGACGTATCTTAATGTATCTTTTTCCATTTTATTCTGAAAAAGAGTTTTTAACAAAGCTATATCCCGGATAACACTCTTTACATCATCTGAATCAAAAGCTAAAGCTTTTTCAAGCTTGTCAAAGATTCCGATAAAATCCAGAACAAAGCCGAAAGGTTTCTGCTTACCGCCCTCAGTTTCGTATGGACGATTAACTCTTGCGATTGCTTGCAACAATGTATGATCTCTCATAGGTTTATCGAGATACATTGCATAAAGAATTGGTGCATCAAAACCGGTAAGGAGCTTTTCTGTCACTATTAAAATCTTCGGGAATTGATCGGGTTTGCAAAAACTTTTTCTTATTCTCTTTTCATCTTCTTTCGTGATGTGATGCTTTTTCAGTTCCTCTGAATCGTTATAGTTCCCAGTGTAAACAACTTCAGAATATTCTGCAGGTAAATTTTCATCCAAAGCTTTTTTGTATAATGCACATGCCTCACGATCTACAGCTACAACAAAAGCTTTATAACCAAGATTTTCAACGTAGGTTCTATAATGCTCTGAAATAAACTTGGCAATTTTCTTTACTCTCCTTTTACCTTTAAGGAAGTTTTTTGTTACAACTGCTCTTTCGAGGATTTTATTCAGTTCATCTATATCGCTAATGCCTTCAGCTTCAGCAAGACCTAGAAACTCTTTTTCAAGCGTTTCTTCAGGAACTAATAAATCATTTGGGGCAAGTGAATAATAAAGCGGTACAGTTGTTCCATCTTCAATTGAATCTGAAATTGAGTATTTATCGAGATAACCCTTGGGATCATCAATTCCGAAAGTCTTAAATGTACCTCTGCCATAAGCTGTTTTATCAATCGGTGTTCCGGTGAAACCAATGTAGGCTGCATTTGGAATAGCAGCCATTAGATAATTACCAAGATCACCGGATGTTGTGCGGTGTGCTTCATCAACAAGTACATAAATATTCTTTCCAAGATTCACCTTCTCAGGCATATCGTTAAACTTGTGAATCATGCTTATAATGATTCCACGATAATCTTCCTTAAGAAGATCACGCAGTTTAACAATTCGATCAGCATGTTTGATGTTCTTCAATCCTAATGAGGTAAGATTTCTGATCATCTGATCTTCAAGCTCATTTCGGTCAATAAGTAAAATGATTGTGGGTTTATCTGTTTCTTTAAGCTTAAAAAGAATTTCAGCAGCTTTAATCATCGTATATGTCTTGCCGGAACCTTGTGTATGCCAAATCAATCCACGGGATTTAGTTTCATCAATGCTTCTTCTAATTACTTTTTCGACTGCTTTAACTTGATGCTGACGAAGTATGTACTTATTCAGTTCTTCATTCTGTTCTGCAAATATTATATAATTTTTTATGTACCGTAATATCCCATTGGGATTAAAGAATGTTTTGATTTTCAATTCTAGATTACCGATCTCGTGCTCTCTCCAATTAAAAAGATTTTTGCGATTAAGATTCCATGTTACACCATAAGAAAAACCTAATGCTTCGGTAACTGAAAATATTTGCTGTGGTATGAGCATTTCCGGTGTTTCGTTGTGGTAACGTCTTATCTGATCTATTCCGATTGCTATAGCTTCATCTTTGGTGGCATTTTTACATTCGATAACTACCAATGGAATACCATTAACCAGAAAAACTACATCTTCACGATTGCCGTAACGTCCGTTGTGGTGATAGTATTCTTCAGTGATTTGAAAGATGTTATTAGAGGGTTTTTCAAAATCTATGAGCTTTAAATTATATTCTCGATTATCATCAGTGTTAAAGTAGTTCTTATCACCTCTCAAATAATCAAGAAAATCTTTATTGCCTTGAATGTCAAAACGAAGTAAGGATAATTGAGAAATTATATCTGATGGGTTTATTAGTTTCGGATTAAACTCAGTGAGTTTTTGAGTTAGAATATCCTTAAAAAAAAGTGACGAGCTTTTAATTCTTTCTTGCGGTAATGAAGCTGAAATATCGAAGTGGCGAAGTTCTTCTGCTCTGGATTGAGATATAAACTGCCAGTTTACCTTGCCGCCAGGCAGGCCAATTTCTTGAGCATAATCTAAAATTCTTTGCTGGACTGTTTTATGTTCGGTGAAGCTTTGTGGCATTTTCGTGTCAAATTTTTTTTAATGGCGTAATAAATATTGTGATTCCAATAATTTTTTCAACATTTTTTAATTCTTCTGCGTTATTTCTGCGTTATTTGATTTTATAATAACGTAAAGAATTCTTTTATTTTTTGACTAATTCGTGGAATTTCTTTCCTCTACGTTATTTCTATACGTTAATAAAATTTTATTTTAACGTAGAGGATTTATTTTAACGACCAGTAACCCCATCTTTTACTTTCCTTAAATATTATTCTCCCAGCTTTTTTTAAATCTCTTAGAAGATTATAAATCTGATCCCGTGTAAGATTAGGAAAGATTTGCTCAAATTCTTGAATGGTTCCTTTATCATGATTTTCGATATGCTTTGTTATTAAAGTCTTCTTCTCTTTTGATTGAAGCCATTGCTCGAATTGTCGTATTGAGACAGACATTTAATTCACCTTCTCTTCATTTAATTCAAATTCAATATCTTTAACGTAGCTTTGACCGGTCATATTCTAAAATTGTTTTTTGAACTGTTGAATGTTTTGTAAATGATGCGGACATTTTCTATAAAATATTCTGCTAATTAAGTTAAGGTTTTGTGGCTCAAAATCAACTAAATATGAGCCACGAATTAAATTATGGCTAATATCTGAGCCACAATAATTTACACATCGCTTCGTCCCTTCTCAAGAAGGGATAGCTCCGTTTTAAAAATATAAGAGCATAATGTAAATAAAAGAGCGTACTGTCCCCTCTTGAGAGGGGCGAGGGGTGTGTCCAAAACACAAATTAACGACTACTTTTCTTTTCAAAATCATCAATCCAATCTTCAATTCTTTTAATGACTTTATCCAGTTGATGCCTTACTTCCATATCATCGAACCGTAAAAAACTTATACCAAGATTCTCCAGTCTTTTCTGCCTGCGAATATCATGTTTTTCGTTTCCATAATGACTTTCTCCATCAATTTCAATTGCGAGCATTAGCTCATTATAAAAGAAATCAACAATATAATTGTAAAGTGGTTTTTGACGATGAAAATCATATCCTTTTATTTGTTTATTCTTTAAGTAATTCCATACCATAACCTCTGTGAAGGTGCTGTTGTTACGTAACTCTCTTGCTTTTTCTTTTAGTTTTGGGTTGTATGGGATTATTTTCCTTCTCATCTTTTTTACACATCCCTTCGTCCCTTCTCAAGAAGGGATAGCTCCGTTTTGTTCCTCCGTGAAGGGGACTTTTTCCAAGCTTTCTTCTATTTCAAACTCCATATCTTTGACACGGATTTGACCAGTCATTAGTTTATTCAAGGCACTATTAAAAAGATCCTTTAGAAGTATTATTGAATCCTCAGCACTTCTGTACTTCAGGGTGAGTTTAGTCAATGAATTTGCAATTTCGACTTGCTCAGGATTGCTTGGAATTGGGACAAGAAAAGATTCTAACTGAGTTGGACTTACATTGGGTTGTTGAGATGAACTGCCAAATAATTTTTGTAATTCACCAATAAAGTATTTAGAAAAAACGAGATGATAAAGAAACTCTTTGGAAAGTTTGTTGTCAATAATTTTGAACCTTCCTACACGCTGGTTCATTAAGGTAGGTAAATGTTTTTTTTCAATGAAACAATATTTCATCCCTCCAGAAGTGATTGGTCGTGTTAGGGATAAAATCAAATCGCCTTCCCTTAATGAATAATCATTGTACTTAGTTAAATACGAATTGGGTAAATATTTTGTATCCTTATCAATCAAAAATCCAAACGATACATTGCTGATCCGTATTAATGGTATTCCTTTTTTGACATAAGCTGTACTCTTGAATGCATAACCATTTAATATTCTAGCATATCTACCTAATTGTACAACTTCCCAACTTTCCGGGATTAGACCAATCTCTGTTTGCTTTTGTGGCTCGCCGTTCAAGCCCTCGGTAAAGAGTTTTTGCATTAAAGCTTTTTTAAGTTCTTGAGTAGTTTTTATTATCTGTTCTTGTGTCTGAATTGCTTGTTGAATTTTAGAAAGTATGTAGGCAATTTTTTTTTGCTCTAGGAGAGGGGGCTTTGGTATTTGAATATTACCAAGGTTACCTTGATTAATATTTGTAATGCCAAGTTTTGCAGAACTAGAGATAAGCTTTGAACGAATAGAACCAACCCTAAAAAGATAAGTTAGGAATATTTTATTAAAGGCAGATTCTGCTATTCTTGCTCTAATAATAAATCCACAAAAAGTAGCGGGTTCATTATTACCAGGAAATAGAGCCGCCCACCCTACACCTTCCAATTTTAATGAAGAACGAACAAATAACAAATCACCTTGATTAAGCAGATAACTATTATCAATTTTTTTGTCAACTCTATATAATTTATCAAATTTAACAGCATATCCAGCACCATACATATTTAGAACATCGATAGTAAGAATTCCGATTTCCCCTTTTTGATCGCTACTAAAATTTATACCGTTTTTGAACTCGGCAATATCTCCAAATCTTATAACTTCCCAATCATCAGGAATTAAACCTATATCAGTTTGTTTGAGTTTCATCCTTAGCGGAGATTTCTTTTTCCAATTTATGATATTCTTCTAGGTCAAAACTAAATTTACTATATATTTTATTTTTGTTTTTATCTAAAAGTGTATTATAAAATTCCAGAAGAGACCATTGTTTTCTCGTTATCACAAAATAAAAATAGGTTATTATATTATAGACTACGTAACATCCAACAATAATCCATTCAATTTTAGGAAAATCAATAAAGATGATAAAAGATAACATTATCAAAAGTGGAGGGAGTGTGATTAGTCCTAAATAAATCAAGGATTTTTTAGATACATACGAATCATAAGACTTTTTAATGGCATTCAGTTCAGAGAATCTCTGAATTTTTAAATTATTTATTTCCTCATTTTTATCTTTAGTTAGGGCTGTGATTTTTTCACTCGTTTTCATTTCTAAAGAAGTCCTAGCATCGTTAAACTCTTTCTGTAACAATTCCTTAGTCAGTTTTGAGCGTTCGTCAGATTTAATTGCAATATCTTTTAACATTTTATTTAACTTATTAAAAAACTCTTTTTCCTTTTTCTCTTCTTTTCGGGCCTCCTCATTTAATTTTTCAATAAACTTATCAGGATCTTTATCTGCTATCTTATTTAATTGTTCAAGATTAGTTAGAGTCTTATCGGCAATTCTATTTCCAACTCGAATTATGTCTTTGTCAGTTATTTTGTGTTGAGCATATTTTCGAATGTTTTCTTCAAGTTCTTTTATGATTTTTGAGCTTGGCAGTTTACTATTCAAAGAAGATGAAATAAGTTTGCTTAAGCCCATTTGTGTTAGCTCATCATTATTGAGATTAAGCTTAACATTAGGATTGGTTAACCATAATATATTAACTAAATCCTCGGCCCTTATTAATTCTGATATGTTTTCATTTTCTATTAAAGGCTTAAAATCTCTACTAGTATTTGTAACAAAAAAACAATTGGCAGTAAAAAAATCTTTACACACTTTACCCCTTTTTGATTGTATGTATTTAACTGCTGTAGCATCGTGTAGCGCACTCCAATTTGTTGACCTCACATTTTTGTACACTTCATATTCTTTGCTATACTTAGCCATGTTTCTGAATTTTGAAGTATCATAAAGAATGTTTATAGAAAATTCATTCTTTAAAGTATCTTCTAAAATGGCTGATATTCTTTGTAAATCTGTCTTAGATAAATTTCTTCTGTCGCAGGCGTTAAAGATGCTTTCGGGATCTAGTTTTTTGGATAGAAATGCGGTCTCAATACTATCAGCTGTTCTATCGATTAAGTTTTTAGATTCTTCAATAGTATAATCAAGTACAGTAACTCTATAATTTAACCTTTTACAGATTTCAACAATTTTCCCACATGTATGTGTAGCCTCATTAGAATTTAAATCTAGCAAACTAATAATAAAGTTTGTGTCTAGAACGAATTCTTTATCGCTTTTATCAGTTAACTCTTCTGGCTCAAATGCTAAAAAGCTTGAAATTATTGAACCAAGGTATATTCTACAGAGTGTTTTATATAAAATGGGATCAGATTTGATTTTTGATAAAAATTCTGCTTGTAAATAAAAATCTTTTTCGGACTCACTAAGTTTCTTTTTCACGAAATAATCAAATAATTGAATTCTATTTTTATCAATAAATTCAAAAAGTGAATTGTCTGGACTAGCTTTTACTCCTTTTAGTTCGAGATAAGAGTTAAATAAATATTCTATTTTCTCAATTTCAGATTCTGTTTTTATTATTTCTTCTTCGTAATCTATAAAGATATAGTTATTTATCTGAAATGATTTGTCATTATATATAGAAAATTGAGTTCCTTGATTATTCCTAATATCAGTCGAAATTTTATATAATATTTTATCCAGTAAGGGAAAAGGAATATCCAAATGACACATTTCATCAACATTAGTTTTAATCTCCTTAATGTGTTCACCTTGAATAAAACCATTCTCACCCATTTTTGCTAGAGTTCTTTTAACTAATGGAATAAAAATGTCTGAAAGATCTTTTATGCCATAACTATGGTCATTAATATGAGCCAACAAACTGTACGTAACTGTTTTATTGGAGATGTTTTTCATATTTGAATTTTATTCGTTAATAATGATTTTTAATAACCTAATTTCTGAAAAATAATTTTCAATTCTCCATCAATGTCTTTTGATTCTTGTTCGAGTTCTTTAAGTTCTTCTAAAATTTCTCCAATTGGTCTGTAAACTTCTTCATCGGCTGTGTGAATGTATCGGGTCGGAGATAAGTTATAATCATTTTTTACAACTTCATCTTTGGCTATTATCTTGCTAAACTTTTCAATCTCTTGCCAATTAAGGAAAGTATCGACAATTTTTTTTTGGTTTTCTTCCTGTATATAGTTTTTGGGCTGTCCTTTAATAAAATCTTTGGAAGCATTAATGAGTAAAATTTTATCTTTCTTACCGGATGGTTTATTTCTATTGAGGAATAGAACTATACCAGGTGCAGAAGTATTGTAAAAAAGATTCTCTGGTAAATAAAGAACACCTTCAATAAAATCGTTTTCAACAAACCACTTACGGATTTCTTTTTCTTTATTTGTGCTTTGGTTCCCCGATCCTCGTGAGACTGCTCCAGTATCTAAAACAATGGCTGCCCTTCCTCCGCCTCTGGCGGAATCATTCAAAGAAGCGAGAATATGCTGCACCCATCCCCAATCGGCGGTTCCGTTTGGCGGATAGCCAGCAGGAAATCTTTCTAGTTCGTCGTTTTCATAAGTCTTTTGGTTAAATAAGCTTTGGTTCCACATCGGATTAGCAGCAACACGATCAAACTTTTTGAGTTTATTTCCTTCCCGAAATTTGGGATTGTTCATTGTATCGCCAATTTCGATAATACCTTCCATATCGTGAATAACCATATTCATGTTAGCCATTGCCCACGTGTTCGCTAAATACTCTTGTCCGTAGAGCTTCAACGGTGCATATTTAGTTTTTGCGCGTAAGTTCATCTTCTCTTGAAGTGCAATCTGAAGTTTAATTAGCAATCCAGCAGAGCCGGTACAGGGATCGTACATTTCCATTCCGGGTTCAGGGTCAAGTATTCGTGCCATAATTAAACCAACTTCCATTGGAGTATAAAACTCTCCGGCACTCTGTCCACCGCCTTCAGCGAATTTACGGATTAGATATTCATAGCTTCTTCCGATTATATCCGGTTCAACATCGTTAAGACCTAATCTTTTTTTACTTATCTCCTCAATAAGATTGCTTAGTCTATCATCTTCAATATCTCGCTGTCCGTGTGTAGTGGCGTTAAAATCTATTCGGTCAATAATTCCTTGCAATCTCGAATTCTCACGAGCTATCGAGCGCATAAAATCGGTAAGCTGTTCACCTATTTTTGAAGATAATTTTCGGATAACCGACCAGGTGGATTCGTCCAGATTTTCAGGTCGAAGTGGTATGTAGAAACGTGTGAGCTTACGGTCTTTGGCAATTAGCTTTAGGGCTTTTTCTTTTGAGCCAACATTCTCGACAACTCGACTGACTTCATCATCGAATACATCACAGAGGCGTTTAACAAAGATTAGTGGTAGTATGAAGTCTTTGTACTTGGGTGCGTCTTGTGCTCCTCTAATGGCGCACGCAGCATCCCAAATCCAGGATTCTAGTGATTTAGAGTTGTTGTTAGTCATAAGTGCTAAGAAATATTGAAAAGGAACTTTACTAAAAATAGCAAATTCTTTTTAGTTTAGCACTTGAAGTGGAGAATTTTAGAATACTGGTTAGGATTTAGGTTATACTACCTTTACTAACACCATCGTCATGTCATCGCTTTGTTCGGCTTGTCCTCTGAACTGAGTTATAGATTCCCAAATTTCATCCATCAACTCATTAGAACTTTTTACGGATTTGTTTTTCAGGAGTTCAGAAAGTTTTTCTTCACCAAAAAGATCATTCGATTCATTCATTGCTTCGGTTATTCCATCCGAAAAGAATGCAAAGATTTGTCCATGACTAAAGCTGACTTCTTCTTCGACTAAGCTGCTTTCAAAAATAATTCCGCTTTCCAATCCAATTCCAATTCCCTTAGATTTATAGGAATTGATGGCTCCATTATTTGCAGTAATCAAAGGCATATGACCGGCACGGCAAAACTTCACAGTGTTGGTGCTGCTGTCAAATAGCGCAAGAGTCATTGTAACAAACCAGCTTCGCTCGAGCGATTCATAAAGTCTTTTATTTATATCAACTAAAATTTGTTTGGGTGTTTTGTCAATAGTGCATGCAAGCTGTATCATTGTCTGCAGCTTAGCCATGTACAAAGAAGCAGAAAGTCCTTTACCCGAAACATCACCAACAACTACAAATATTTTTGTGTCGGAAATTTTTATAAGATCATAATAATCGCCGCCAACTTGCATAGCAGGAATCATTTGTCCGCAAATGTCTAACTTATTTACTTTAGGTATACAGCCTGGCAATAATCCTTGCTGAATTTTTCTTGCAAGATCAAGATCTCTTTCAATAGAAAGTTTTTGTTTCTCGGTTTCATATAGACGTGCATTCTCAACTGATATTGCTGCTTGGTTTGCTACTGCATTTAAAAGTTCTAAATCTTCATAAGAAAATTGTGCACCGGAATGTTTTAATCCGAAAAGCAATACTCCAACAACTTTTGATTTTACAATCATTGGAATTATTGTATAGATATCATTTTCAACCAAGCTAACACTTTTTTCTTTACATACACTCACAAACTCTTCCCGTTCGATGGAGGGTAATTTTGATAACGATTTTTTCTGCTCAATAAATTCGCTTACATTCGATTGGCTGATAGTAATTTCTTTATTCTTGATTCCTTTGCTTCTCACTAAAACCAAATCACCATTATTGTTTCCTCTAACCATAATGCCGAAGTTATTAATCTTAAGAGCATTGGTGAATGTCTCATATGTTTTGTCGAGAATATTTTCAAGCCCAACCACGCTGGAGATATCGGTGCTGAATTTTACAAGTACTTTTTGATACGCAAACTGTTCGGGATAAAATTTTGCTGTTAAAAAATTTTGGAATTTGTCTTTAGTTGATTGAAAAACCAAAGCAAATATTATGAATACAATACCTGCTATAATTCCTTGATATTGAGTTCCAATCGCCTGACTTATTCCCTGCCCTAAGAGATAAATTACCAAAAAGTAAGCTGCTGCAATTGTTAATGTAGCTGCCCCGTAAATTATTGCATTCTTTATGACAATGCTAACATCCATCAATTGATATCTAAAAATTGAATAACCAAAAGCAATTGGTAGAAAGGCAATAACAATAATCGGAGTATAATATTCTGGAGAATTAAAGATAGTATCAGAAATTGCTGGGGCAATAAAGCTTGTATAAAGTAAACTTGCAACTCCTAAGGTGTAAGCAAAAAGAATAATATAAATTGGTTTACGCTGAGCTTTGTCTTTGATTCGGAAATAGTTGATATACAGGGAAACTAATCCCGTTACAAGCGCAGTAAATATCAAAATATTATTTACAATAATTATTCCGAGAGCAACATTATTAAAACCTTCATAAGGATACACAAAAATATGACGCACAATGTATGAAGCAATGATCAAAACAATCGGAGCGATTTGTAATAATTTTTTCACCCATTTTTTTTCAGCAAACTTAAATGACTGCGGAAAACTCCAAAAGAATCGGAGAATTAGAAATGATGCATAAAATCCTCCGATGGTCCAAATATAATCCAGCATATAAAAATAAATTCGAGAGACATCGGTTCCTAATCCTAAGAAATAGACTGAGGTAAATAAAACAATGAAAGCCGCACTGATCTTATAAAATAATCTTTGAATATAACCATTGGGACGAGCCATTAAGACGATGAATCCGATAATTAACCAAATTTGAGCCATCAGCATAAAAGCGAATTGATCCATTTTGATTAGTTTCTTGATCTCAACTTTTGTGTTAAGAAGTTTATCGCCTTTTTTAATTGTATAATCCGCTAATTGACCTTTCTTAAATTCATTGAGAATTCTTTGTGCTTTAAAAATATCATGGATATTGATATTCTTTATGGTAATAAGCTGATCCCCATCCCGGATTCCTGCCTTCCACGCAACACCATCTACTTTAACCTTATCAAATACTATGATTACACTGTCTTTACCTGCCTTTTCTGGTATCCATAGACACTCATCGTTGGAAGTTGCGTTTATTATGAAAATGAACGCAAAATTTACAAGTCCAATACAAAACAACAGGATGAACGAGATAATAACTATCCCTTTCTGATTTTTTTCAAGAAAATTTTTTATGCTTTGCATGGTTTAAATTTCTCGTCTAAGTTTTTATCATACAATTTATTGATTTATAATAAGCTAATAAGGTTGATAAATTGGTTGCCTGTCACCGTTACTAAGGTTTTCATTTTATATAATTCCTCTTTCATTTTTATTTCTGTACCATTATTGATGTCATTGGGTCTAATGCTAGACCTTATCCTAATTTTTCCTAACCTTAGTAACAATCGAATATGTGATAGTTTGACCTTATTAGCTTATTGATTGTACAGCAATATCTAGAATTAAGATTGGTAAGGTTTCTTGCATCCGGTATCCGATCACTCCCTAGAATTTATTCGGGCTAAATCTTAGATATAATCATACAAAAAATTTTCACTTAACTTTTATAACCATCAACGTAATATCATCCGATTGAACTGTACCGTAAGCGAATTTACTTACTTCCTTCTGAATTGTATCGGAAATATCTTTTGCTGGCTTTTCAACCAAACTTAAACTTAATTTTTCCAATCTTTCATCTGTAAATTCTTCTCCTTTTTGATTCATTGCCTCAGAGACACCATCAGTGAACAAAATCATTACATCATCCGTTTCAAGCTGCAGCCGTTCGGAGATGTAAGGAATCATAGTGTTCATTACACCAAGAATAATTCCGCCTTTATCTAATTTTTTAATTTTCCCTTTCCTGATCAATAATGGATGATTATGTCCTGCATTAACATAAAGCATTTGCTTGCTGTCATTTTCAATTATTGCCCAGAAAAATGTTATGAATTTTCCCTCAGTTGTATTTTCTGTGATCAGATCGTTGATCAAACCGGTAGCTTCGTCAATTTGCATGCCCTGTTTGCAAATCGTTTTTAAGAATGCCTGCAGATTAGCCATCATTAATGCGGCAGAAACGCCTTTACCGGATACATCTGCAATGGCAATACAGAAATTATTATTATCTAACGTGATAACATCGTAATAATCACCGCCAACTTGCTTTGAGAATACAGTGTTGGCAACTACATTAAAATTGGTAAACTGAGGGATTTTATGCGGAAGAAGATTCTTCTGAATATCATGAGCAATTTCTAAATCTTCTTCAAGCTTTTGTTTTTCTAATGCTTCTTTAAATAATCTTTGATTCTCAATCGACACAATTGCTAAGCTTCCAACTGAATATATGTACTCGATATCAGCTTCTGAATATTCAGATTCGCTTGCTCGTTTTCCCAAAAGTATTAATCCTTTTGTTTCGCCTTGAAGCTGCATGGGTACAATAAGCTCAATACCAAATTTTTGCAAATCAGTATAATCCGCTTCAATTTCTTTTTTAGAAATCGAACTAGTTATGAGTTTAGTGTTACAATTTTTGAGAGCATTTAATAATTCATCTTGTGGGAACTTGGATTCTAAAATCTTTAAGTTCTTACCTTCGAATGATACAACCGCAAATTTTTGTACGAGAAACTGCCCAATGACAGAATAAACTAAAAGTCTAGCTACCTTCGTAGATTCTGAAAACAAACCGAATTCTTTACTCAATTCAAAAAGGGAATTAAGACGGCTAATTCTTGAATCAAGAATTCGATTGGTTTTCTTTAGTTCACTCAGCATAAGCGAGTTTTGAATGGCTGTTGCAGCAATGTTTGTGATTGTATGCAAAAATTCTAGATCATCATCCGAATATGGAGCCTTGTTTAATTTTTCTCCTAAGGCAATTATTCCGAGACATTCCTGGAAGGAACATATTTCATCAAATGCCAAGATATTAATGGAAGTTAAATATTCTTTGAATTGTTCACTCTGCAATTCGGTTTTGTTTTTTATTACCGGAAAATTTTGAAATTGTTCATCGGTTATTCCCTTTTTAGCTCTAGGTTGAAGTGAGCCATTTAAATTAAGTGCAATAAATCCTCTTGTGGTAAGAAATTTTCCGAGACAAGTAAGTAAAAGATTATTTAAAATGAATTCTAGATCGAGACTTGAATTTATAACTCTGCTTAGCTCAACAAGAGCCTTTAAATTTCTTCTTGCTTTAAGATTTTCAGAATCATTCATGTTAATTGGTTGAATTTAACTTCTTGGTTAGTAGAACCTGGTTGTATTTACCGGGAACAGATTTATAATGTACCTCATCCATCAGCGATTTCATCAGATACATTCCAAGTCCGCCAACGCGTTTTTCTTCAAAATATTTTTTCAGATCTGGAGTCGGAACAGATTCGGGAGAAAAAGATGCACCGTGATCGGTGATTTTTACTTTAATGTTTTTTTCAGAATATTTTAATTGAATAGTAATATCACCATCCGGGAAAAATTTGTACGCATGCTTGATGATATTTGTACAAGCTTCATCAACGGCCAGCACAATATCGCCTGCAATGTCTTGAGGAATATTAACCTCTTCAACAGCCAAGCTTACGAATTCCCTTACAGTAGTTAAGTTTTCGGTTCTGCTTTTAATAAGAAGCTGTTTTTGCTTCGATTTGGTTTTACTTGTTCTCAATTTATTTTATCTCATTAAATTTTTTAACCGCCTCTTCTTCTGTCTTAAATATTTCGTAAAGAAGCGGAAAGCCGAGCAAATCGAAAATGTTAAAAACTTTATCGCTCATGCTTGAGAGCTTGATATCGCCATTGTTTTCTCTGATCTTTTCAATAAAAGCCATGAATACTCCTAAACCCGCGCTGCTTATGTATGCAAGGTCTTTAAAGTTTACAACAATTTGATATCTGCCCTTATCAACCAAACCGGAAAAGGTGTTCTCAAGCGAGGGTGCTGTGTGAGCATCCAAAAATCCCTTGAGATATACTATGTTTATATTACCCTGGTCTTTGATTGAAGTACTGAATTCTGCCATTCTTTTTCTCCAAATAAATTAAACTTTTGTTTAAACTTAAAAATAACTAAAGTAATATCATCATGCTGTGTTGTGTTCTGAGAAAATAATGTTACTCCTTTTATAACTTCATTTGATATTTCTTCTGCGCTTAGATGACTATTTTCAATTAATATTTTTTCAAAATTCATTTCTCCGAAATCTTCCTTCTCGGAATTTTTCGCCTCAGTTATACCATCAGTAAATAAAACTAAAACATCATTCTCTTTAAGATCCAACTTGATTTCTTCGAGAGTTGAAGCAAAATATGCTGTATAGTTCAAACCTAATCCTAAACCCGATGGTCTTATATCTTGCGTAACACCATCACGAAGAAGCAGAATTGGACAATGACCGGCACGAGCTAAAAATAGTTTTTGTTCATTAAGGTCGAGCAGACCATACGCCGCGCTTACAAAACTTTTTCTGTCTAAAGTTCTTCTTAATATTTGGTTAGCATTGATAAGAATTTCTTTGGGCGACAGCGAAGTTTGGGAAAGTGATTCAAAAATTCCTTTTACTTCAGCCATTATAAACGCTGCACTGATACCTTTGCCCGATACATCTGCAATTACAAAACCGAGTTTGTTTTCTGTTATCTCAAAGAAATCGTAGTAATCGCCGCCAACTTCAAAAGCAGGAATAAATGTAGAAGATATGTCTAAGCCGTCATATTCGGGATTTTTGCTCGGTAATATTTTTTTTTGAATTTCGCGGGCAACATCCAATTCCTTTTCAAGCCTTTGTTTCTCAATCGATTCTTCAAGCAGCTTTGCATTTTCAATTGCAACAGATGCATAATCGGTGAATGTATTAAGAGCATCCTTATCTTCATCATCAAATATCGAATCGCCTTTTTTTGCAGCAAATAGGTACCCTTTAATTTCCGAGTGAACTCGGAGAATGGAGACAGTTAAGCTTGAATATTTTTCTGATAATTGTGGAATATCATGAAGCGGACTTAACTGGTAAATAGTCTTTTCCAATTTCTCAAGTGATGGTTTGGATTCATTCAAAATATATTTTGTAATGGAATCAGCATCAACAAAACCTATATTTTTATTTGCAACTATCCTGCTCTCACCATCTTGCTTCAATGAAATCCAACTGGCATCTGCATTACAAACCTTAATAGCAATATCAGTGATTGTTTCTGCTAAATCATTAAAGTCTAATACCTGTGTAATTAAACGGCTGAAATATTGAAGAGAAGAAACTTCCTTTGCTTTGCGATCGTAAGCTTCTGCTGTAGGAATATGAAACAATGTTGTAAAGAATAATATGCTGAAATATCCTATCCCATAAATCATCATCAATTGTAAAAAATTATTGAGAGCGGGTGAAAAGCCATTTAATATTTTATAGTGTGTAGTATCGTCACCGCTTTTTATAAGATTCAGTATAAACAAAGTCAAGATCACAACAGATAAAATTAGCAGGAGCAATTTTTCCTTCTTCGATAAAAAGGCAATCCAAGAAATTCTAATCGAATTGATTCCGATTAATATTATCGAGATTATTAAAAAAGTATGGTTGATGTATGATAATTCGGGAAATTTATCTAAAAAGGCAGTAGATACCGATAACAGAAAGAATATTGTCATAGTGTTGAAATAAATGCTGCGCTCGTATTTGTGCCCGGTAAAGTAAAATTGTTTGAATGTTAAAAAAATGTAACAGAGCGAGCTGACAAAAATTGAAACATAGAAAAAGGATATTATCGTGTAAATTAAATCGGGATTTTTAATTTTGTCGCCGAGATTGCTATAAAACAAATTGAGAATTGAGTCCGAAAAGGTTATGAAAAAGAACATGATCGCATTTAATATGCCAAGATTCATAACAAGTGACAGTAAATTAAATTTACCGCTGCTTATAAAATCGTTTATAGAAAAAAGAAGGAAAGCTACCGCCGAAATTACTAATGCTTCGTTGAGTAGGATGAGGCCGAATGATTCAACCGGTGAGAAGAATAATTTCAAAATGAACAACACCGCCGCGAATACAAGCAGCAGTTGCACTTTGAGGTTTCGCAATAAATTTTCAGCAGAAATGTGACGAATCATATATTTGATAAATTTATATTGAATTTTAATCTACACTATCTATTTCCGTTTTGAAAATAGAATAATCAAGCTTACCTTTAAAGAAAGGTTCAATAGACGGCTTATTTTGCTGATGAGTGCAAAAATAAGCAATTCTTGCTTGATTACTATGGAGTGGTTTTATGCGGGCTGCTGTTACCTTTGCGACTTAGCGTCTTTGCGGTGATATTTTTTACCGCTAAGACGCAGAGACACAAAGATTAAAATTTGGTTAGATTTCTAATGATTCTACTTCTTTTACTTTGGTAGGTTCCTTTTTCAAATCCTTTTGAAGCCGGAGCAATTCCTCTCTCAATTTTTTCATTTCCTTTTGGAATTCCCTCATTTCAATCTGAAAGTCTTTCTGATAAAAAATCATTGAATCATCCATGAGCTGCCTAAACAAATTTGAAATAGAGTCAGCTTTTAAGTTATAGAGTTCACTAAATGTCGAGTCATTCATAAATGTATCAGGGAGAATCGGAGTTTTGAAATTGGGTATATCAATATCAAAATTAAATTTTTGAGCTGAATCTCTAACGTCAACTCTGAACTCAAATTTCTGCCTGCTGTGCCCTTCTTTCGGAATTTTAATTGTAAAGGATTGCAAATTCTTAGTCGCCGCTGCAATCTGAGTTTCGAGATCGTCGAAATTCGGTAACGAAATTTCCGACCAATCAAAGTGCATGTCAGGGATTTGAACCCGGCAAATGTTGGTATCAATGAAGACTTCTAATTTATTTTCCTTACCGCCTTTAGTTCTCAGCTTAACAATATTTTTATCGATGTTAAGAATGAAATTCTGCTGACGTAATTGATTTTCGGCTTCTTTTAAATTCTTTTTCATTTCAACCTGCATCCTTCTCATTTCATCATCGAATTTTTCCTTGTCAAATCTGAACGTTTCAATAAAAATTGTATCGGGTGTCATGAAAATATAATCGCTGTCACTTGCAGCTTTCACAACTTCAGCAATTTCTACAAGCTGAGGTCTATTGATGTCACGAAATCCGGCTGGTGCTATTTTTACGAATTGCACACCGTTTGCATCTTTTGCAAATGCCATTACATCAGCAAAGATTGCTTTGTTATAATTCCAAAGCTTAGGACTTATTGCAACTGTGTTATTCTCGTTTACAAGGATTTGTCCTTGCATATCATTGGCATATGATTCGAGAATAGAATCGATTTGAAGTTTTTGTTTTTCGTTAAGGTCTAATGCTGCAATAAACTTTTCAAAGTCATTTCCTTTCTTAACTATTGAAGCAGTTTTAATTTCAAAATAATTAGAACCATCTTCGTTAGAACCAATCATCAGATACTGACCGCGTTCTTTATCAAGCGGAAGTTTTCGGTATAACGCAAAGTCAAAAATATCTTCGTTGGTCAAACCGGCTGTAATAAAAAGCGGTTTTAAATTCTCAGTATAAAGCCCGGCTAATTTTGTTTTTTGCTCTTCAATAATCGTATCAAAAAATTTGGGATTAGATCTCAAGAATAGCATTAGAACGATTGTTGTTAAAGAAATTCCGAGTACAGGAATCCATTTCTTTATTTTATATTCCGAAGAACTCTCCGAATTTAAACTGGCAATCAGCTTAGTCTCAAAATATGGGGATTCGATAACTTTTTGAAATGAAGATTGTGATAATTCCTTAACTCGCCTAAGTTCGGTAAGTTTTTGCTGAAGATCTTTTGATACTGCTAATTTATCTTCTATATATTTAACTTCTTCTTTAGTAAGCTCCCCATCAATATAGGCAGAGAGCATTTCATATTCTTTGTAAAATTTATTCATAACATCAGCTCCTTTTCATATGGCTTTAGGATATTTCTTAATCCTTCCCGTGCCCTAAAAATTCGGGATTTAACAGTACCAATTTCGCAACTCACAGTTTTTGCAATTTCCTGATAACTAAACCCTTCTAAGTCTTTAAGCATTAGAGGAATTCTCAGCTTATCAGGTAGTTCTTTAACAGCCTTTCTAACTATTTCTGCTGTATCTTTAGTTTCATGCGAAGAATGATAAACCGGCTCTTGTTCATCTTCCTTTATACTTGTAAAAATATTTCTTATTCGTTTTTTCCTTAGATGATCTTTGCACTTGTTGACGGTAATTCTATACAGCCAGGTTGAAAATTGAGACTCGAAACGAAACTTGTTCAGATTTTTATAAACGGTTAGAAACACATCCTGAGCAATGTCGTCAACTAAATCATCACCGCCAAGAGTTAAGTAAGTTAGATTACGAACCTTGTCTTTATGACGTTGAACAAGCAGTCTAAATGTGGTTTCATCTCCTTCAATAAATCTTTTTATAAGAGAGAAATCATCATCTAAAGATAAAATCTGTGGATTTTGCAAGTTTACTTTTTTCTTGTTGAATTTCATGTTTTTAGACGAAATAATTGCTGATTGGTTCCGTAAAAGTAAAAAGAAATGAACTCAGTTTATAATTAAACAATTGAAAGTGATAGTTTTTGAAATCAAAATCATATGTTGGACAGAAGATTGGCTTTCAGGATTAAATAAATATAATTTTTGTTAATCGCTGTGATATTTAAAGATTCTTACTTGCTTTAGAAAATCCATCTAATTAAATTTCAATGAAATATTAAGGAGTTATTCATGAAAACAAAAATTAGTGAACGTTATAATGCTGTTCTAATTGAACTTAAAGGAAATGTAATGGGCGGTGAGGAGACTAAAGAATTTAATGATATGCTGCATAAGCTGATTGATGAGGGCAAAAAAAATATTGTTGTTGATTTGCACGATGTAAAATTTATGAACAGTTCCGGACTTGGAATGCTCATTGGTGCTTTAACTACCGTAAAAAAATCCGAGGGAACATTCAGGTTATCTCGCGTTACAGATAAAATTGAAAGCCTGTTAATAATTACAAAGCTTATAACAATATTCGAGACTTATAAAACCATAGACGAAGCAGTAGCAAGTTTTGCAAAGTAAAAAATCTTAAATAACTATTTCTTAAACTCCGGATTTATAATTCGGAGTTTTATTTTGTCCCGCAGAACGGGGCTAATTTACCTACCAAAGGAAAATTCATGAGCGTTACAGTACTGGTCGGCGGCCAATGGGGCGATGAAGGCAAAGGCAAAATTGTCGATATCTTAAGTGAGAATTATGATATAGTTACAAGATATCAGGGGGGAGCCAATGCGGGTCACACTGTTGAAATCGGAAATAGTAAATACATACTGCATCTCATTCCATCGGGTATTTTACGCGAAGGTGTTGTTTGCATAATTGGAAATGGAGTTGTGATTGATCCGACAGCGCTGCTTGATGAAATTGCACTCCTCGAAAAAAATAATATTAATGTTGACGGGAGATTATTTATCAGTCACAATGCTCACCTTATAATGCCCTATCACAAGCTTCTTGATTCTATTCAAGAAAGCGGTGATAACAAAATTGGAACAACTGGCAGAGGAATTGGTCCATGCTATATAGACAAGTACGCCCGAAAAGGAATTAAGATTGTTGATTTACTGAATAGGAAAACTCTGGAAGAAAAAATCAGAAAAAATCTTGAAGAAAAAAATAATCTCTTGAAAAAAGTATATGAAAAAGAAGAGCTGAATGTTGAAGAGATAATTCACCAGTACTTAGAATTTGACAAAAAGATTGACAAGTACATTAAAGATATTCCTGCATATCTGAATAACGCTATCGCACAAGGAAAATCAATATTACTTGAAGGTGCCCAAGGAGCACTTTTAGATGTTGATCATGGTACTTACCCCTTTGTTACTTCATCAAGTCCAACATCCGGCGGTGCATGCACAGGAACAGGAATTCCACCGAACAAAATTGATAATGTACTCGGAATTGTTAAAGCTTACACAACTCGAGTTGGTTATGGGCCTTTCCCAACAGAGTTGCTTGATGATGATGGCAATAAGCTAAGAAAAATCGGCGTTGAATATGGTGCCACAACAGGAAGACCAAGACGGTGCGGATGGTTCGATGCATTTTTAGTTAACTACTCTGTGATGATAAACGGTATTGAGGAAGTTGCAATTACCAAGCTCGACGTGCTGAGTGATTTTTCTGAAATTAAAGTTTGCACCGGCTATAAACTAAACGGAAATATCTTAAAATCATTTCCAACTGATTTTGAGAGACTTCAAACCGTCACACCTGTGTATGAAACTCTTAAAGGTTGGAATAAAGATATTTCAAATTGCAGAGCATTTGCCGACTTACCAAGCCAGACTAAAGAGTATTTAGATTTTATTTCTAAAGAAGCCGGAATGAAAATTAAAATTGTTTCAGTCGGTCCCAAAAGAGATCAAACGTTCTTTACAAACTAAAAATAATACCGAAAAATTGCACACGAATTTTGGTTTAATTCGAATAGCTTTACCCCTGTTTAAGTTAATTCTTAAGTAATTGGATTTATCTCTATGAAAATGTCCGGCGGACCTGCTTCGGTAAACTTCAAAATCTTTTTATTGATAGTTGCTATTCTTATAGCTGCAGGCACGTTATTCTACACTCAAAATTTGGTGCAAAAGCTTCAGGAAAAAGAAAAGCAAATTGTTGAGCTGTATGCGAGGGGTATAGAATATATTGCCAACACTACAGATTCTGGTGCTGATTTGACTTTCCTTTTTGAAAACATTATCAGACCTATAGATTTTCCTCTTGTCATTACCGATGCGAATGATGCCCTAAATCTTGTTAACCGAAGTGAAATACGAAATGTAAGGTATGATACTACTCTATCTCAAACACAATTGAGAGATTTTTTTGAGAAGAAAATAAAAGAAATGGATGAACAGCATAATCCAATTCTCGTAGCATATGCTGATAGTATTATTCTTCAAAAAATTCATTATGGTGATTCAGACCTGATAGAGCGATTGCAATATTATCCTTACCTTCAAATCTTAATAGCAGCTCTCTTTATAATTTTAGGATATATCGGATTCAGCAATATTAAAAAAAGTGAGCAAAGCAACATATGGGTCGGGATGGCTAAAGAAACAGCACATCAATTTGGAACGCCAATTTCAAGCTTGATGGGATGGATTGAAATGCTGAAAATGCATTATCACGACAAAGACAGAGTGTTGGACATTACTAACGAAATTACAGATGACGTAGAAAAATTGAATAAGATCACCTACCGTTTTTCAAAAATCGGAGCAGTTCCCGAATTAAAAAAACTTTCGGTTTATGATGAGATCTATAAAGTCAAAGAATATTTTGCACGCAGGCTTCCTCAATTAGGTAAAAGCGTTGAGATCATTCTGCAGGGTGATAAACAAGCAAATGCAGAGTTAAATTCAGAGTTATTTGAATGGGTAATTGAGAACCTCATCAAAAATGCTCTTGATGCAATTGACCATAAGCAGGGAAAAATTGAGATAACCGTTAAGGAGGCGCGAAAAGAAATAGAAATTGATGTTGCAGATAACGGAAAAGGAATTGATCTAAAGAGAAGGAAAGATATTTTCCGGCCGGGTTACAGCACAAAACGAAGAGGATGGGGTTTAGGGCTAAGTCTTTCTAAGCGAATAATTGAAGTCTATCATAAAGGAAAAATTTTCGTTAAAAATTCTGTGATCGGAGAAGGGACAACAATAAAAATAATTCTTAAAAAATCTTAGCTCATCTCAAGCATTCGTTCTATCGGTTTTAAAGCTTTTAGAAGTATCTCTTTATCCATCGTTATTTCAGGTTTACCATTCTTCATGCAAAGATAAAGCTTCTCAAGTGTATTCAATTTCATATAAGGGCATTCGTTGCAATTACAATTATTCTTTTCGGGCGGAGCAGGTATAAAATTTTTATGCGGCGATGCTTTCTTCATCTGGTGAATTATTCCAACCTCAGTTGCAACAATGTAGCTTAAGCTTGAATCTTCCTTGGTAAACTGAAGCAGCTTGCTTGTCGAGCCAATGTAATCGGCACGATTCAGCAAAGCATCTTCACATTCGGGATGAGCAATTAGTTTTGCATCTGGATATTCAGTCTGAAGATCTATTATTTTTCGTTCGCTGAATGTTTCGTGAACGATACAAGTTCCATCCCATAGAAGCATATCTCTTCCGGTTTTCTTTATCAAGTATTTTCCCAAATTTCTATCCGGAGCAAAAAGTATCGGTTGATCTTTCGGAATCTGGTTAATTATTTTTTCGGCATTGCTTGATGTGCAAATAATATCGCTTAATGCCTTAACAGCCGCAGTACAGTTAATGTATGTAATGGCAACATGATCCGGATGCTTCTCCCTGAATGCTTTGAATAATGGTGCGGGACAACTATCCGCTAATGAACACCCAGCTTCTAAGTCAGGTAATAAAACGGGTTTATGCGGGCTGAGAATCTTTGCTGTCTCTGCCATAAAATGAACGCCTGCGAATACTATTATATCTGCATTTGTTGATTTTGCTCTGCGAGCTAATTCCAGGCTATCCCCAACAAAATCAGCTAAGTCCTGAATTTCGGATTCCTGGTAATAATGAGCTAAGATCACTGCATTTGATCCTTTTTTTAGTTTAAGAATCTCATCACGGTAATCAATTTCAACTTCAGTATTTAAAGTGCTAATCATTTATCCTCTTAAATATGTCTCAAAATCTTTCAGAAGTATAATTATTCTGAACTTGAGATAAATATAACTGTGTAAACTGATTAAAAACAAGCAATTTTTGATGGCATTTTGATTGTACCAACGATTCTTACAGTTTTAAGCATAGCATCCCTCCTTTATGATGACACAACAGTACCGACTGACATACTTAACAAATTATGTCAGTCGGTATCCTTCCCATTTCAACTAAAAGCTACAAAAATTAAATCCTAAAATCCCCTTTATTCACAAAGACGAATTTTTACTTTCATCAAGATATAATTACTTGTAAAACTGTCTTTTTCAACGTAAGAATTACGATTTCCCCATTTATTGAATTAAATGTTTTGAATTTGAGAAGTAATCAATGATTATTCGAATGGCACGTTGCTTGAGTAATATTACCGAGAAATAGATAATAGTTTTAAGCATAGCACCCTCCACAAGATGACACTCAAACTGTCGGACTTTTGCCCTCAAAGCCCGACAGTTTTCCTCTTTTAAAGCAAGACAATTGATAACCATTAAAACTTAGGCTCATCGTGGAAGTAAGTGGGTAAAAATGATAACAAGAAACGTCATAACA
>MHAR01000038.1 GCA_001803045.1 Ignavibacteria bacterium RIFOXYB12_FULL_35_14 | reverse complement strand
TTTAACAACAATAGTTCTTATGGTTTAGCATGTTATGGTTCGGCAAGTCCTAATCTAAACTATAACTCAAGTTATAACTTCGGCGGGTACAACATAGTTACCGGGAATAACTATTCAAATAGAGCGATAAGAATAATCGGTTCATCATTTCCAAATCTTGGAGAACCGCCAGCGAGTCTCGGAGGGTATAATTCAATACTAAATAACACGGGATATGAAGTATATAATTCTACAAGTCAAATGATATTTGCATGTAATAATTGGTGGGGGGATGATGAAGGATTGGGTACAAGCACTTTGTATGGTTTGGTTCGCTGGATACCATATTTAACAAGTGATCCGAATCCGCAGCAGAAGTCAAATTTAAGCAACCCTGTTTATGCTTATGATGAAGAATCGGCATTACCTGAAGATTTACAGATAGCAAACTTTGAGCAAAATATATCAGAGTATGAATCTTCAGCAGATAGATATAAGAAACATTTTACAGAGAACAAAGAGAGTAAGTACAATTCATATTCAGCAGAACAGCACATAAAAAGCTTAAGTTGTTATCTTGAACCAAAAGCAGTAGTAGAAGAGATAGAAAGAACATTAAGTGAAAAATATGATAATTCGGTACAATATGAGTTACTAACGGGATTATCATTAAAACTTTCAATAATACAACAAAGTGAAAAAGCGATAGAAAAATTGGATGAAGCGTTAAGACTTAAACTTGATGAAGAACAAGAAGATCGTGTATTATCCCTAAAAGCAATGGTATATATTTATGATTTGAAAGAAACAGAAAAAGGTAAAACCATATTTGAAGAAATAGTAAAAAGTAGTTCAAAAGATTCGCCATGGTATGAACTAGCAGCAAGCGAACTGAATATAATTAATAGTAAAATTTCATTACCAAAAATAAGTATAGAAAGTAATTTTGTAGAAATACCAGATGAATATGAATTAGTTGGCAATTATCCCAATCCCTTTAATCCAACAACTAAAATCAGCTACCAGCTTCCAAATAAGGCACAAGTGACATTAAAAATATACGATTTACTAGGAAGGGAAGTTGCAATTCTTGTCAACGAAGAAAAGCAAGCCGGAAAATACGAAGTAGAGTTCGATGCCAGTAGTCTTTCAAGCGGCGTTTATTTGTACAGAATAAGCATTAATGATTTTGTAAAAACTATGAAGATGATGGTGGTAAAGTAAAATTATATTTAAGAATAAAGTAAGGCGGTCCTATTTAGGATCGCCTTTTATTTTTTTAGAAAAATTTTTATTCTTTATTCTTCACAATAAATCCCGAAAATCTTATCGGCTAATTTTTCGGGTTCGCCTTCATTTCGATTGGTCAAAATGATTACGGAGAATTTTTTTGATGGGACTCGATAAACAACATTTCTAAATCCTTCAGTGCTTCCAGTATGATAAACAACTTCATTATCCTTATAGTTTTTTAAGTGCCATCCGTAGCCATAATAAATTTTTTCTCCGCCGTTAAGAACTGCCCGGGTCATGGCTTCATTACGAATTTCATCGGAAAGAATTTTATTTGTGTAATGCGATTGGTCCCATTTGAACAAATCCTCAACATTTGAATAAATCCCTCCATCGCCGAGAACTGCACTTGTTATACTTTGATCTTTACGTGCCCAGCCAGAGTCTGCTCTTGAATAACCGTACGCTCTGTTCTCAACGATTGATATTCCTTCTTCATGCGCAACTGTACTATTCATCTCCAAGGGTTGGAAGATATTTTCACTTAAGAATTGAGCAAATTTTTGCCCGCTTATTCTTTCAACTATTAGTGCAAGTAAAGCATAACCTGTATTGCTGTATTTGAATTGATTTCCCGGTTCAAAGTAAGTTGAACTCTGCTGATACATCATTAACAAAACATCGGCATCTTTTACCTGGATTGTTGCTGTATCCGGGATTAAATCTTCATAATCAATCAACCCGGACGTATGATTCAGTAAATTCTTAATCGTAATTTTCTTACCGTAGTCAGGGAATTCTTCAAATATATCCGTTAGCTTTGTATCGAGCTTAAGCAATTCTTTCTGAATTAAAATAAGGATTGATGCAGCAGTGAATTGCTTTGTTACGGATGCTAAACGAAAGTTGGTTTTTGTTTCAACTCTTTTCTTCTCCTCAAGGTTTGCAAAGCCATAAGATTTTTCAAAAACTATTTGTCCGTTTATAGATACAAGAACAGACGTGCCCGGACATTCATCATTACTGAATTCCGAAAAAAGATCATCTACATTTTCAATTTGAGCATTGAGATTGACTAATAACATAATGATAAAAATAATTGTTGATAAAATTCTCATAATTCATTTTCAGTTGGTTAATAAGGTACCAGATAATTAGTGATTTATACTCTCAAAATTGCGTCAACTTTGAATTTAATTCATCATCTATCTTTCCCGCCCAATAAATTCCAAATAATATGCTCTGTATCACACTAATGGGAAATTGAGTAATAATGGACAAACCTCATGTCCCAAAATTATTATTATTTATACTACAAACGAAAGCTTTGAAACTAATATCAAAATATCCAACAAATCACAAGGAGGCTCTATGTTCAAAAAATTCTTCTGCATCTTAGTTGTGTTAGTACTATTGTTCTCCATTCCATCCTTTTCTCAAATTCTTTTCACAGCCAAACTTGATGGCAGCCAGGAAGCACCAAATCCTGTAACAACATCTGCAACTGGAACGGCATGGGTTGTCTTAAGTCCGGACATGACTACCTTAACCTACCAAATTACCTATGCACAACTTAGCAGCACTTTTACAGCAGCTCATTTTCACCTTGCCCCTGCGGGAGTTGGGGGTGGAGTAATTCAAGCAATTACATTTAACGGAAATACTGCTTCAGGACAATGGACAGGTTTTGCTGACAGTATTCTTGCAAAACTTTTAAAGCAGGAAATTTACATAAACATTCATTCGGCAACGAATCCATCTGGTGAAATAAGAGGTCAACTTATACCTGTTGATGATGGAATCGGTTTTACAGCAATGCTTGATGGAAGTCAGGAAACACTAAACCCTGTTGTAACAAATGCAAAAGGAACCGGTTGGGCTATTTTAAGAGATGATGGCGGTGAGATGGAATATAGTGTCACCATTGCAGGATTATCAAGTAATCTTACCGGATCCCATTTTCATAATGCACCTGCTGGAATTGGGGGAGGCGTAGTTCAATCCATTACATTTACAGATAGCACATCTACAGGTTCATGGACAGGTTTTTCAGAAAATATTATCTCTGAACTAATAAAAAATAGGCTCTACTTCAATGTGCATTCTGCTAATAATCCTGGCGGTGAGATACGGGGGCAATTAATTCAGCAAGGAGAAATTATGTTTAATGCGAGGTTGGAGGGAAATAATGAAACTCCTAATCCTGTAGTTACAAACGGAAAAGGAACTGCCTGGGCAGTTTTGAGCGCTGATAAATCAGCTTTAACTTATAATGTAACTTATGCTCAGTTAGATAGCCCATTTACTGCTGCGCATTTACATCTTGCACCGGAAGGAGTAGGCGGAGGTGTCGTTCATCCAATTTCATTTATAGGAAACTCTGCATCAGGGCAATGGACAGGTTTTGCTGACAGCATTTTAGCCAAACTGATTAAAGAGCATATTTACGTGAATATTCATTCCCAGAAATATCCTGGAGGCGAAATAAGAGATCAATTGCATAATGTTGGAGGAATTGGATTTACTGCCTTGTTAGATGGCAGCCAGGAAGCGCCAAATCCTGTGTCAACTAATGCTAAAGGAACCGGATGGGCGGTCTTAACAGATACTGCAAAAAATATTGAATATGATATAACCATTGCCGGGCTCTCGAGTAATTTTACTGCTGCTCATTTTCATAACGCACCTGCTGGAGTTGGAGGTGGAGTTGTTAATCCAATTGCTTTTTCAGACAGCAATTCAAATGGAACATGGACAGGTTTTGCTCAAAATATCATTACTGAACTTCTTAAAAACAGGCTTTATTTCAACGTACACACTACAAATAATCCTGGCGGCGAAATCCGCGGACAAATTATTTTTTCCAATGTAGTCAGCGGAAACATTCCGGTTGAGCTAATTTCATTCAGTGCATCAATAAAAAATAATTCTATAACATTAAGCTGGACGACCGCAACCGAAATAAATAACCGGGGATTTGAAATTCAAAGACGGAATGAAAACAATACCTGGCTGACAATTGGTTTTGTTCAAGGCAAAGGAACTGCAACAGAAGTTCAATCTTATTCATTCATTGATGAAAACCTAACTTCAGGAAAATATTCTTATAGATTGAAACAGATTGATTTTGATGAAAGATTTGAATATTCAAATGTAGTGAATGTTAATATCGGTTATCCCTTATCTTTTGAATTAAGCCAGAACTATCCGAACCCATTTAACCCGACGACAAAAATAAATTTCACATTGCCTGAAAAAACAAATGTTAGTTTAAAGGTATACAATATTCTAGGAAGCCAAGTTGCAGTATTGCTAAATGAAATTAAAGATGCTGGTATATACTCAGTCAATTTTAAAGCGGAAGGATTATCAAGCGGTATTTATATCTATAAAATTTCAACCGGAAGCGGGAAGGAAATAAGTAGAAAGATGACTCTGCTAAAATAGAACTTCCCGATTCTTAGAGCCCGGCAATGTTCCCCCTGTCGGGCTCTGTCTTTTCTATCAGAAATATTCCCCTATAACAAACTGCTTAGAATATCTATCCCTGCTTTAGTATATTTGCTCTCGAATTTTATGAAATACAATGAATCTTTTAGAAAAACTTAGAAAAATTAAAGAGAGATTTGATCAGGTAAATGAAGAGTTGTCAGATCCAGCAAATCAAAGTAACCGCGAGAAGGTGATTAATTTAAGCCGAGAGAGGATAAATCTTACCGAAATTGTTTCTGCTTATGAAAATTATAGGCAGCTCCTCTCAAATATCGAAGGGAATAAGGAAATAATTGATACTTCATCCGATAAAGAATTGACTGACCTTGCCAATGCAGAGTTAAAAGAGCTGATCTCTAAAAAAGAATCTATGGAAGAAGAAATAAAAATTCTTTTAATTCCCAAAGATCCAAACGATGATAAAAATGTTATAATGGAAATACGAGCCGGAACCGGCGGTGAAGAAGCAGCACTTTTTGCCGGCGATTTATTTCGCATGTATACTCGTTATGCCGAAGTTCGTGGATGGAGAGTTGAATTAGTTGATATCAGCGAAACCGGTCTTGGCGGAATTAAGGAAGTCGTTTTATCGGTTACAGGCGAAAGAGTTTTTAGCGATCTCAAATACGAAAGCGGAGTTCACCGTGTACAACGCGTGCCGGAGACTGAAGGAAGCGGAAGAGTACATACTTCAGCGGCTACAGTTGCTGTTTTACCTGAAGTTGAGGATGTTCAAATAGACATAAACCCCAGTGAGCTTAAAATTGATGTGTTTCGTTCCGGAGGCGCAGGCGGACAAAATGTGAACAAAGTTGAAACTGCAATCAGGATTACACATCTGCCAACAGGTCTAGTTGTTCAATGTCAAGACGAGAGATCTCAACTAAAGAACAGGCAAAAAGCAATGAAGGTATTGCGTGCAAGACTATTCGACATTAAAGTGAAACAACAGAACGACGAAATGTCTGCGAAGCGAAAGAATATGGTTGGAAGCGGTGATAGAAGCGATAAAATTAGAACATACAATTTCCCACAAAACAGAGTTACAGATCATCGAATTGGGTTAACTCTCTACAATCTTGCAAATATTATTGAAGGAGATTTAAGTGAGCTTGTTGAGCAGCTAAAATTAGCCGACAGGACCGACAAACTTCAGGCGAATGCCGAGCTTGAACGATAATGTTTGATCAGTTAATATTTCCCGTATAACCTTTCTAAAAGTTTTCCCGCGAACATTAATAAAAATCCAAGAACTGCAATTGCGAAATGTATCTCGTCAAGAATTACTGCTGGCTTTTCAAAAATTATACCCTGAACATATTCGAAGAATCCTAAGGATATTATCAAAAGCACAAAAGCAGTCAATCCTTTCAAGATAGAAGCCAATAATACAACGCCCAAAGATTTATCCCTAAAGAAAATAAATCTATTTATCGATCGTATTGTGTTAATAACCTCTTTCAACCCACCCTCCAATTTATTGAATGGAAATATAGTTAAAACATAATGTAATTACTGTGCTTTGACTCACAAAGCATGATAAAAATTGTTACAGATAGAAAGAAATAAATTGATGAAATTACGGAAGCTTAATGTTGATCATGCTAATGTCATCTTCGAATTGCCCGTCGGTAAATGACTCAAAATCTAGTTTAATCTTGTTAAAATCATCTTTATGAGAATTAGTTTCACTTAAAATTTGATTAAATTTCTGCACACCGAAAGCTTCTCCATCTTTATTTCTTGATTCCATAATTCCATCTGTTACCATGAAAATAGAATCGCCATTTTTTAAATTAACAAATGTGTCTTCAAATTTTCCATCTTCAGTAAAGCCTAATAATGAACCTTGAGAGCAAATTCTTTCAATTTGCCCTGTCTGACTATCTTTAAACATCAACGGAATATCCCCGGCGCCGGAATATTTTAACATCATATTTTGCTTATTCAGAATTACAATTGAAAGTGTAGTAAATACCTCTGATATTTTTGAATCCTGATAAACTGATTTATTTACTTGCTGTAAAATTTTACTTGGGACAAAGTCTTCTATATTTTGAAGAACCATTCTAACCGAACTTCTAACATAACCGGTATAAGCAAAGGTAAAATACCATGCTCCCCATTTTTTTCCCATTACATCACCTAGAATGATGGCAAGGTTATCCTCGTTCAATAAAAAATAATCGATGAAATCGCCACCAGGTATTCCTTGAAAAGGTTGATGCCATTGATTAATTATAAAATTTCCAAATTCAGGACTTTTATCCGGAACAACTTTAACTCGCAGATTATCAACGGCAGAATTCAATTCCGAAACTATTTTTTGTCTTTCTTTTCCTAGACTTTTTAGGATTGCAGAAACTTTAGCAACAACAACTTTAGTTCCGGATGTTTTTATAACATAATCTGTAATATCCAGGTTATATCCATCCAGAATATCTTTCTCATTGTTTTTGGCTGTAAGAAAAACGAAAGGAATTGATTTTAACTGAAAATCATCGAGCACCATTTTACGAAAAGTAAAGCCGTCAATATTTGGCATCATTATATCGGATATGATTATATCGGGAGATATACTTTTGGCAATATTAAAACCTTCTTCGGCTGAGTTTGCAACAATGCAATTATAATTTTCTTTATTTAAGGAATGCGAAAACAATTTGGTGAGCGAAAGATCATCATCAACCAAAAGGATTTTGGGGATTTGTTTTGAAAAGGATTCGGATAAATTTTTCTTAGTTCCATGAATTCTAAATATCTCTGCCCTCCGTAATAATGTTTGAATTCTGAGTATGAGATCTTTCATGTCAAAAGGTTTGGTAATTAGCTCATCACCACCCACTTCAAGCGCTTTTGATTTATCTTCACGACTATTTCTAGCTGTAACAAATATAAAGGGTAAGACTTTATATTTCTCATCCTGTCTAACATTTTTACAGAATGTAAACCCGTCGATGCCTTCCATAGTTACATCGCAAAGGACAAGATCTATATTAGCTTTGCTTAGCTGTTCATAGCCATCAATTGCATTGGTTGCCTCAGAAACCTCATAATTCTTATTTAGCAAATGATGTTTAATTAGCTTTCGGATAGTCAGATCGTCATCTATAACAAGTATTTTCTTTTTCTCATCAGGTAACATTTGATATCACTATTTCTAACAGTCCAATAAGTAACACGCAGAAGATTACCTTTATAAATTCTTTCAAAATAAAAAGTCTATCCTAACACAACTTTGATCTATCACATGAGTTGCAAAAATTACCAAACAGTTATTGATCAAAACTTCTAATGGCTGCCTCTTTAGTTGGGAATGATTCAAACACTCTATGCATTCTTGTTAGTTCCATCATTGAATGAACAGCAGGATGAAATCCAACTAATCTTAGATCCCCTCCCATTGTTGTAACTTTTTTCAGTGATACCACTAAGGCACCAAGAAATGATGAATCTATGAATTCACAAGATGAAAGATCTACCACAATTTTGCGATAGCCTTGTTCGATACTTTTCGTGAGTGTATACTTTAATTCCTCAGCTTCCTTAAGTGTTGCTCGTGTTAGATCAACAACTTGAACTACGACGTCTTCGTATGTTTCCTGCAAGTAATCCATTTTATGCCTTTTCCAGATTTGAGAGTTTAAGCAAAAACTTTATGTTCAATATTATATCTTTCCATCAATCTATAGATTGTAGCTCTTCCGAGGTGAAGTTTTTTGGCAGCTTCAACAATATTGCCTTTGGTAACTTTTAGAGCATGCCTTATTGATTCTTCCTTAAGCTTTTCAAATGGAATGATTGTGTCATCGTTGAAAATGTTTCCTGTAAAGTCAGATGCAATAATTGAATCTGAGGTCTTTAAATGAGTTGGAAGATCATCTATATCAATAATATCCCTTTCGGCAATTATCATGCAACGTTCAATTGTATTTTCCATTTCCCTGATATTTCCGGGCCAAGGATAATCGTAAATAAGTTTAAGAGCTTTTTTAGAAAATCCCTTAATTTCCTTTCCTAATTTTTTACTGAGCGATTCAAGGAAGTGTTGAGCTAAGACAAGTATATCACCTTTTCTGTGTCGAAGTGGAGGAATAAAAATTGGAAATGAATTCAAACGATAAAATAAATCTTCTCTAAATTCTTTCTTCTCAACCGCATCTTTAAGATCGCGATTAGTTGCAGATATAATTCTCACATCTGTTTTTATCAGTTCTGTTCCGCCAACTCTGTCAAAAGCTTTCTCTTGAATTACTCGGAGGAGTTTTGCTTGAAGCAGCATTTCCAGTTCACCAACTTCGTCAAGAAAAATTGTTCCACCATTAGCTACTTCAAATTTTCCAAGCTTTCTTTGATGTGCACCTGTAAATGATCCTTTCTCATGACCGAATAATTCGCTTTCGAGAAGCTCTCTTGGAATAGAAGCACAATTTACAACTACGAATGGATTGTCTTTTCTATTTCCATTATAGTGTATTGCACGGGCTACTAATTCTTTACCGGTCCCGCTTTCTCCATAAATCAGAACTGTGATGTCATTATTCAAGACTTTTGTAACGAGCTTAAAAACATCCTGCATTCGGCTATCAGCAGAAACAATATTAGAAAAGCTGTATTCCTTTTTAATATTTTCTCTAAGGTTTTCAATTTCTTTAGAAAGGTCATAACCTTTAATAGCATTTTTAATGGCAGGTTCTAATTTTTGAAGGTCGATTGGTTTAGGAAAGTAATCATACGCACCAAACTTTAATGATTCCAGAGCAACTTCAACTTTACCCTGAGCTGAAAGCATTATGATAGGCAAATTCTCATCAACTTGTCTTATCCTTTGTAGAACTTCCATACCATCCATTCCTGGAAGCATAATATCAAGAAGAATTAAATCGGGCTTTTGATATAAACGCTTTAGAACTTCTTCACCGCTTGCAAAAACTTCGATATCATATCCCCATTTATCTTTTAACCAATAGGAAAGAAGTTTGGAAATAGCCTGTTCGTCATCAACGATAAAAATTAATTTATTCACTATGTATACCTTCTATTTTAGTCAGTTAAATTTCGTGGTAACTTAATGATAAAGGTTGTGCCTTTATCAATTTCACTTTGGATATCCATGTATCCGTTGTGTAATTCCACTATCTTCTTAGCAAAATCCAAGCCAATACCTGTCTCAGATTTAGCTTTACTGATAATTTTGAAGGAATTTGAATGATTTAGTAGCTTTTTAGAGTCATTTTGAGAAATACCTTTGCCGGTATCTGTTAAAATTATTTCGATTTCCTGAGGAAAAATTTGACCGAATATTTTAATCTTTCCGCCCTTAGGTGTATGCTTTACAGAGTTTTTAATCAGCGAATTAAAAACGTCTGAAATCTTATCTTTATCAGCACTAACTGAAAACTTTTCATCGGGAAGCTCAAATTCTAAATTGATATTTTTATTTCTTGCTAAAGATTTATTTGAAATTATTACATCTTTAAGCAATTCTAAACAATCCAACTCTGATTTTACTAAGAATCCTTTCCCGGATTCAATAATCGTTAATTCAAGCGCCTCATTGATCATTTTCGCAAGTCTTTTAGCTTCATTCAGTATTTCCAATTGAAATTCACTTTTCATCGCCTCAGATAATTGATCATCGGAACAAATAGCTTCAGAAAATCCAATGATTGTTGAAAGCGGAGTTCGCATTTCATGTGAGAATTGAGAAATGAATTCATTTTTTAATCGATTCAGTTCTTCGAGAACAACTTTTTGTCTGCCCGACCTTTGTCTTTCTACGGCTAATAGTCTGTTTAACTCAAGTTGATTAGTTTTTAGTGCGGTAATTTTTTCCTGAAGGACCGACTCCTTGCTTAGGTTTTTACATGCACCTATCAATCCGGTTACAGCATTATCTAATATAATTGGACGAATAATTACCTGATGTTTTATTTCTTCCGAAGATTTAGTGAGAAAAACCGAATTGAAACTAATCTGCTTTTGAGAGGATAATACCTGGCGAAATGAGTTAATTAACGCGGGTTTATTTTTATCCACAATTATTTCAGTTACATGCTTTTTGCGAAGCTCATTCGGAAGATAACCTAAACTGATTGCCCCTTTGTAGCTTACATTTTCAAAGCAGCCGTCTGCATCAAGAATGAAAATAAAATCTTCAACCGTCTCAAGCAGAAGGTTAAATTTTTCCTCGAAGGATTCGGTTAATATTTTAGAACTTATTATATCCGTAGCAGCTTTATATAAATTTTTGGTTAAAGGCATGTTTGAAAAATATATTCAAACGAATTGAACTGTTATTTTTATTGTGGTTAAAAATAGAAATGTTTTGTGTGGAATTCAAAAAAGAAAGCGGTCCGTGGACCGCTTTAATTTTGTTTTGTATTTACTTCTGCAAAATTATTTTTTGTGTAGCAACTACATTTCCTGATCGCATCGTGCATAAATAAATACCGCTGGATAAGTATGAAGCATCAACATTAATTTGATAAAAACCATGTTGTTTCACTCCTTCTACAATTGTTACTATCTCCTGTCCAAGAGAATTATATAATTTAATAGAAACTAATTGTTCATTAGGAACAGAATACTTTATTGTTGTTGTCGGATTAAAAGGGTTAGGAAAGTTCTGATAGAGAGTCGGGTCCGAAGGTAACTGGATAATTTCCAATGCATCTTTTTGTAATCCTGAATAGCGCACTCTTAGTGAGGATGATGCTACGGAAGTTAAATTTGTAAGGTCTTTTGCTTTTACATAATACCAGGCACTGTAAGGATTACTAGCGCTGATAATAAGATCATAGTCGTCGTATGTTGTTGCTGGCGCATTAACTTCGGATATTTTAACATAACCTTGACCTAAATCCCGCCAGATTTCATACAACTTCACATCCCACTCCCCTGCAGACCAAGATAAACGGGGATGTCCGTTTACAACTGTATAGGAAAGATTTTGCGGAGCCGATGGCGGCTGCACTGCTTTATATGCATTTATTCTTCCATAACCAAAATAATCATTCCTTCCGTTTGTGTATGAATATTGTCCCTCCTTATCTGCTGTGTTTTCCATGATTATTTTAACTTGAGCGGGCGAAAGGGAAGCATTTAGAGATTTTATTAAAGCGGCTAAAGCAGAAACCTGCGGTGCTGAAAAAGATGTCCCGCTTGTCTTGTTAATTGCATTTGTATAGTTGTTATTTAAATCGGTCGACCATAATCCGTAAGTTGCATCAGTTCTGCCGGGCGCGTTTACATCTACAAAAGAACCGCGATTCCATTCATTAACAAACCAACCATTGTGTTGCGAACCGCTTACTGCAATTACATTAGAATAATATGCAGGATAACAGGAATAAGGAATGCTTTCACAGGGAAGAATAAAGTCACTAATTGCATTGTTAGTATTACCTGCGGAAGCTACAATAACTGAGTTTTTTCCAACTGCATAGTTAATTGCGTCTCTTACTAAAGAGTAGTCCCAATTATAATAATAGTTATATGCAAGAGTTGAGTTAATATTATCGTTACTCATTAAAACCCCACAAGTAATGAATCCAGTTTTGATAGTTTTTAAGCTTAAATTTATTACATTTGCACATGCATCTGAAGCATCTTTTATTTTTTGAGCTAAGCTCGCACTGTTAACTTCATCATAATAGGGCTGATAAGTTATTAGTTTTATATTCCACTCTAGTGAGGCAACACCGATTGTATTATTAGTAATTGCCCCTGCAAGCCCAGCAACACGGGTACCATGTCCACCTAAAATACCAGCAGGATTATTATCTCCTCCGACAATTTTTGAATGCAAATCAGAATGTGTAAGTTCCACGCCTTCCCAATCAATTAAAGCTATTTTAACTTCGGAACCGCCTTTTGTTATTTCCCATGCTTCAGGGGCGCTTATAGCATTTAAATACCACTGACTGCCATTTGTATAATAGTAATCATTCGGATATTCTGCACAATCTACTAATTGAACTGGTCCATGAGAATACTCTACCTCTTCATAATTGTCAAGTTCGGAAGCAATTGTTTCTATCTCAACTTGTTTGGGAAACTTAATGATATAAACTCTGGCAAGGTTAGGCAACTTTCTTATTTCGCCTGTATAAACGTCTGTAAATAGAGTGTCCTCCTCTTTTGCGGCCTGTATAGCTTTACTAATCCTTAAATCGGTCAAACCGAGCTGCTTGTTTGTACAAAAATCTTGAATGATTTTTCGGATATTAGGATATTTAATTGATATGGAATTTCCATCGACATAATTTTCCCCATCCGGAATTTCAATCAAATCTTTAGGTTCAAATTTTACATAAATCATATTTGATAATCTCTCGCCGTTTTCTGAAATTGTTACCGGTGCTTCAGAGAAAATCTGTGCTCTTAAAGGAGGATGAGATAAGAACACACACACCAAAAGAAGCAAGAATATAAAAGGTTTCATTTTTATTATCTCTTTAAATTGTTTATTTAATTATTTTTATGTGAGGGAATTTATATTTATTTGGAAATAAGTCTAGCTTAGGAGATGCGCCTCGATGAATTTTATCCCATTCTTCTACTATATATTTATAAAATTTACTTTCCAAATGATTTAATGTTCTGCCCTCTATTTGAAAAGGTGTTGCAACAATATATTCATCAGGAATTAAGGATTGGGATCCAAAAATTAAATCACTAACTGTTCCTTCATAATATTGTCCGGATTGCACATCTATATTACACTCAGCATTAAAAGGAGGTAGGTATCCATTTAAGCGAAATGCTATATATTTATCATTATATAAAAAATCATTACGGCCTAATGATCCACCACAAATTGTAGTTACAATGTGTATTGTTCTGTCGGATAAATTAGTTACTCTTGCTGTAAAGGTTATTGTATCTCCAACTCTATACTCATATTTATCAGTCCATCCTTCCACGCGTACAATCTGTTTCATTACTTTGGTTTTTATGTTTCCTTCGCTGTCAACATCCAATGTATCAAGCTTCAATTTTCCTTTAACCAGCATAATCTTTGCTGAGTACCTTAACGAAAATTTGTTATCAAATTTTTCGTCAGGGATATCGTAATCGTTAAGAAAATAAACAACCTTAAATACCTCGCTGTAAACAGAATCTTTTTCAGAAAAGTAAATTGTAAAATTGCCACTTGAATCTGTACTGACTCCCCTATTGAGACTGTCAATATAAATAAGGGCATTGCTATACTCAGTTTGGTTTTCTATAATAACTTTTCCTCTAAGCATAGGCGAGTATAACTGTTTTTCCTGCGGTGGATCCACTATCTTATCTTTGCAGCTTAATACAAGAAGTGATGCAATTATAATTAAAATGCAGTGTAGTACATTAAAGATAGATCTGATATGTTTTAACATCATTTGTCCCTTATACATTATGAAACTATATCAATGTACGAAATCAATTAGTTTCCATCATGGTGCGGAGTCTGTCCAAGAACTATTTCTTGTCACTATGAACTCGGTTTAAAGTCTTAAAAATCAATTCAATTTCAACACATGGGATTCCGAAATAATCCGCCTCAGCCAGACGGAATGACATTATTCGGACAAACTCGCACCTATGAACAAATCAGTTTGGTCGTGTAACAAATGAAAATGAATATGGCAATTTCATTTTCGTTCCATACATATTTGTAATATTTGTAGAAACGGTAACAGTATATTTAGTATTTGCTTGAAGCCATGTATTTGGTGTAAACTTGATTTGGTTTTTCTGCTCGTAAGGTGAATAGCCGCCGTAAGAAAATGTTCCATTCACAGGAGGAGAAATTGTAATTGCCGATTGCGCCGAAGAAAGAGTTACGTAATTATTAAAGTCAATTGTAATTGGCTCTGAGGGAGAGACAAACAATTGCCCGTTATCCGGAAAGGTGTTCACAATACTAAGTGCAGCGGTTCTAAATGAAAACGTGAAAGTATGACCCAGTGCATTTCCATCTTTATCTTTCGCGGTTTCATCAATCTTAACTGTAATTGTCGTATCGGATAAGAATGGTCCGCCTGTATAAATACGCAATACATTTTCCTCCGGCCAAAGAAAGATTGTATTCATTTGCGGAGTGATATGTGTCGACATTTCCACTGATTGCTTATTCATCCGTCTTGGAAAAGTTATTGTGATTCCATTGTAATATATCGGCGAAACCTCAATATCACCATGAACAGGATCTGTTTGAATTCCGTTTTGCGTCGAATATGATTGGACAGTACTAAATTTAAATTGAAGAGGGAAACGCAAATGATTTCCTGAAGTATCTTTTGCCGAAGTTGCTAAAGTTACTGTGTATGTTGTATCAGTATATGAATCTTTCCTTGCAAATGAATAAGTCATTGAAGTGACTTTGCTGAAGGTTGTTATTGTAGCTCCTCGTTCAAAACCGCTTAATGCATCTGCGAACCAACCATACATTGGTGCGTTGGTGTAATTTCCCCAATAAAATATTCCCTCAGAAGGTGGATTGGTTGAAAAAGCATGCTCAACACTTTCTCTATCCATTGGATGAGTAAACAAAATTGAAATAGTAATTCTGCCATATCTCCAATCGTAGACTATCTCACCATTATTTTCAGGATAATGTGAATCAACCAGATCAGGTACTGTGGAAAGATCTATTTCACCAAGATATGTTATGCTGCCGCCCGTGAGCATAACGTTCGCTCTATTATAAATGCGGAAATTTTCTGCACGAATGGTAACATCATAATTACCAATTCGGAGACCCTGAAATGAAAACGATCCATCTATGGGATTTATTTCAGTGGAGTCAATCGGTGCAACCTGGCTAATAATAACTTTTGCTTTGCTGCCTTTTTGAACAACTTTTCCCACGAGATCGGCATGAAGAAGATCATTCGTAAATTCTTTTGGAACTTGATACTCAATAATTGTTTCCGTACAACTAAAGAAAAATAAAGAAGTGAAAATTAGAAAAGATATTATGGCTTTCATGTTTAATTCCTCCTTTTAATGTGGAAAACATACATTGAATGTACATTGTTTAAAGACAGAATTGCACATATTGTAATTGAGAATTCTATTTCGATAAAATATAAAAATGTTTCGTGCGTAATTCAAGAAGATAGTTTTTACCACCAAGTGGTGTTGGTGTGGTAGCTGAGAAATTCTTCAAGTAAGAAAGTAAATCCTTCACAAGCAGATTTACAAATAAAAAGAATAAATAAATACGAAGTAATTAAATACGTGGGTGAAGACGACAAAACTTCTATCGCGGAAACCCTGGAACTTCTAGATTGTGCTGCTGATGGAGCCACTTATTCTTATGCCTTGAAGAATATTGAAGTTGGTGCATAAGAATGGTTTGAGAACACTGAACAATTAGAACCAGAAATCCCTAAACCAAAAGGCTGTCTGCTATTCGCTCAAACAGCGTATAGTTCTTAATCTTCATCTTTCCTGTCCGCCTCGGGTGGAATCTTTGTCTTCATCTTTGTCTTTATCTTAATCTACGGCTCCCCTTGCCCCCCTTCAAAAATTTATTTATGTTTTACTCAAGCAGATTGCAAAGATTCGAATCCTATGATTACAAAATGAACGAATGATATTTAAACAATATAATTTTATATTGGCTGTGTACTTAAAATACCATTTACTATAAACAACCTTTAGGATCGAATAGTATGGAAATGAATGCGAGCTCACTCAATAAGACAGCAAGATTTGCCGGGCTGTTATATCTTATTTGGATAATAACAGGTCTCTATGCAATGTTTTATATACCATCAAAAATCAACACGAGTGGTGATGCAGTTACCACTGCCCATAATGTCTTGTCCAATGAATTTTTGTTTCGCACCAGCGTGATCAATGATGTAATCAGCTGTATCATTTGGGTGTTTCTGGTACTGGTATTTTATCGAATGTTTAAACACGTTGACGTGCGACAAGCCAAACTTTTAGTTGCATTGGTTCTCGTCCAAATTCCTACCGTTTTTTTTATGGAGGCATTTAATATTACTTCGCTCATGATATTCAAAGGCGAAATATTGAAAACATTTGAACTTAATCAGAGACAAGATTTGGCAATGCTCTTCCTTAGAATTAACGATTATGGAGTTTTGACATTAGAAGCATTCTGGGGGCTCTGGCTCTTCCCCTTAGCGATCCTGATTTACAAGTCCCGCTTCTTCCCGCGCTTTCTGGGCATTTGGCTGATCATCACAGGATTCTTTTATCTTGGCTTGAGCTTTACCAGCATAATGCTGCCTCAATACAAAGATATGGTCCTTAATAGTGTGTTCGCATTGCCGGTAGAGCTCGGAGAGGTTGCTTTTATGCTGTGGCTTTTGATAAAGGGTGCAAAATTGCCGGCAGTGAATAGCGCAGTCACTCAGACATAAAACGACGAACAATAATTAATAGTGTCACAAACCAACGAAACCATTACAGGAAAAGCACCTATGCTGACATTGTTAATATAGCTCGGTTAATACTTTTTCGGTCCTATATAGATTTAGTTAAAAGAATCCTACATTTTTGCAGCATACAACTTTGTAAGTTACAATTGTGTAAGAAATCATCTGACCCCTAATCTTCATCTTTCTCTTAATCGTACTCTTTCTCTTATTCCCCCCTTGCCCTCCTCCCAAAATTTATTTATATTTTAAGCGAGCAGGTTGTAGGGACTTGCAAACTATGCTTACCAACCGATTAAATGTTTTTCTCCAGAATATTTTTATATATGAGACCTGCCGAAGGTTCATTAAAAAGAAAATAATAATAAAATAATTTCAGAATTTTTTCCTGGCTTTGCGGAATAATCTCATCAAGCGAAAGGAGCTAATATGTCACGAACAGCAATTCTTGTAGCAATCTTGTCATTGTTAGTCTTGGGCGGGTGTAATACGGATACTACACACCAGAACGCCGATAAAGAAATCATTGCCCTCGAGCGTAGTGCTCTGGACAAGTGGTCGCAGAGCGATACACATGGGTACATTGATATCAGTGCAGATGATGTTACCTGGTTTGACTTCACACCAGGTAAACAATTGAGAATAGAGGGCATCGAGGCAATTCGCAACTTCTTAGAACCTATGGGCAAGGAGATTCCTCCTCACAAATACGCCCTTGCGAATCCGAAAGTGCAGCTCTATGGCAATACTGCAATTCTCACTTATCATTGGAATGCTTCCACGCCAGATGGCCAGCCAATACCAAGTTGGAAAGCAACTTCGGTGTATAACTGGAAAGACGGTAAATGGAGTATGGTTCACTGCCACTATTCCATTGTCCAGGCAGAATAATTGCAGTAAGTTGAACCATCTTTTTAGAAGTAGAAACCCTAGATAGGGATTATTTAACAAAAGCATAGTTCGGAATTCATTAGGTTGTCACGGTCTAACAGTAAGAATGAGTTCGCCTTGCTCTCGGTCATGATAAAACAATGATAGACGAGAAATCAATTCTTTATCTTTTCACTCTGCAGCGCTTCAAAATACTTGCGGATTAAATTTTCGTAGTCTTTCGAGTAACCTTCGCGTCCGGCTTTGTTCAGTTCATCTTTAATCAAATCTTTTCCTCTTTCAGAAGACAAGTTCAGTTCTGCCGGAGATTTACGATTCATATTTTCTCCAGTAAACGATTCTCTCTCCTTTTCATAATCTCTTTCATTTATAGAACGCTGTGCATCAAGCAGTCGTGATAAAATTCTTTCCTGCTTCTGCACAAGCTCATCGTTAAGCCGCTCGGTTTGCATATCCGATACAACTTCCTGCATCTGCTTCAAAATGTTTTCAAGATTAGCAGGCATTTTTTTGGACTGCCCTGTTTGCTTTGCTTCATTCTGCAATTGCTCAAGAGATTTCCTTATTAACTCCTGCTGCTGTCCAAGACGCTGTAATTCTGCTTGCTGCTGTGGAGATAACTTCCCTTGCATTCCCTGCTGAAGCATTTGTGTTAGATTATTCAAGCTCATTTGCATACCGCTCATTTTCTGAAGCTGCTGCATCAACGACATCATCCCGCCCTGTCCGCCACCTTGCATCATTGCTTCCATTGAACTTTTCATCATTGTCGCAGCTTCATTCAGCGATTTCATAGCTTCGCCTTGATTGTTCGCCGCCATGTTTCCATTTCGATTTTGCATTGCTTGAATTGATTCTTGCATTTTTCTATTTGCATCTCCCATCGCCTTTCCCATTTCAGGAGTAATTGCAAATGTTTTTTGCGAAAGTTCAGACATCTGACTTAAAATATTATCCAGACTTCGAGAGAGATTATTTTGCTGCTGCGCGTTCTCATTAAACTGAGATGAATTGGGATTAAGATTCTGTGATTCTTTCTTCAGCTCTTCCTGTTTCTTTGAAAGTGTTAGCAGATTGTCAAGTATCTTCATCATGTCGGTGAATGTCTGCATTTGGTTCATCTGCTGCATTGCCTGCTGAAGCTGCTTCATCATCTGATTCATCTGCTTCATATTTTTAGACATCTGCGACTGATTGTTCTGTGCCATCTGCTTTTGATTCTGCATCAAGTTTTTCATCGCTTCTTCAGACAACTCTTGATTATCCTGGTTCTCCATTTCTTCCATCGCTTTATCCATCTGCTCATTCGGCATATCTTCCAAAGATTTCATTTTATCAGAAAGCTCCTTCATTTCCTTTTCAAGCTTTTCCATTTCTTTGCCGGCTTGATTCTGCTTATCTGCTAGCTCCTTCTTGTCCTGCTGTTTTGATAAATCGCTTTCACCGGTTTGTTTTTCAAGCTTTTCAAGATTTTCAGCAAGCTGTTCCGTTCGCTTAAGCATTTCATCAATTTTTTGTTCAACTTGAATTCGTTTCAGAAGATTGATCGTTCGCTCGATACTTTTTTGGAACATTTCCTCATCAATTTTCAAGTTCTGCATATCCTGCTGAGCTTGCTGCCGATTCATTTCATTCAGCCGGTTCCGCAATTGCTCCATTGCCTTTTTCATTTCATCGCTTGTCAACTCCTGGAAAAGCTCCTGCAGCTCCATATACTTTTCAAGTGTTTCTTTGGATAACAAATTATTCTGTTGAAGCTCATTCTGCATTTTGCCAAGCTGCTTGCTAACTTCATCAACTTTATTTTGAAGCTCCTCAAACTTGTTGAGAGCATTTTCAATTTTTTCTTTTTCCTCCCAGGTTAGTTCCTTCTTATCCTGCTTCATTTCCTGGTTCAGCTTCTCTAAATTCTCTTTCAGTTCCTCCGCTTCTTTCAGAGTTTTAATTAATTCCTCTTGCGCTTTTTGCTGGGTGTCTTCTACTTTGGCAAGAATTTCATCTAACGAAGGAACTCTTATTTTGAACTCCGGTGATTTGGTAGATTTTGGTCCGCTGACATTATCGTTATCAAATAGTTCAAGATAGTAAGTAACAACATCATCGGTTCCGAGAGTCATTCTTGATAAATTCCAAACATAAGGAAGATCAACCTCCCTCTCATTTTTGTTGATCGGAATCTCAATTGATGAGAATTGCATTTGCTCCGGTTCATACCTTGATGCAGACAATCTGTAATTAAGATTAAGTTTTGTGAATCCGTAATCATCTGTAATCTTGACAAGAATTGGAAGACGATTGTCATTTGCCAATGACACATCACGATTTGGAGTTATCATTTCAATTGAAGGATAAGCATCAAAAAGAGTTTTGATAGTGTAGGTAATAGGCGAAAGATTTTGATTTTCCTTTTCATCAGCTAAAATAATTTGGTAGCTGTTATCCTTCCGCACTCTGAAACTTAAACTTGCCTTCGAGTCAGAAGTTTTCATCTCCGCTGAAATTGAATCGCCAAAAAATAATTTTGCTTTGGATAACTCTTTTGAAGAAGCAACTTCAAGATTAACCGTACTGCCATTTAGTGCAGTAATGTTGCCATTATCTTTTTGCTGAACTGTCGGAATCTTGGAATAATTTGGCGAGTTAATCGTTATTTCCAAACTTTTTATAACCGGTCTATCAATTACTTCAATTTTGTATTCATCACCAGATATGTTTTCAGCAGTTGCAAAGTATATAAAAGTGTTTCTGATCAGATGTCTCTCAAAATTGTAATTGCCTAATGAATCTGCCGATAGTTTTTGAAGATTGAAATTAGTTTGGTCAATATCCTTGAAAGCAAGAAAAACTTCTTTGGGCTTTTCTCCTTTCACTTGAACTTTGATTATAACATTCTGTCCTTTTGTTACTTGAGCATTGCCGGGAGAAATTTCAAAATAAAATTTCTGAGGGGGGATAAATTCCTGGTTGAAGTTGAGTAATCTGCCGGATGCAGCTTTTAAGCCCGGTATTGCCCAAAAAAGAAGTACAATGAAAACTGATACGCCGGTAACATAGTAAAGCAGCTTTTTTACTTTTTCAAAACTAATCGCCGAATCGAATGATATGTTCTTAACTTTCTCATAAATCCTGATGAATGCGGCTCCGATTAAGCCAGAAGAGTAAAGCTGCTTGTCATGAATTGAGTTTAATTGCAAAGCATTGAGCAGCTCATCTTTTACTTCGGGAAAATTTGAGCCGACTTTTCTTGCCACACTATCGTAATCCGGTTTTCCGAGTATCTTGAAATATTTAAGCAGAGGGAGAATGAAAAGAACAACAAGTGCGGCAATCGCAACAATCAGAAACAACACGAAAAAAATAGTTCTTACAGTTGAATTTGAATTAGCAAAAACCTCAATCAATGTAAAAATGAAAAAAGAAGACAGCGCCAGGAGAAATGCAATTTGAATTCCAATTGCTGCAATGACTTTGAACTCTTTTTGATAGAAGCGCTCAAGCTTTTTTATGATTTCATTATATGCAGATTCAATTCCCATAAACTTTAATTAGATAATGCCCAAAGAACTACGTTAGTTCCAAACCTCAAAGCTTCTTCTCTTTTGTTTTGAGGATCTTGGTGAACCTCCGGATCTGCCCAGCCATCGCTTGGATTTGACTCGTATGTGTAGAACACAGCTAATCTTTTATCAATAAAAATTCCAAATCCTTGTGGAACATTTTCATCGTGTTTATGTGTTTTGGGCGGACCGGCTGAAAAATCATACAAGATGTTGTAAATGCCGTGACTAAAAGGCAGCTCAACAAAATCTTTTTCCGGAAAAACTTTTTTCATCTCCCGACGCACGGCTTTGTCAAGACTGTAATCGTCATCGATATAGAGAAAGCCGCCATTCTCCAAATATTTTCTGAGTCTTATTGCATCGTCTTTTGAGAACACAACATTACCATGACCAGTCATAAACAAAAACGGATAAGAAAATATTTCTTCAGAAGAAATATCAACGAATTTATATTCCGCTTTCACTTTAATGTTAGTATTTTGACTAACGAACCTCAGCAAGTTCACTTCTGCAGATGGATCGTTGTACCAATCACCGCCGCCGTTATACTTTAGACGGGCAATTTGAAATGCGGACTCATTCTGTCCTTTCGCATTCATAAAAAGCAGGAGAAAGAGAACTACCGATATTTTACTATTAATATTCATGTTTTAATATATTTACACGTAAAGCGAATAGCAATTTAGAAAATTAGAACGAATTATTTGGAGCAATTCAAATGTCAAAATTTTGGCTCATTAAATCAGAACCTTCGGAATTCTCAATTGACGATTTGGAAAAATCTAAAAATCAGACCACTTATTGGGACGGTGTGAGGAATTACCAAGCAAGAAATTTCATCCGGGATGAGATGAAAATTGGTGATAAAGTATTATTCTATCACAGCAACACAGAACCAAATGCTGTTGTTGGAATCTGCGAGATTGTAAAGGGAACTTATCCCGACCATACCCAATTTGATTCTAAAAATGTGCATTACGATCCAAAAGCAGAGAAGAAAAATCCACCATGGTTTATGGTTGATATAAGGCTTGAAAAGAAATTCAAGAAGCCAGTTTCGCTTGAGGATATAAAAGCAAATCCAAAGCTATCTAAGATGAGATTGGTGCAGAGAGGAAACAGATTATCCGTTATGCCGGTTATAAAGGATGAGTTCGAAGAAATACTAAAAATGGGTAATTTAGGATAGCTGAAGTTTGGGGCTGTAGCTCATTCCGCCAGAGGCGGATAAATTGGGAGAGTCCCGACTGTGTCGCATAGGCGTCAACCTAAGAGAATCTAATTCTCCTTTAGCTGATGGATTAAATATTGGCTAATTGTTTTATTTCTGATTTAATTAAGCATTAATAATATGTCATACCTACGGCATTTTATTCTACATTATTTTCGATTTCTATAAATATTCCATCCCTCTGGGATGAAGAAAAATAAATCCCGATAGGGATTAAATATTTATAGATATATTGTTAAAAACAGTAAACCGAATCCCTTTAGGGATGATATATAATGCTTTAATTTGTTTTAAAATCAAAACAACTGAACCAATGTTCGATAGAAAACCTGGTTGTTAAGTTGACGCCTATGCGACGAAGTCGGGATCAGCTCGACACTAACTTAGTTCATTGAATTTTAAGTAAGTAATTTAGGATAACTGAAGATTGGGGCTGTAGCTCATTCCGCCAGAGGCGGATAAATTTGGAGAGTCTCAGTGGGATTCGCAACGAACAGACCGTCGGTTCGATCCCAATCAGCTCCACTAATTTTTTAATCAAAAAACTTTATTTCTGTCATGCTGAATTCATTTCAACATCTAAAGTTAAAAAAAAGATTCCGAAATAAATTCGGAATGACATCTGTTGAAATTTAATTATTTTTTAACTTTCCGAATCATCAGCGCGATTTAATAGTGATGGGGGAAGTGACTTCGTTGCTTTCGCTCCGAGCTGTTTAATTTTTTCTGTTCTGCTTATTAGATTACCTCTCCCATCAGTAAGCTTATTCATTGCTTTATCATAATTTTCTTTTACTGAAATCAATCCTTTACCAACCGAAATTAAATCATCTACAAAAGCAGTAAACTTATCGAGAAGCTCTCCGCTTTGCCGTGCAATTTCAAATGCATTTCTATTTTGTTTTTCCTGGCGCCAAATGCTTGCAATTGTTCTCAAGGTAGCTAGTAAAGTTGAGGGACTTACAATTACAATATTTTGTTCAAAAGCATCGTTAAAAATTTTGGGATCCTGCTGAACAGCTAATGCAAAAGCCGGTTCAATCGGCATAAACATTAAAACAAAATCTAAGCTCTCAAGCTGATATAAGTTTTGATAGTTCTTCGAACCTAAGTTTTTAATGTGCGAACGAATTGAACCTAAATGGTCACGCAAACCTGCTTGTTTTTCAATTTCATCTTCTGACGAAATAAACTTTTCATACCCAATCAGCGAAACTTTTGAATCAATAACTATATTTTTATTCTCAGGGAGATTAATTATAACATCGAGTTGAAATCTCTTTCCCGTTTCAGTTGTCATACTTTCCTGAATTACGTACTCCCTTCCTTTCACCAAACCGGATTTTTCAAGAATGCTTTCTAGGATGATTTCACCCCAATTACCTTGAGCTTTAGGTTGCATTTTTAATGCTTCTGTTAAATTTTTTGCTTCTTTAGTTATCTCCTGATTCATATCCTTTAACATCTGAAGCTGCTGCCTAAGTGAAGCATGTCTATCAATATTATCTTTGTTGCTCTCTTCGACTCGCTTTTCAAAATCTTTAATTCTTTCTTTAAGCGGATCAAGAATTTGTGTTAGATTCACTTTGTTTGTTTCAGTAAACGCTTTTCCTTTTTCCTCAAAGATTTTATTGGCAAGATTTTCAAACTCCTTCGTGAATTTTTCTTGAAGCTGTTCAATTTCTGCTTTTTGTTCACTTAACTTTTGTTGAAGGTTTGAATAATCAGAATTAAGTGACGCAAGAGAACTATTTAACTCAATTACTTTCCCTCGCTCACTTTTAAGTTCTGCTGACTGAGCTTCCTTCTCTTTTTCCAACAAACCACTTCTCTCAAGCAGCTTGCTGTTTTCATTGCCCAGAGTTTTTATTTTTGACGAACTTATGAACCATGAAAGAATGAAGCCGGTTACTAGAGCTATGACTAAATATACTATTTCCATAAAATCAACTCATATTGGTTAGAAAAACAATTTCGCGCTAAGACGCAAAGCCGCAAAGTAATTTACTAAACGTCTTAGCGAGATATTACAAATTATTTACGATACGATGTATCCCATCCTTAATTAGAGCCTCATTAAAATTTATTAATAGCCCGAGTTTTAGATTTGCGATTTTTAAATAAGTTAGTAATTGTTTCTTGTGGACTGGCGCAATTGCCTCTATAGATTTTAATTCAATAATGACTTTATTCTCCACTATTAAATCTGCCCTAAATCCCAAATCCATTTTCAGTTCATTATAAATAACGGGAATTCCTTTTTGACGCTCAATTTTTAAGTTTCGTTTACTTAACTCAAAAGCTAGAATTTCTTCATAAACAGACTCTAACAATCCAGGTCCAATCTCCATATGCACTTTAAAGCAACAGTCAACTATTATTTTTGCTATTTCATTTTCATTCATTTGTAATTCTTTGCGACTTAGCGTCTTTGCGAGAAAATATCTTACTCCAACTTTCCCACTAAATTTTCAACTTCCTCAAGTATCCCGCAAGATTCCACAAGCTCCTTCATTTTGTTATGGTCGGGGTACAATGGTCGATCAACATCAAGGAATTCAACGTGCTTACGAATAACTTCTTTGGCTTTTGCAACTCCTTCGCCAGTTTTGTGATCTCGAAAATCAAGTGCTTGAGCAGCAGCCATAAATTCAATTCCCAAAATTCCGTATGCGTTATCAAGTATCTGAGCATTCTTAATCGCTGTATTCATTCCCATAGAAACAAAATCTTCTTGATCGGCGGCAGCGGGAATCGATTGTATCGAAGCCGGCATAGATAAAATTCTTTGCTCCACGATCATCATATCGGCCGTGTACTGACTAAGCATCAAACCGGAAAACATTCCCGCACCTTTTGTAAGAAATGCGGGCAAGCCGACACTCAATGCCGGATTATTCAATCTGTTCATTCTTCTTTCTGAAAGAACACTGACCATGGTTACTGCCGCTCCGACCATGTCCATCGGTAAAGAGACAGGACTTCCTTGAAAGTTGGCGCCTGTTAATGTGAGCTTATCTTCGGGAATAAAAATAGGATTATCTCCAACGCCATTCAACTCGATTTCGATTTGCTGCTTGGCGAAGGCGACCGCATCATGCGCAGCGCCGATTACTTGAGGAGTTGAACGCATCGAGTATGCATCCTGAATTTTCTGTTTTATCTTTCCTGTGAGAAGATCGCTTCCCTCAATACATTTTTTAATTGCGATAGAGCTTCTTTCTGCACCGGCAAATCCGCGCAGCTTATGAAGCCGCACATCATAAGGTTTCATATTTGCATGAAGAGCTTCGAGAGTCATCGCTGCTGCAATCTCTGCCTGTTTCAACCAACGATTTATATCGTAAAGATGCAAAGCGCTCATTGCAGTTATAAAATTTGAGCCGTTAATTGTTGCAAGTCCATCTCGTGCTTGAAGTCCGGGAATTTTAATTCCAGCTTTTACAAAAGCATTTTTCCCAGGTAGTCTTTCACCCTTGTAAAAAGCTTCTCCTTCGCCCATCAGTGTCAGAGCAAGCTGTGCCATTGGAGCTAAATCACCGCATGCACCGACTGATCCTTTTTCACAAACGACAGGGATTACATCTTTGTTCAGCATTTCAACTAAAGTCAAAGTGATCTCCGGTCTGCATCCAGAGTTTCCGTGCGCATGTACATTTATTCTGCCTGCAATTGCTCCTCTCACATACTCTAGCGGCATTGGTTCGCCAATTCCGGCAGCGTGATTGTAAATAAGATATTTCTGAAAATCTTTTACTTGCTCATCATTAAGAACTACTTCTGAAAATTCACCGATACCTGTGTTTGTACCATACATAATTTCCTTAGCTGCGAGCTTTTGTTCAAGCATTGCGCGGCAGATTTTTATTCTCTCAAATGCTTCTTTACTTAATTCTACTTTTTCCTTGTGACGGGCAATTTGAACGAGCTTTTCAACTGTGAGGTTTGAGCCATCTAAAATGATCGACATTAAAGTTCTCCAAAAAGAAATGAAATATTGTGAGGTTAAATTTAAGAATTAACGGTGATATATAGGAAGTTGGATGCTAGATACTGGGCGCTTGTCCACCTCAGGCAGACTGGATGTTTACTCCGCAAAATGCAGAGTTTGATACCAGACGCTAGATAAAATTATTTTTGACTTTGAACTATGTTCCTAATCTTTTCAGCATTTTCTTTATTTGCTTTGTACGTGATTTTCATTATGCTGTCAAAGTATTTCGTTGATAACACTTTTGCTATGGAATGAATTTTTGATGCCAGCTTTGAATTTTGAATATCTATCTCAATCGTATCATGAACAAAACAATGCTCAATCATTTCAAGCAGTTTTTTTTCTAATGATGAGATGTTAATTCCCCGCTCTGCAGAAATAATGACTGAATTCTCGTATCTGTTTTTTACAAAATCAATTTTACTTTTATCTTTTACAATGTCAACCTTGTTAAATACTTTCAAAGCAGCTTTGTCTTTGCAGCCAAGCTCGGCCAAAGTTTCTTCAACTACATCGATGTGATCAGCAAAGTAAGGATGAGCAAAATCGATTATATGAAGAATTACATCGGCACTTCGCACTTCATTTAACGTGCTCTTAAATGATGCAACTAAATGATGGGGAAGCTTTCGAATGAAGCCGACCGTATCGCTCAGTAATAATTTTTGTTTGTTAAGATTGTAAATCCGTGTTGTAGAATCCAAAGTCGCAAACAGCTTATCCTCAGCGAACACATCAGATTTTGTAAGCAGGTTAAACAGCGTGGATTTACCGGCGTTAGTATAACCAACCAATGAGATTCTAATTAAATCTGCTCTGCCTCTGCTTTGAATTTCTCTCTCGGATTCAATTTTTTGCAGTTTTTCTTTTAGATGACTAATTCGGTTTCTAATAATTCTTCGGTCAGTTTCAATCTGTGTTTCACCGGGACCTTTAGTTCCAATTCCACCGTATTGTTTCGATAGGTGAGTCCATGCACGTGTTAATCTTGGCAACAAATATTGAAGCTGTGCAAGCTCTACTTGTGTTTTTGCCTCTTTGGTTTTGGCACGAGAAGCAAAAATATCGAGGATCAGCCCGCTTCTATCAACAATTTTTCTGTTGATGAGCCGTTCAAGATTTCTAACCTGCACTGCCGAAAGATCATCATCAAAAATTACGAGATCTATATTATTTATTTCTACGAGAGAGGATAGTTCTTCGGCTTTTCCTTTGCCAATGTAGAATGCCGGATCAGCAGAGTATTTATCTTGTATGATTTTAATTATCGTTTCAGCACCTGCGGTGCGTGCTAATTCCTCAAGCTCATCAAGATGCTCTTCCACTATCTCACGCTTGATTTCTTTCGTATTCAGAGCAACTAAAATTGTTCTCTCTATATTTTTCTTTTGAATCTCAATCATTAAAAAAATTTCATCTGTCTGAATTTGAAAAATTATATATTAGTCATCCCGAACTTGTTTCGGGATCTATAAAACAAAACCTTAGATGCTGTCCGAAGGACTCCTTCGGAGAAATAAATTCAGCATGACAAAAAAACCATTCATTTACTCACTTCAACCAATTCCTTTTTGGCATTGCGTGCAACCAGCATTTCTACAAATGCAAGCAGTAGTGCTGCAAGCAAAAAATATTTCCAAAGCTCGGAACCAAATCTTGCTTTTAATATTGCATCGCCGATGTTCTCTTCCTTGTTCAACCAGAAGAAGTTTCCTTTGAAATTTATTTCACTCATGTAGGAATCAATCTCAGCTTTATCAAGATATTTTACTTTTGATTCGAGAGGATCGGCATTAACGGAAACTTCATCAATTATCTTAGTACCTGAAGCAATTTTATAATTACCCACTAGATTTGCCTTATCATACTTAACAAAGGCATTTCCATCGCTTTGATTTAAGGTAAGAAAATCTTCAACGTTATCCGGCTTTAGCAATTTTAATTGCGAAATGCTTTTTCCTCGAACATCAATTCTTATGTCCTCTCCAGCAAGAACGCTTGTCTCATTCTTATCTTTTGAAGCAAGGTAGAGAACTGATTTATTCATCAACGGAACAAAAATACTTTTGAGCGGAAAATTGTTACAGCTTAGGATCGGAGATGAGCTCAGTAAAAATATTTTTCCATTTTTAATTTTATATTCGCCTAAAAATGAAGAGCCATCTTGCAGAGTGATGATGCTTCGTCCTTTGCCTTGAGTATTAATTTTAAAGTAAGAATAAATTTCAGGCGATTCAATTTTCGTTTTCTCCTTATTAGTGAAAATATCCTGAAATACAGGATGATCGAGGTCGGTATTTTCAAATAAAAATAAATTTGTCTGCTCACCAATTTTCCCAACAGCAGCACCTGGAGAAGGCAAACCAACTTCATTCAGTACTTTCTGATACGTGATTAAGTTAGATTTTGACCCCGGCGCTATGAATAAGCTTCCTCCTTCATACAGATAGTTCCTCAACTTATCAACAGTGTTTAAGTTTTGAGAACCAATTACAATCACCACTTCATACTTTTTCAAATCATATGCAGATAGTTCGTTCAAATTTTTCTTTGAGATAACAAATGTGCTCCGATTTTCAATGGCAGTTAATGCAAGTTCAACAAACCGCGAATCACTTGGCTCGTCGGTGAAAATAATTATAGGAATGTTATCGGGGACAAAAACGCTTGAATATCTTCGATTGTCCTGAAGAATTTCATCATCTTCAATTTCGGCAAACACGCTGATAAAGCCGGTAGATTTAATTGCTGCTTCAACATTAAGCAATTTCGATTCGCCTGCACTTAAATTAGTGCTGACCTGCGCGCTTCTTTCATTATTTATGAAAAGAGAAACGATTACATTATCAACATTTTTGTTCGAATAATTTGTAACCGTAACACTAAAATTGATCGGCTTCTGTTTTTCAAATATTTGAGTGTTGACTTTAATATGATCAACTCCAAGATTAAGAATTTCCTTGCCAGAATAACCTACTGCATAAATTCTTACTCTCTCATCTAAAACTTGGCTGAAATCGCTTATAGTTTTTTCATCAGCCAAGCGACCGAATTGAAAATCTGAGAGAATATAAATTTCTTTATTGAAATTTTTTGATTGAGAAAGAATTTGTACGGCTTTTGTCATTGCATTATGTATAATGACTGATTGATAAGATGGTTCAATCGCATCAATTGATTTTTGAATATCAACGACACTTTTAGAAATATTAATTTCGCTGCTTTCTGATTGCGAAACTAAAATTAAAGCAGCCTCATCACCTTCTTGAAAATTCCTTAGCAAATTTTTCGCTGTCGACTTTGCTTGATTCAGAAGCGAACCTTGATTGTCAATCACGCTCATGCTGAAAGTGTCATCAATAATAAACACTGCGGTGGTTTTTGCTGCTGAAGTTGTTCCGCCTATCGCAAGTCCCTTTAAAGTTGGGCGAGCAAAAGCCATAACAAGAAACAAAATGATGAGAACACGAAGCGCAAGAAGAATCCACTGCTTCAATTTGACTTTCCGGATCTTATTCTTCTGAAGCTCTTTCAGAAAAGCAAGCGTGCTGAACTCAATCTTCTTCAGCTTTCGCAAATTAAAAAGATGAATCAGAATTGGGATCGAAGCGGTGATAAGCCCAAATAGAACTGCGGGGTTAAGAAATGTCATTAAAAAATTACATTATTAAATGGATAATTAAATTTACAATTATTGAGTGAGGAAAATAAGAGAATAGGTGGGACATCAACCTGCCACCTAATAAATGCTCTTTGGCTGGTAGGTATTTCTGTATGTCCATTCGTTAAAAAATGTGGGACTCACCATAAAAGTGAGTCTCACTTGACATTAAATTTATTTCTGGGATGCCGCAATTAAATTAAGCGCACTGCCGGCTTTGAACCATTTTATTTGAGCTTCATTGAAAGTATGATTCAAAAGGATATCTTCACTTGTTCCATCTGCATGTTTTAAAATCATTTTCACTTGTTTGTCTGGAGCTAATTCCGAAACTTTTAAAGTCACTCTATCATCTTCTTTTATCTTTTCATAATCAGCTGGATTTGTAAATGTAAGCGGCAGCATTCCCTGCTTCTTCAAGTTTGTTTCGTGAATTCTCGCAAAGCTCTTAACTATGATTGCTTTACCGCCGAGAAATCTCGGCTCCATCGCAGCATGCTCACGACTCGAACCTTCACCATAATTTTCATCTCCAACAACCACCCAGCCGATTCCTCCGGCTTTATAATCTCTTGCAACTTCAGGAACGGATTTTAATTCACCGGTGAAAATGTTTTTTACTTTTCCTGTTTCATTGTTGTAGGCATTCAAAGCACCAATAAACATATTGTTGGAAATATTATCAAGATGTCCTCGATACTTGAGCCACGGTCCAGCCATTGAAATATGGTCGGTTGTGCATTTTCCTTTTGCTTTCAAAAGTACCGGCAGATCAACAAAATCTTTTCCATCCCACGGCTCAAATGGTTTAAGCAGTTGAAGCCGGTCGCTGTCGGGCTTTACTTTCACTTCAACTTTGGAACTGTCCTCTGACGGCGGAATGAAACCACTTTCTCCTTTATCAAATCCATTAAGAGGAAGTTCTTCGCCTTTCGGAGGTTCGAGTTTTACTTTTTCACCTTTTTCATTAACCAGCTCATCGGTTAAAGGATTAAATGATAAGCTTCCGGCAATTGCAAGTGCAGTTGTAATTTCCGGACTTGCAACGAACGCTAAAGTTTCCGGATTACCGTCATTACGCTTTGCAAAATTTCTGTTGAACGAAGTTACAATCGTATTCCGTTCACCGGTTTTAACATCCATTCTCTTCCACATTCCGATACATGGTCCGCATGCGTTGGCGAGAATCATTCCACCAAACTCTTCTAAAGTTTTTAACTGTCCATCTCGTTCAATTGTTGCTCTAACTTGTTCGGATCCCGGGGTAATTGTGAACTGTGATTTTGCTTTTAATCCCTTTGCTAAAGCTTGTTTTGCAATGTATGCCGAGCGATCAATATCTTCATAACTTGAATTTGTACAGCTTCCAATCAACGCAACTTTAATTGTATCGGGATAATCATTTTCCCTCACTGCTTTTTTAAGCTCAGAAATTGGCCAAGCTTTATCTGGGGTGAATGGACCGTTGAGATGCGGTTCAAGCTTGTTCAAATCAATCTCAATAATCTGATCATAATATTTTTCAGGATTCATCAGAACTTCTCTGTCTGCCGTCAGTTCATCAGCAAGACCTTCAGCTAAAGCAGCAACATCAACCCGACCAGTTATTCTTAAGTAAGCAGCCATTTTCTCATCAAACGGAAATACTGATGTCGTCGCGCCGATTTCGGCTCCCATGTTACATATGGTTCCTTTGCCTGTGCAAGATATTGTTCCGGCTCCATCGCCAAAATATTCAACGATTGCGCCGGTGCCGCCTTTTACAGTAAGAATTCCTGCGAGCTTCAATATTACATCTTTAGGAGAAGTCCAGCCAAACATTTTACCAGTTAACTTCACTCCAATAATTTTAGGCCATTTTAATTCCCAGGGCATACCTGACATAACATCAACAGCATCTGCACCACCTACTCCAATTGCAATCATTCCGAGACCGCCCGCATTTGGAGTGTGAGAATCAGTTCCGATCATCATTCCGCCGGGAAATGCATAATTCTCCAAAACAACTTGATGAATTATTCCTGCACCGGGTTTCCAAAAACCAACTCCAAATTTTCGTGAAATGCTTTCAAGAAAATCATAAACTTCTTTGTTCTCTACATTTGCTTTCAGCAAATCGTTTTTAGCACCAACTTGAGCCTGAATTAGATGATCGCAGTGAACTGTTGAAGGAACTGCCGTTGTTTTTCTTCCGGCCGACATAAACTGAAGCAATGCCATTTGAGCTGTTGCATCCTGCATTGCAACTCTATCGGGAGCTAATTCAGCATAATCTTTTCCACGCTTATATTCTTCATCAGCTTTTTCCCACAAATGACTGTAAAGAATTTTTTCAGCGTAAGTTAAGGGGCGGTTAAGCACTTTTCTTACATGCTGTAGTTTCCTCCGATAGGATGCGTAATGCTTTTTTATCATTTCAAAATTAGATGTCATGTTTTTACCTTTACTTTTCTGTTAAAAATAAAAATGCGCAATGTTTATTATTGATAAAATTAATAAAAACATATTAAAGTTACCTAATACCTAGAAATCATTTAGTTTAGCCATGTCCCTTATGACCACTTTTCCCACCCTATAATCAGTTTTAAATAATGTTTAATAAAATGTATGAAGATGTTTAGTAATATCATAACGAAGAAAATCATTTGATGCGATCATCTTCTTTCATACAAAAGTCGATGTGGATGTAATTATGTAACTGCATCATTTTTAGAAAAAAATTTATCTTGGAAAAAAGGTACACCATGCAGGTAACTAATTCATTTTAATAAGTCAATTTTTTGGTACATCCTAAGACAGTCTCATTTTAAATTTGGTTTTTACTTGAAATGAATAATCAAAATCTCATTATTATCTGCATAACATTTGCATAGTTAAGTGAATAAATGTATGGAAAATTGGCATGCTAAAAAATTACAAGTAAGAAGTAAAAAATTACATGCTGAAATAAAACTTAAAATTGCCTACAATTAGAAGGATGATGAATAATGAGTACTGGCCATACTATGTTAGCTGCTGGCGCAATGTTGTTGTTATCAATAACGATACTTGGTATAAATGGTAAGTTTTTGAATACCAGCAGTGTTCTCTATAACACAAAATTTGGCGTACTTGCTATATCACTCGGAACATCTATTATCGAAGAAGCTAACGGTAAAGCATTCGACCTCGCCGGTTCCGAAAATGCAATTACAAGTTTAACTCAACTTACTCCTCCCCCCTTGGGTGCAGCAAGTGGAGAATATTACCCATATTTTAATGATTTTGATGATTTTAATGGATTTCATAAGCGTGATACGATTAAAATCGATTCCAAGGCCTTTGCCATCTTCGATATAGATTGCACAGTAAAGTATGTTTCCGAAACAAATCCATCGGTTGTTTCAGGTGTTAGAACATGGCATAAGAGAATTGATGTTTCTGTAACTAGTCCATCAATGAAAAGTGCTAAGGATCCGAATGAACAAGATACTGTTAAGTTATCATCTGTTTACAGTTATTTTCACTTTAGATAATAAGGTAAAGAAATGGGTTTTAGTGATATAATTGACCTTGCAGGTTCGATTTTAATCGGTGGATTAATAATGCTCATTCTTTTCAGAATGAATAGCTCAGCGGTTGAAAATGTTTACAATAACGGCGGTGAGCTAAGCTTGCAGCAAAATCTTTCGGTTACTGCAAAAGTACTCGAAAATGATTTTAGAAAGATCGGTTATTGTGCCGATTGGAAAAAAATTCCCGATCCTTCAAAATCCATTTTACTTGCAGATTCAACTAGAATAAAATTTTTAACCGATATTGCAGAAAATGGTCTGGAAAATGTCGATAGTATTTATTATTACTTGGGTCCTACTTCCGAACTTACGCAAACACCCAATCCGAGAGACAGATTTTTATACAGAGTAGTAAACAACGAAACACCTACAGGTATTAACCTTGGTGTTACACAATTCAAGCTGATATATTTTGATGCACTTGGAGACACAATCAATTTGCCGATTATAGTTCCAAGTGAAGTATATACAATTGAAATTAATCTTACAGTTGAAAATACGGCGGGATATAATGAACAATATTCATCCGCTTTTTGGCGGCAGATACGTTTAGTTGCACGCAATTTAAGAAACAGGTAAGGAAATAAGAGATGGCAGGTAAAGCAGCTTTATTTTTAGTTGTTGGTTTCAGCTTAATATTCCTAGCAATAGGTAAAAATTTCGGCGGTTTATCAACCCGTGCAGTAGATAATCTTACTGATTACTACGCAGAAACGGTAGCCCATGATATTGCTGCTGCGGGCGCAAATATGGCCTCGAACCGAATATACTTCGATCCCACTTGGACAGCGGGGTATAATAACCTTAGTTATCAAAATGGCATTTTAAATGTGAGTGTAGAAATTTTGCCTCCGGTAATTAAAAATATAAGGCAAATTACCTCTACAGGAACTGTAAAACGATTATCAAACCTCGGTATTTTGGAAGATGTTACAAGCACCGTAGTGGTTACCTTACAACCCAGCAAATTTTCAAAATTTGCTTATTACTCAATTAGCGAGGGAGGTACAATTTGGTGGATAACTGGCGATACAGTTTGGGGTCCATTCCATACACAAGATTACCTTAGAGTAAGCGGGAACCCTGTTTATTGGGGAAAAGCAACTACAAAAAGAAATATTGTTAAAAATCCAAGCAGCAGTAAACCAAAGTTTTATGGTGGATTCGAGAAGGGTGTTAATCTACCTTTACCAACTGATGGCTTAACACCAATTGAAAATGCCGCAGATGCAGGCGGTCACAAATTTACTGGTCAGGATACAGTTTACATGACTTTTACAGTTGACAGCATAAAAATTAAATATACTTTTAATGGATCTGTTACAACATACCTTACCAGCAGCTTTGCACCAAATGGAGTTATCTTTGCAAAAGATGCCGTTGTCAGATTACAAGGTAAAGTTAAAGGGCAATATTCTGTTGTAGCTTCAGGCAGCAGCGGTAAAGGAAGAATTTATCTTGACGATAACATAACCTATGATACAGATCCGAGGGTAGACCCAACTTCTGAGGATATGCTTGGAATAATAGCAAAGAACGAAATTTATGTTACCGATAATGCTGTTAACAACAACAGCATTGATATTCACGGCTCAATTTACAGCGAATCAAAAGGATTTGGAGCAGAAAATTACAGCACAAGACCTGTAAGTGGAAGTATAAATCTTCTCGGTGGTATCATTCAAAACACACGGCAAGCTGTTGGTACTTTCAGCGGTTCAACCATTAACCATGGTTTCTCAAAACGTTATCGTTACGATGAGCGGTTAATGTTCAGTTCACCTCCCATGTACCCAGGGACAGGTTCTTTTGAAATTGTTTCGTGGTTGGAATAAAAATTTATTTAAAATTTTTATGCCTTCTGTACTACATCATCTTTCTCAATTACGAGCATGTGAGACACTCTTTAAAATTGTGTATCACTTTTATTCACTTACAGATCTTTTGTAAGAATTACCGAATAACATCTGTCAGTCTCACCCATCTTAAAATGATTTTCCTTGAATAAAAAAAATTTTTCAGACTTTTTTCTCGGAATAGATATTGAAAAACTCTGGCACACTATGAAAGAAAAAAGAGAGAGAAAAAATGGGTAATGTACAATCGCTTTTGTCATTTGGGGCAATGCTAATCCTGGCATTATCAGCTTTAAACTTTAATGGGGTGGTTTTGAGTAATTCAACAACCGAAATAGAAAATAAAGTTGTTCTAACTGCATTTTCTTTAGCTGATGACTTAATTGAAGAAATGAAAGTACGGGCATTTGATGCAGCAACAGTTGATTTTCCAACCACTAATACTGCAAGCTTAACACCTGCGGGTAGCTTAGGACCAGGTGGATGGGAAACATATCCAAACTTTAATGATATAGATGATTTTAATAATTACACAAAGATTGTAAGCGCACCTCATGCTGAAAATTATAATGTGTCATGTAGTGTTCAATATGTAAATGGGGATAATCCAGATCAAGTTGTTACAACTCAAACTTTTTATAAAAAGGCAACCGTCACCGTATCGAGCCCTTATATGAAAAATCAAATTAGTCTATCATTCATTTTTACATTGAAGTAGTTATGAGTACTTTATTAGATCTATTAGGTGCCTCAGTAATTGGCGCAATGGTAATACTGGTTATGCTGAATTTGAACATTTACTCTTCAAATGTAAAATTTAGTTCAGATTCCGAGCTTCGCCTTCAGCAAAATGCAAAAACACTTGCTGATATTATAAGTTTTGATCTCAGAAAAATTGGTTTTGGAAAGATTGAAACCGCAGTCATCACAGCTCAACCAAAAAAAATATCATTCTATGCTGACATTGATTTGAACGGTGTGGTTGATGTCATTACTTATCAATTAAGCGATTCCCTTGCTGTTCTGAATACTACTAATCCTAGAGATAAAATTTTATATCGAGTTGTGAATAATGATACATCCAAAGGTCCCTCATTAGGATTGGTTGATATAAATTTCGAATATCTTAATGATAAAGGAATATCAACCGCAAATTTAGATAGTGTAAAATATGTTAATGCTGAATTTTTCGTTGAATCAGCTGATATGGTTAAGGATTCAAGAGGAAACAATAGATATTTATTTACCTACTGGGAATTGACAATTAAACCAAGGAGTATTTAAAAATGGGAAAAGCATTATTAATTATTGTAATAGGAGTTGCTGCTTTACTTTCAATATTAAAGGCAAACCTAAGTTCTAATTCATCACAAGAAGTAGATAACTCGGTAAATTTTTTCAAAAAAACTCAGGCGAGACTTATAGCCAATACTGGCATTGAGATTTATTTGGAGAAATTAAGAAGAAATAAAAATTTAGCTGGAGAATTTGAAGATAATTCAGTTATGGGTGGAAAATATGATATTAATATTTCTGGACCAGATAGTTCATTAAATATTATATCTTCTGCAAGATTTTATGGCACTGAACATAGAAGTTTTGTTTTTGCGAAAAGAACCCCTGTAAAAATGCCGACAATAAATTCCGCGATGTACATTAATGCAACAAGTTTAAATTTAAATTTAAATGGGAATATGGATATCGATGGGAATGACCATAACACTGATGGAAGCCCTGGTCCTAATCCTCCGGTTCCGGGAGTGGGACTAGACAGTCCTGCAGATAGTGCTTATTTTATAAATAACATTAAGCCAAAAATTTTCAATGACATTCTTGGGGCAGGTGGTACGCCCAGTATAAGATCCGTTTCCGACACCACTGATTGGTTAGCAGTAACAGAAGCACTAATCTTTGCAGCTGACATAACCATACCATCTGGTACATACAATTCAGCGGGTGAATATGGCACTCCAAGTGAACCTAAAATTACTTACGTGACTGGCAATGTAAATCTCACAGGCGGATTCCAGGGTGACGGTATAATGATCGTGAACGGAAATCTGTCAATGGCCGGTAATTCCACTTTCAGAGGTATAGTTCTTGTTTATAAAAATTCATCAATTGAATGCAAGGTAACTGGGAACGGTGGAATTTATGGTGGCACAATATTGGCTGGAACTAATGTCGATATTCAATCAACAGGTAATGCAAGTTTCTTCTACAGTTCTCAGGCATTAGCAAATGCTAAAGCAAAACTTAAATCATCAAGATTCGAAATTGTTGATTGGTGGGAATAAAAATTGTTATAAAAAATATTGGTCCCTCAAATGAATGATAAACGCAAAGACACGTATGAGAAAGTTAGACAAACGAGAAGAGACCAGCTTATCGATCAGTGCCTACAAATAGGCATGCCGGTAGTTGGAGATGAAGATGAAGAAACATTAGAGATGTACATTGATATGGCACACGATGATGACTTTGATGATTTAGAACTTAATGATAAAGGTTTGGATGATGATAGAAAAACTAATGTGGATTCTGATGCAAAGAAGACAAGTGTATTAGAAAAATTAGTTTCGCTCTTTATGTAAATTTTCAGAAGAGGGACCGCCAAATTAAAAGCCGCTGTAAGAGCGGCTTTTTTTATATCATATCAAGAAAATCGTTTCTTATCAATAACAAAACAGACGATTGAGGCACAATAAGAAGTTTTTCCTTTTCAAATTCAATTTCAAAAGCTTCTTTTCTAAGGAAAATTGCTAGATCACCTTCTTTTGCTTGAAGCGGGATATACTTTACTTTTTCTTTTGCTTCCTTCCACGGTTCTTCATCCATGTTAGAAGCTGTGGGATAACCGGGCCCAACTTTAAGAATGTACCCGCTTTGAATTTTTTCCTTTTCAGAAACTCCAGGGGGAAGATATAAGCCACTGGCTGTTTTGGAGCTGTCTTCTTCAGGACGGATCAAAACGCGGTCCCCTACCACGATGAATTTGTCCAGGTTTTTTAATTTTATAGTCACGGCTATTTGTTAAAAATTATTTTATGACTCGTTTTAATATATCAAACTTTATTCTGATTTTGAATGTAATTCAAGAGGTATAAACAATTCATCCCCGCGTTTTCTTTATAAAATAATTTAATGCTTGCGGAAAATATCGTAAACCGCTCAGACCAATCCTTCTACCGGCTTTCTTGAATAATACTTTTTGAATGAATAGTGCTGTCTTTAATCTCCTCTCAAAACACTTTTGCCATTCACCGTTGTACATTTCGTATAATCCAGCATCGGAAATATGCTTCTGTTTTTTATTATTAAATAAATTTGCCAGCAGCTTAGCCGAATCCATTGCCATGCTGATTCCGTCTCCGGCAAGTGGAGTAATAACTTGCGCAGCATCTCCAATCATAAATATTCCATTCTCAACCCTACCCCTTCGACCGAAGAATATATCTCCCGAACCATATACACGATTTGATAAAAACACATTCCCTATTCCCAAACTGAAGAGAGATTTGAAGGAGCTGTTACTGTTTACTAATCTCTCTAAACTTTGTACCGGCGTTCTTGATATACCGTCTCTATCTTCTAAAAAGCAAAACGTTACCTCTTCATTGCTGACAGAGTTTACGCCGCAATAAATTCCATCAGCAGAAAAGATTTGAATTTGATCATCTTTAACATTTCTTAAAAACTTTTTGTTAACATGATATTTTATTCCATTCAGATTTGATTTATACGAGACGAACTTTCTGTTCAGCTTTGCATCGAGATGGTTTCTTTTTCCATAAGCGGCTATAACATATCTGGAATTAATTATTTGAGAGGACTGAACCGATGATTTCAAACTCAACTTATACCCGCTATCTTTTTTAATAATTTCAGAAACTTCATACGGCTGATATACTTTTACCCCTTTTGCCTTAGCATTCATTAAAAGAAGATTATCAAATGCAGATCTCTTTAATCCATAAGCTTGAAAATCCAATTGTGTGGAAATTTCTTTTTTATCGTAAAACAACGCGAAAGAATTTATTGGATTTGGATTCAGGTTTAAGAAGTCGCTGAACATATTTAATTCTTTAAGATTATTTACAACCTCTCGAGAAAGGAATTCACCGCAAAGAACTTCACGCGGAAAAATTTTCTTTTCGATGAGACATACATCAAAACCAAATTCGGCAAGATAAATCGCCGCTGTTGAACCTGAGGGACCACCGCCAATGACCGCTATTTCATGCTGCATTAATTGGTTTTGCTTGAATAGTAGGGATTATAAATGTGCGGTAATTACCCACCGGAATGCCCATTTTCTTCCAATTTCATAATTGGCGAAATTCATTTCTTTCAATAAATCCGTTAGCTCCGATTTGATAAATCCTTTTCTAACCGATATCGGTGCATCGCTCCTAACCAATTCGCTTCTAGAAAATAGCATTGTGAGAATTTTGATGCCAAGGAATGCAAGTAAAGATCGCCTGAGATCATTAATCACTATTCCTTGCTTTGCCACATCATTAAACCTGCTCAAAATATTTTTTAAGTTTTGACAGTTAAAATGATGAAGAAATAGCGAGGTGTGAATAATATCAATTGATTTATTCTTGAACGGTAAATTGAAGGCATCAGCACAAACAACCATCGGCTTAAAATTATTGTTCTTCTTTATAAAATTACAGACTCTTTTATTTCTATCAAGCGAAATAACCCGAACCGATTTATGCTTCTTTTTTAAGTCGTCCAAAACATCCGAAGAACCTGAACCTGCGTCGAGAAGATAAATTTTATCCTTTGGTAAGTTTGAAATCATTTTTAAAACACCGCGCTTCGATCCTTTATTTCCACCGAGAAAATAATTGATAAGCCGTAGCTCGCGTAATGCTAAATCTACTCTTTCATCCTGGATAGAAAAGTCATCCATTAATTCCGGCTGAGAATATTTTTTTAAAAACATTATATGCCCTTCATTAAGGCTGCTTCCATTGTTAATCCAGGTCCAAAAGCAACTGCACAGCAATATTCATCCGGTTCAACTGTCTGTGAATCGATAATTTCCTTTAACACAAAAAGTATTGATGCTGAAGACATGTTTCCAAAATTTCTTAAAACTTTTCTTGATAGGTGCATTTGTTCCTCGGCTAAGTTTAATCCTTTTTGAAGTGCGTCCAAAATTGCCCGACCGCCAGGATGCAAAGCCCAATGCTTTATGTCTTCTTTCTTGATATTATTTTCCCTTAAAATATTTTCAAGTGTGGGAACAGCCGATTCAAGAATTATTTTGGGAAGTTCAGGAGAAAGAGACATTTCAAAACCAAAATTACCAATCTTCCATCCCATAAATGTTGATGAGTTATCAAACAAGTATGATGATGTGCTTAGCAATTTAAATTTTGGCTTTAATGAATTTGACTTACCATTAGAGAACAAAGCTGCTGCACATCCATCGGCAAAAATCATATTGGCTAAAATATTATCCCGCGTTGGTTCGGTTTGTAGATGAAGACTGCATAGCTCAACCGAAACTAATAATGCAATTGAGCCATTATTATTGGCAGAATTCATTGACTCTAAAACAGAATTAAAACCAATTAGAGACGCTGCACAACCCATAAATCCAATGTTTGTTCTTTTAACGCTTTTGGGAATTCGAAACTCATTTACAATATGATAATCAAGACCCGGCGCAAAGAACCCCGTGCACGAAATTGTAATTAAACGATCTATACTCTTCGGATCAACATTATTTTTTTTGAATAATTCACCAACAGCATTTACAGTAAGTTTTTTAGACCAGCTTTCGTACTCGTTCATTCTCGTTTGAGTATCGGGACTAATATATTCTCCGTTAATTGAATAAAATTTATTCTCAGCATTTAGGTCAGCATCCGGCATTACAATATAACGCGATTCAATTCCTGAGTGAGCGGAAGCAGCATCTATCATTCTCGAAACAGCAGGTCTTGCTCCCATTCTTTTTTTAAGTTCCTCTGAAGCAGCAGTTTGAGAAACTTTATAGGGCGGCGATGCCGTTGCAATATCTATGAGCATTTATTATCCTTTTTTAGTAATTGAATCAATTAATGTTTTTGTACATTAAATCTAAGATTAAAAACAAACAATTGTTGTGTTTTAGTTTCACTTAGCTCAATTTTATTTTTAACTTTGTAATAAAAGGTTAGCAACAATTATCAGATGTTAATGAAAAATTTTTGGGACGAAAGATACTCAATTAAAGACTATGTTTACGGAACTTCGCCTAATCAATTCTTCAAAGAGCAGATTGAGAAGCTGAAAGCTGGAAGAATTCTTATGCTTGGTGAAGGTGAGGGCAGAAATGCCGTTTATGCAGCAAAGCTTGGCTGGCAGGTTGATGCAATAGATTCAAGCACAATAGCTAAAGAAAAAGCATTGAGGTTGGCTGCACAAAATCATGCTTCTATAAACTATCAAGTTGGTGATATTCTTTCTTACAATTTTCCAAAAGACAGATATGATGCTGTGGGAATTATTTTTCTTCACATGAACGAATATGAATGTGGAATCTTTTATATGAATTGTTCTAAAGCTTTGAAAAAAGGCGGAAAAATCATTTTAGAACTTTTCTCAAAAAACCAGCTTGGCAAGTCATCCGGCGGGCCACAAGACTTGGAGCTGCTTTGTTCTGTTGAGCAAATTAGTAAAAACTTTTCGATATTTAATCACGAATTGCTTCTGGAAGAAAACATTTTATTGTCAGAGGGTGAATTTCACCAGGGTGAAGCATCTGTTATAAGATTTGTCGGTATAAAATGAAAAAGGTTTTATTCATAACATACTTTTGGCCTCCATCGGGAAAAGCATCTTTGCATTGGCCCTTCGACATGATAAAATATCTCCCCGAAAGCAACTGGCACCCTGTTGTTCTTACTGCCGCCGAAGATACTTTTTCGCAAAAAGATGAAAGCTTGTTAAACGAGATCGATCCAAACCTGCTTGTAATAAAAACCAAATCTCCCGAACCTTTTAATTTTTATAAAAAATTTCTCAGTAAGGATAAGAATGAACCTCTCGTTGCATCTGAGACAATTTCTCAAACAAATGAGAGCCTGAAGCATAAAATAGCAATTTGGATTAGGATGAACTTATTCATTCCCGATGCAAGAATGGGCTGGTACTTTCCCTCAATTGTTGAAGGCAGAATATTCCTCACAGGAAATTATTTTGATGCAATGGTTTCTATTGGTCCGCCGCATACTTCGCATTTAATTGCAAGTAGGTTAAGCAAAATGTTCGGCATTCCTCACATTCCTGTCTTTATAGATCCCTGGACAGATATTATTTACTACAAAAATTTTAAAAGAGATAAGCTGACTTTGGCAATTGATAACTACCTGGAAAAAAGAGTTTTGCTCAACGCTAAAAAGGTTGTGTTTGTAACTGAAACAATGAAAAACAATTATGTTAAGAAATATGATTGGTTGAAAAATAAATCAGTTGTTCTTTACTGGGGATATGATGAAAAGAGTTTCACAAATATTAAGACCGAGAAAAAATTAGATGGGGAAATTCTTCTGCATGCTGGAAACATTTTTGATTACCAAAATCCAAAAGTCCTGTGGAAATTTATTAGTCGGTTAAAAGCTAAGGGTAGAAAGTTTAAGATTAAGTTTATTGGAACTGTCGGACCAGAGATTAAGAAGAGTATAGAAGAAGCTGGCTTAAACGATATTACCGAGTACGCTGGATTCTTAAATTATTCTGATATGCTTTCAGAATTGCACAAAGCAAATTACCTGATGGTTTGTGCCTCGGAACCGAGGCATGTTCCCGGAAAATTGTTTGAATATTTACGAACCGGAAAACCAATCATAGCTTTTGGTGATGAGAACGAAGAAGTGAATAAAATTTTATCAGAGGCAAATGCGGGAATGCTCTTCAGCTATTCACAGGACGGGCATGAATTTTTTGATAACGTGCAGAAGTTTAAGACTGATATTTCTTTTGTGAAAAAATTTGACAGAAGAAATATTGCGAAAGACCTGGCAGAAATTATGAATAACATCTAATCAGATAAAAAATCTCTTCCCTCCTGATTGTCAATCTGCAATCATCTCCTCATAATCAAAAATATTATACACGCCTTTAGCTTTTCGATACAAATACAAAATTGGAGTCTTCCAGGAAATTTGCCGAATACTTAACCCGTTAGAATTTACTGTGTTATCCAAAGATTGAACCTGCTTTTTATATTGCTCAAGCTCACGAATGTATGGCTTATAAAAAATATCGATCACATCTTTTGAGAGAAGTCTTCTTCCCAATTCTACTTTTCCATTCGTAAAAAATCTTAAATAATGAAAGTGATAGAATATTATATCAAACTTCTTCCCTGTTTTATTTTCTATTCCGACTAAGCGATTGTTTTCATTTATAAAACTATATTGTTGAACATTCCATGACGCAATGCCGCCGCCAAGATGCTGCAGAACGTGAACTCCTCCAAAGCGTTCCGTCCAATCATCAAGATAAAGTTGATCGCCAAACTTCCCATCTTCATAACGGGCAAAGCACCATTCAATACTTCGATCACGCCACCATTTCAATGCTTTCAAACCATATTCATCGTTCTTAAAAGTAATGAGCTGAACACAATACTTTCCGCTCTTTACTTCTTTATTGTATTGCGGCGAATACCGATGTTCGGTTATAAGAATTGATTTACTTCCCAGCTCATCAAAAATTGGTTTGGGAGAAGAATAAAAATAAATATCGGAGTCAATGTATGTGCAACTTTCAACTTTATACTTTTCCAACACATACAGAATAGTAGAAGATGTAGATGTCCAGCAATACTCGGCTTTATTTCTTGCGGGTTTAACTTTGAGAAGCTCCTCATCTTCGAACTCGGTGAGCGAAATAATTGTGGCTTTACTCAAATTTATTTTTTTTAATACTTGGTAACACTTTTCATCGAATGCAACAATGTAGAGATGGAAGTCAGCGCAGTGTTTCTCTAACGAGTAATAAAGCGCAAGTCCGCGAGTTATATAATTAGAATCGAAGAGTGTGGAAAAGTTATATGCCATTCAATTTGCGAGCAAGTATAATATTATCGAGATAAAGATCGTTATTCTTTGGTAGCAATTTAGAGATTATGATTCCCAGAAAGTTAATAATTGAACCTAGTGTTATGGTTGTCAATTGCCTGACAAGTGGAATTCTGTAAGTAATTTTATATAGATATGCATTCATTAACTGGATAACTGCTCCAAAATTATTAACACTTTTGTGATGTTTAATTAATTCGAACCCATGCTTTTCCAATAGTGATTTCAAACCGAATGAAGAATACCTAGCATAATCGTAGGGCTGCTCATGTTCATCCCAAACAAATGGAACTGTAAGAAGAAGCTTGCCATCTTTTTTCAATACACGATTAATTTCGGACAGGAACTCATCGGGATTAAATACATGTTCGAGAACTTGATTTGTTACCACTGAATCAAACCCTCCATTTTCAAATGGGAATTTCTTACCATCATAAAAATAATCCGCTTGTTTCTTTTCACGATTTATAGTTGTTTCAATTTCTAATCCAACATATTCCTGGCAGTTAAAAAACTTTTCATAAGGTTTTGTTCCGCAGCCAACATCAAGAGTTTTTCCTGTGATTTCTTTTCCAAGTTCTTTAATGCTTTTTAGCAGTCCACGTCGGGCAATGAAAAATGGATTTAAGAAAATTCCAATAAATGATGGCTCAAATTGCTCTTTAGCAACAATATTTTCAATAGCTTTAATCATTTGAAGAAGTCAACAAGAAAATTGTTTCAGGAACAAACACATTCGGAATAAACATAGAGATAAATCTTTTTATCGGATTTGGTCCCATTAAATTTTTCATCTTCAAAACCTTCAGATTTCCCACATCATCCACCAGTTCGTAAAAATCTTTAATTGAGAGCTGATGAATATGTCCGGTATTATACCATTTGTAACCAAACAACATTGGTTTTGGCATTTTTCCTTTAAACAATAAATCCAGACGATTTTTGTAATGTGCAAAATTGGGGAATGAAACTATCTGATATTTCGAAATGCGTTTCATTTCATTTAATAAAACTTCCGGGTACATTACCATTTGAATCGTAACATTACAAATTGAGTAATCAAAAGAGTTATCATCAAAAGGAAGCTTTTCATCAATCCTTCCTTGATTAACTTTCAATCCCTTTTTCTTGCAAGCTTCAACTCCGCTTGAAGATAATTCAATACCTTCACCAGTAACATTTCTTTCCTTCCTTAATCTTTCAAGAAGAGAACCATTACCGCACCCAAGATCGAGCGCCTTGGAATTCGGTTCAACCATTTCGCAAATCAGTTTATACTCTTCCCTCTCCTCGGTAAAGGTATTGCTGTAATCGTAATTTCTGTTATCGTTATGCAATGGTGAATCTATGTTTGACATTAGCTGTTTGTTTTATTTAATATTAAGCGAACCTATTTGTCCGTGAATCGTAAATACTAAGAACTTAATCATCATTACATTGCTGCTTGAGTTTGCTTTTGTACCGCTTTGTGTACGTCAATTACGAATAGCGTCTTTGTGACAGATTAATTAAATATTCGCAATATTTAAAATAATTAAGCACGAGTAAATAACTTTTAATCCTCTATTTTTAAATAATTTAATAAGGCCAAAATGAATTGTAAAAATTAGAGTTCCCAAAACAGCTACTAATTTTCCATCCCCTTTAGTTGGTCTTCGATCATCATTTTAATCACATCATCTGCCAGATATTTTGCTTTCCATTTCAAAATTCTCGCAGCTTTTAACGGATCACCGAGACTCTCCGATATATCAGACGGACGAAAAAGTGAATTATCGTAACTAGTATAATCATTATAATCTAAATTGAAATATCGAAAAGCCTTATCTACAAATTCTTCCAACGATAAATTTTTTCCAGTTGCAATTACAAAGTCGCCCGGCTTTTCCTGCTGGAGAATTAAATACATAGCTTCTACAAATTCCGGTGCCCAGCCCCAATCACGCTTAATTGATACATTACCAAGCACAAGGTTTTCATTTTTTCCTTTTGCAATGTTGCACACACTCTCAATTATTTTCTTCGTAACAAATCTTTTAGGTCTTAACGGAGATTCATGATTAAATAAAATTCCCGAGCAAGCGAATAAATTATAAGCATCGCGATAATTTGCTACCTGCCAGTAAGCTGTTGCTTTAGCAACTGCATAAGGGCTTCGCGGCATAAAAGGTGTTTCTTCATTTGCAGCTTTCCCTTTTATGTCTCCAAAACATTCGCTTGATGAGGCATTATAAAATCTCGTCGGCAGCTTATGAAATCTTAGAACCTCCAGTATATTCAATGTTCCTATGCCGATGCTCTCTAAAGTTTCCACAGGCTGAAGAAATGATAGTCCAACCGATGATTGCCCGGCAAGATTATAAATTTCATCAGGCATAATTTGCAAAATTGTCTGCATCACGCTTCTAAAATCTATTAGAGACATTGAGTATAATTTAACCTTATCAACAATACCGAGCTTTCTCAAACCATGAAATGTTGATAGATCAGAATCGCGGGATGTACCGTAAACCTCGTACTCCTTATTTAAAAGAAATTCCGCAAGATATGATCCATCCTGCCCTGATATGCCGATTATTAAAGCTTTTTTCTTCATAGGATTAAATTAAAATTTTTTACTCGATTAAAAATATCTATAATTATTTATATTTCACTCACATAAATGAAAAGAGAAGAATTCATCAGATATCTACGAGAAAATAATAAAGCGATGAGTTGTTAGATAATTTTTATTTGCCTCTAATAACAATCTTACAATCTGTTAAAGGGTAGACAGTTGAAATCAAACAAAGAGTATTCAGAGTTTGATGTAAATTTTTATAAAATAATACAAATAAAATATTGTCTATAATTTTTTTATTAAATTTTCTTGCCAGCCCTATCAATGATTGCCCATTTTTATAACCGGTATAATAAATTCGATATTCAGTGCCAAATTTTCTCCAATAAGGACAAGCGATTTCCGTAGTCCAATTTCCAGAAGTGTTCTGAATTCTGAATATCGGGTTAGTCGCTTCTTTTGTCCAATTTACCAAATCACTAGAAATTGCAGAACCAAACCCTGTCGCTGCAGTATTCATATAAACAATTTGGTTCTACCGTTAATAGTGTGAAAATAAGTTGAGTTTGCCGTTGAAGAAGAGAATGGCAATCCTCAGATT
>MHAR01000037.1 GCA_001803045.1 Ignavibacteria bacterium RIFOXYB12_FULL_35_14 | reverse complement strand
TGCATAATTTGATGTATGCCTAATATTAAAATAGTTAAAGGACTCTAATGCTTTGTTTTATATAGACTTATTTCGCAGGAACTTTGTTATATAAAATCTAGCATTAACAACACTTCCGTTTTGTGCAATTATCTCCATTGTGAAATTATTTGTTACATCGTTAGACCACCTTCTTGCCCACGGATTACTATAATTAGAAAAGACGTTATTATATGTAGTATTAAATGCATTGTTTAACCCTTCTCCGCGCAACCATCCACCACATCCACTATTTTGCCAATCGCCTATTCCGGAATAATCTAAATAAAATAAAAACTCCGAACTTCCGTCAGTTTTAAGGAGTTTGTCTTTATTGTTTCTCCCAGCTCGGTTAACACCAGTGGGTTTAAATTTTGGTACGCTTACTCCTTCAAAACAAGTGGCTGTACCATTTTGCACCCAGTCCCACTGCCCATTTGAGGTTTTGACACGAATGTTATTAGTCCCATTGTAAACCCCTTGTTGATGAAGAATAAAAATCCCTTTGTCGTTAGCATTATTTGTAGCATTATCATAAATATTCAGTTTCTGATGATTTTCAAAATAAAAATATTCGTTGGTTGAACCGTTTGAAGGGTGATATTTGTAAGCTGTACCATATTCAACATAATCTTGAAAAGGTGCATTGAGGACATCACCAGTTATTGGTGTCGGATTTATCCATGCTAATCTTTCTCTTTCATAGGTGTTGGCACAAATTCCTTCATCTGCTAAAGTTAGCATACCCCATATTTTGTGCTGATCATTCCCTCCTCCATAAGGATGACTTCCACCTAAAAGCCAGTGGCTTATTTCGTGAACACTCACTTTGAAATTTCTTTCCGGTGTTCTTGCGCCCCAATATTGAACTGTTACACCAGAACCGTCATTGAGACCAAAACTAGTTTTAATGGTTTTGGTTCCATTTTCTACTGAAAAAGATCCACCATATCCTAGAGATGCTTCACCGGACCAGTCGGTTGAAAAAACCAGCCCGCGCCAAATCATGACTATCATATCAACTTTTCCATCTGGCTGATTTGAATGAGTGTAGTTTGCAGAAGAAGACCAATTGTCATAATCAGCAAAATTTACTAATGGGTCTACTTTCTGCTGTAGAACTTCTTTATTTGCTAAAAAACGATTTGTACCATAGTATGACTTATTGTTGGGAGTTTCAACATAGAGTACTTGACCGGTTATTTTATACATGCCGAAAGACATTTTCTTAAAATAGTTAGTAAGATTTATATGATGTGTTGAACCAGTCTGAAGATTAGGATCGATAAATGTGCTGTAATTTTGAGGTGGTTGACCGGCAGGCCAATACGGATGAGGTGAAGTATCATCTTTAAACCTGACAAATACCACGAGGACTTTTAATTCTCCTTGCGCGGTTAGATAAATTCCGCCTTCTTGACTTAAATTGATTGTACCGCCCGCAGGCGCACTGTAATAAGGATCAGGATCAGCAGAATAGATGTTGGAATAGATGGTGAATGAAAGCAATAATATATAGAGTAAGTGTTTCATATGAATTCCCTTTTTGAAAATTTATTTTAGTAAAATCATTGAGCGGGCTACTCTCGTCCCATTTGAAATAAGACTGTAGTAATAAACACCGCTCGCTACATTTAGACCAGAATTTGATTTACCATCCCATATAATCTTATGACTCCCACTAATGGTCCATTCATTATCAATCAATCTTTTTATTTCATTTCCCATTGCATCGTAAACAACAAGCGAGATATAGTTTGCAGATGGAAGCTTGAAATAAATTGTTGTTGAGGGATTAAAGGGGTTGGGGTAGTTTTGGTAAAGCTCAAAACCAATAGGTACATACTCTGGAGAAATATTTAAAGAAGTTATTACATCTGTAGTATCGCCATAAAGAGTATCGTTTATGACGCAGCCTCGCAAATAGATTTGCCCTACAGCGTCACCGCCTCCCTTGGACCATAGTCCCAAACCCTTGGCAAGAGATATTCCTAGCCGAGAAAGCCCTGTAGTATCCGTAGAATCGTGTGTAAAATAGTAACCATAAGATTTAACGAGTACGTTAGTACCAAATAATTCATATTCCTCTACCTCCATAACCCTAACCATTTCATACCCATAAACAATTGTGGAATCTTGATAAATCCAGCTTACCCATTGGTCACCTCGTTTAGCATCTAATTTGTATAAGAATTGCTCCTGAAGAGGACATGTTAAACAGAATACATTATAAGATTTATCAATCTTGTAAACAACCGAATCACCAAGCAAAGCTGGCGGCTGGATTGGATTGATGAACCGTGCGGATTGGGTTACATAAATATACCCTTCAGCATCTACTGAGTCACTTATATTAAAGTTTTGTAAGGTGTCAGGGAACTCAAGGTCGTACCAAAAATACTCCCACATATCACCTGTCTTGTGTGGAAAATATTCTAAAGGATCTTCAGTTTGCGCAATTGTTAAAATTGGTATTAACAGTAAAAAGTATCTTGTTCTCATTTTATTCCCTCAACAAATTATTTAAGTAGAATAGTGCTTGATTATGTATTTGGTTATATAAAACCTGTAGGAAAGTAATAAAGATTACAAAGTGAAATTAGGAATGGTCGAGAAACAGAAAGATGAAAGTGCAAAAGAATATTTTGCATTATTTCTCCTCTCGAAATGCAGAGAGAGAGAGAGACAGTAAAATCTGTCAGCCGACGGAATGCCAAAATATTTAGAATATTACTCACACAGGATCCCTAAAAATTTTAGCAATGTTTTAAACAATTATTATTTCATAGTCAACAAAAATTTATAATCTGGGATGAACATTATTCCTCCCCAAGCTTTCTCTTTCTTACTACTTTTTCAATCTTAGTTACGTTAGGATATAAAGTTTGGATGTATAAAGCACGGATTGCTTCCACAGTCTCAAACTTTTCACTCGCAGATGCTTTCCGCCAATATTCTTTTTCATACTTTTCCTGCTCTGCGAATGAGTTAAACTTATGGACTACTTTTTCCATATTCCCTAATCCAATTTAATGCATCAACATCTTTTATTCTTTTTGATTTTCTTTTGTTCTTGATCAAATCTCGATACGAAATAAAATAAACATCGCCAACACTTTGTATGGATTTTCTTTCCTTCTTCTTAAAAGCATCAGCAAAATTTAATCCAGAAACACCGGTTAATAAATCTATTCTTATAGGCGGTTGCCCTAATTGAATCACGAAATCGGGCCGAGTCAAATCTTCTATTGTAATATCCAGCTCACCAAATCCAAATTCTTGTAATGCCTTAAGCACTTTTTTTGCGTTCGCTGGTTTTGCTTCAATCCAGAAGTCTATGTCATCGGTATTTCTTGGTCGTGAATATAGCGAAACAGCATATCCTCCAACTATTATATATTTCACCTTGTACTTGTTCAATAGTTGAATAAACTCTTTGAAGTCTTGGAATAAAATCATTTCTTCACTTTCTTGTAAGTCGTTCCTTCTTTTGAATCCTTCAACTCAATTCCCAACTCATTCAATTCGTTCCTAATTTTATCGGACAAAGCAAAATTCTTTTCTTTTCGAGCACCATTTCTCAAACCAATCAGCAACTCAATCAATTCTTTCTCAACAGAACTTCCCTGCGCCTCGGATTTCTCTAAGTCAACAATTCCCAGAACACCTTGCGCAGTTTTGGACAAAAACTCTTTTACATTTGAGTAGAACTCTGATGGAAGATTTTCCTTCTCCGCGATTGCTTTATTCACATCTCTAACAAAGTCAAACAATACAGCAACGGCTTGCGGAGTATTCAAATCATCATCCATTGCCGATTCAAAATCCTTGTAATAAGATTGAAAATCGAAGTCTGGGCTTACGCCCTCTCCCTTCGGGAGAGGGACGGGGTGAGGGCTTACTTTTTCAACTAAATTCTTAAACTTCTCTAATCCTTTTTGCGATGAATCGAGGAGTTCATCGTTAAACTCTAATGGACCCCTATAATGCGTTTGACTAAATAACAATCGAATTGATTCTGCAGAATAATGTTTGAGAATATCTCTTGCAGTAAAAAAATTGCCAAGAGATTTGGACATCTTTTCATTGTTGATATTCAAAAAGCCGAAGTGAATCCAATAATTAACAAACTTTTTTTTGGTTGCTGCTTCGCTTTGCGCAATTTCATTTTCATGATGAGGAAAAATTAAATCGTTCCCGCCGGCATGAATATCAAACGTTTCACCTAAATGTTTGCCGCTCATCGCAGAGCATTCGATATGCCAGCCGGGTCTGCCCTTTCCCCAGGGACTTTCCCAGAACGGTTCGCCTTCTTTTGCTTTTTTCCAGAGCGCAAAGTCAAGAGGATTTTTCTTCTCCTCATTTACATCAACCCTTGCACCGGCTTCAAGCTCAACTAACTTTTTACCGCTCAGTTTTCCGTAATCATGAAATTTGGATACATCGTAAAAAACGTTTCCGTCAACATTATAAGCAAAACTTTTTTCCTCAAGCTGTTTTATAAAATCGACAATTTCTTGAACATGGTCGGTTGCCTTAGGGTAAACATCAGCTTGTTTGACTTTTAACTTTTCGATATCATCAAAAAAAGCTTTGGTATATTTTTCAGCTACCAGCTTTGCTTCTATTTTTTCTTCGATTGATTTCTTGATTATCCTGTCATCAATATCGGTCAAGTTCATTATGTACTTAACATTGTAACCTTTGTACTCAAGATATTTTCTCAGTACATCTGCCATGATGAAAGAGCGGGCATTACCAATGTGAAAGTAGTCGTAAACAGTTGGTCCGCAAACATACATCCTGACTTCATCAGGACTTATAGGAATGAACTCTTCTTTTTTTCTTGTAAGTGTGTTGTAGATTGAAAGCATAGAAACTTATCCGCTTAATTTTTCAAAGTCGTCCAAATCTTTATATCTTTTTGCCGAAGCTTTATTTTTTCTCAAATCCTCCAAGCCAATTATATTAATATTCACTTCGTTCATCAAAACTGTTTGACGATTATTGAAACATTCGTTAAACGATACACCCGAAATAGTTGTTAATATTTCAATTCGGATTGGGGGGACACCGAGACGCGTAACTTGATTTTCTTTCGTGAATAAGTCGGGAGACAAATTAGGGACATTAAAGCCAAATTCATTCATGGTTTCAACAATCTTGCTTGCATTTTCCTCTGAGCGAGAAACCCAAATATCCATATCACCGGTAGCTCTGGGATAACCATAAAAGCCAACAGCCCAGCCGCCGATTACTAAATATTCAACTTGTTTTGAATTCAGCAGTTTCAAAAACTCGCTGAAGTCTTTCGGTAGCTGGATCATAACCGTACATAAGTATTCTTAATAATTCAACTGCTTGAAGCCGCTCGACAGCTGTTTTAGACAACCAAAATCTCCGATCGCTATCGTTGTTAGCTAATGTGCTGAAAGAAATTGCGTTTCGATCAATTCTGAATAATTCTTCGTCCATTATTTTTGCTTTCGAATTAACCCGATTCAAATATAATTAAAATCGTTTGATGAATTAAGTGGTTACGCTACAAAATCAGTTTCTTAGGTTACATTTTCCCCATTCAAGAAACTGGGTTTGTCTTTCCCTTAAGATTTTTTATCAACTCCAACATATCCTCAGGAAGCTCGGAATCGAATCTCATAAATTCTTTTTTATGAGGATGAATAAATCCCAAAGTTTTTGCATGAAGCGCTTGTCTCGGCATTAGGTCCAATAGATTTTTCGTTCTGCTTACCATTTTAGGAAGATTAGCCCCATACACAATTTCTCTTCCGCCGTAAGTTGGATCACCAAAGACTGGATGATTGATTGATGAAAGATGAACTCTTATCTGATGCGTCCTTCCCGTTTTCAGATTTATTTTAAGAAGCGAGGCGAATTCATATTCTTCTAAAACTTCGTACAGTGTGACAGCATGTTTACCTTCGCTGGAACTTGCTGTAAACTTTTTCCTATCCTTTTTACTGCGGGTTATGAATGTATCTATCTCGCCTTTTCTTTGTTTGAATTTACCCCAAACAATTGCCCAATACTCCCGTTCAATTGTATGTTTTGAAAATTGTTTTGCAAGCTGAGCATGAGTCCAATCATCTTTAGCAACAACAAGCAATCCGCTGGTGTCTTTATCAAGCCGATGAACAATGCCGGGTCTGCCCGGTTCATTCAATTCGCTAAGGTATTTTGTGTGATGAAGAAGTGCATTCACAAGTGTTCCGGTGTAGTTTGAGAATGCCGGATGAGCAACCATTCCAGCCGGTTTGTTCACAACAATCAAGTACTCATCTTCATAAACAATATTAAGCGGAATATCTTCGGGTTCAGTTTCTTCGGGGCGAGGAGAGATCGGAATGACTGCTTCGATAATATCATCGGGCAAAACCTTGTAACTGGGCTTAACGAATTTTCCATTCACCTTTACAAGTTTTGCTTCAATTAATTTTTGAACTTTGGAGCGCGTTGCATTTTCAATATGAGCAGAAAGATATACATCTATTCTTTCCTTCTTCTGACCGGAAGGGATGTCAAAGCGGAGCTTCTTTTCCCTGATCAATTCCGCCATGTTCTGCTTCGCCTTTGCTTTCTAATTGAGAATTGTTCGAATGATTAGCTGATTCATTATTCTGTGATAAATCTTCAGTAGGTATTGCAACTTCGTCTTTTTGTGGTAACTCTTTCCTTCCATGATCGCGGTATAAAAATAGCAAAAGAAAAATTCCTATAGTGACAGATGAATCAGCAATGTTAAAGATCGCAAATCTATCGTAACTTCTTCCAAATAAAGTTAGGTTAAAGAAATCGAGATCTAAAAAATCAACTACCTTACCATAAAACAATGGGGCGTAATCATAAATAATTCCGTAGAATGCTCGGTCAATAAAATTTCCAATTGCTCCGCCAAGTATTAACGCTAATGCGATTCTGAATCCGATATTTTCTTTTCGGACAACATATAAATAAATGATTAATCCGACGCTTGCGATTAGTGAGAATATCGAAATCCAGAGCTTGATGTTGGAGTTAATATCTATTCCAAAAGCCAGTCCAGGATTTTCGATAAAAGTTATTCTGAAGAAATCACCAATCACCGGAATTTTTTGCCCGATGTACATTCCATCATGCTTAATATTAAGAAAAGGAATGTGGAACCCTTTAATCCAAATCTTTGAAAGCTGATCTGCAATAACTATGAACAACGTTGCGTATAATACTCTCAATTAAAATCCTTAAGTAACATGGGTGGTTTGATAAAATACTCCGCGGGGCTGCGTGGTTTTATTATGTTAGAAGTAGAGTGAACTTTCCAAAATAAAGCTTGGAATGCTGAGAATAATAAAATCAAAATAAAACCAGTAAAAAAAATAAGAAAGCCTTGCGCAATTAATTTTCTATCTGTTCCTTTCCTGCTTTTGTTTAATTGGCAAACAAAGCTGGCTATGCGGCACGGCTTCAAGTCTTGGTTTAGGAACAAGTGGGCATGTTTCGCAAAGAAACTGCGGTTCTTCAACACATTCGACACAGATTCCGTATGTTCCGGCATCAATTCTTTTCAACGCATCTTCAAGATATCCTAAAAACTTATTCTCTCTTTGTGCATAAAGAAAAGTTTTTTCGCGTTCCATCGCATCAGTTCCCTGCTCGGCCATGTGAAGCGAGTAAGGAGAATTTTCATTTATATATTCCCCTGTCGTAGGATCAAGCATCTGCTCTTTTAGATTCTGAAGCTGCTCAATAATTTCATCGCGCTTTTCAAGAATTATTTGCCTGAAGTGCTGAAGATCTTTTTTACTGTAACCCTTAATTTCTTCAATGGTGCGGACTTTAACTTGCACTTTAGGTTCTTCAGCAACCTTTACCTTTAATTTTTTCTTTAATGGTTTTTCAACCTTTACTATTTTTGCTTTAACAACTTTGGGCTTCGGCTGAATTTTTTGCTTTTTGACAGTACGTTTGGGAACTTTCTTTTTAACGACAGCTTTTTTCGCAACAGTTTTCTTCTTCAGTTTTGCGACAATCTTTCTCTTCTTCAATGTTTTTTCTCTTTTCATCTTTGACTTTGGTTTTTTAGTTATACTTTTCTTTTTTGCAATTTTTTTTGCCATGATAATGCTCCTTACTTATTAATCGTTAACTTTTTCAATTTGAATTGAAAAATCAATCTCACCGATTTTCCAATCTTGTTTAAATCCGCCATTAAAAATTTTGGTTTCCGATAAATTTTCCGAAAGAGTCTCACTCGAAATATAGCTTTGAAATTGTTTAACTGCATCTACAATTTTCGCATTTCCTGAAAATTTTATTTCAATTCTGTCAGTAACTTCAAATCCGGCATCTTTTCGCATATTTTGAACACGATTCACAAATTCTCTTGCCAAACCTTCGGCTATTAGATCGTCATCAAGTTCAGTATCAACAGCAGTAATTATGTCTTCCTCTTTCTCTACAACCCACCCTGTTATTTCTGAACTTATAATTTCAACATCTTCTTTTGTTACTGATATTTCCCCTCCATCAACATTAAGAAATACTTTTTCTCCCTTTTCCAGTAGAGAAATTGAATTCCTATTCAGCTGTTTTATCATGTTAGCAACGAGATTAACTTTCTTACCAAATTTTGGGCCGATTGCTTTAAAGTTTGCTTTCGCAGATTTATTGACAATTTCAGAGTCATCATTCAATACAACCAATTCCTTGATGTTTACTTCGTCAAGAATTACATCTTTCATTTTAGCTAAAGCATCATTTTTAGATTTGTCCACCACAACCATTAATTTTCTTAGCGGCTGCCTTACTTTCAAGTTTGCTTTTGCCCTCATTGCACGTGTTAAAAAAACTACTCTTTGTGCAACATCCATCTTCTCTTCTAAATTCTTATCTCGATAAGCAGACTTTGGAAATTCAAAAAGATGAATTGATTCAAACTTATCTTTCTTAGTTATGCTGTTAAGACTTAAATAAATTTCCTCAGCAATAAACGGTGCAAAAGGAGAAGTAAGTACGCAAACCTTTACCAAACATTCATACAGTGTTTGATATGCTGAAAGCTTGTTTGCATTCATTTCGGATTTCCAGAATCTTCTCCTGCAGCGGCGAACATACCAGTTTGAAAGATGATCTATAGTGAAATTTGAAACTGCACGCGCAGCTTTTGTAACATCATAATTATTCATCAAGCTTTCATACTCTTCAATCAATGCATTAAGCTTGGAAATTATCCATCTGTCAATCTCGGGTCTATCATCATACGAAATACTTGCTTCATCAAATTTGAACTTATCAATATTAGCATAAAGTGCAAAGAAAGAATATGTATTTACCAATGTGCCGAAAAATTTTCGCTGAACTTCAACAAGCCCTTCTTCATCAAATAATGTTGGGCGCCAGGGCGGACTGTTCGTAACCAAATACCATCTCGTTGCATCTGCACCGTACTTTTCAAACAAAACAAACGGATCAACAGAGTTACCTTTCGATTTGGACATTTTTAGTCCTTTTTTATCGAGTATCAGCTCATTAACAATTATATTTTTGAATGCAACATTGTTAAAAAGCATGGTAGCGATAGCATGAAGCGTATAAAACCAGCCGCGTGTCTGATCAATTCCCTCACAAATAAAATCAGATGGGAAAGCATGCTTCTCAAACCATACCTTATTTTCAAAAGGATAATGATACTGGGCAAAAGGCATAGCCCCTGAATCATACCATACATCAATTAATTCTGAAGTTCTTGAGAAAATTTTCCCATTCCGCTCAAATTTAATTTCATCAACAAAAGGTTTGTGAAGATCTATTTCTGAGTCGGGTAAATCTTTTATAAAAATCTTTTTGTTATCTCTTACAATAAATCCTTCTTTCAATTCAGCAATAGAACCAACGCAAAACATTTCTTCATCATCCTCACTGACCCAAATAGGAAGCGGTGTTCCCCAATAGCGGTCCCGAGACAATGACCAGTCCTTATTTTCTTCGAGCCAATTACCAAATCTACCTGAACCAACTTCGGGCGGCGCCCAATTAATTGTTTTGTTTAGCTCGATCATCTTTGTGGCAAGCTCAGTTGTTTTTATATACCAGCTATCTCTTGCATAATAAATCAGAGGATTATCGCATCGCCAGCAGTGAGGATACGAGTGAAGATAATCATTTGAAGAACTGTAAATTAATTTTCGTTCTTTCAGATTCTTGAGAATGTCAGGGTCAGCACCTTTTTCCTCATGAGTTTTGAACTTGATTGTTTTAACTAATCTTCCGGCAAAATCTTTTACTTCATCAGTAAATCTGCCACCAATGGTAACAGGTTGAATGAATGGCAAATTAAATTTTTTGGACACTTCATAATCATCCGCACCAAAAGCAGGAGCGATATGAACAACACCGCTGCCATCTTCGGTACTGACAAATTCCCCCGGAATTACATACCATGCTTTCTTATCAACTGCGATATAATCAAATAGAGGTTCATATTCTTTGTCTAATAATTTTTGTCCTTTAAGCTCTTCGATAATTGTATATTCTTCCTTGATGACCGATAATCTTGCTTTTGCAAGATATAGTACTCCATGTCCTTCAACCTTAATTTTCACATAATCGATTTCAGATCCAACTGCAAGGGCAACATTTGAAATAAGTGTCCACGGCGTTGTTGTCCAAACGAGAATCGAAGCATCCTCATCCTTCAGCTTAAATTTTGCATAAACATTTGGATCTCTTACTTCCTCATAACCAAGTGAAAGTTCATGAGAAGATAATGGGGTTTCGCAATGCGGACATTGAGGGACAATCTTGAATCCTTTGTATAACAATCCTTTTTTGAAAAGTTCTGATAAAGACCACCAGACAGATTCAATGTATTCATTTTTAAAAGTGATATAAGCAGAATCGAGATCGATCCAATACCCCATTCGCGTGGTCATCTGCTCCCAAAGATTTAGATACTTAAATACAGATGCTTTGCAAGCCGCATTGTACTTTGCAACACCGTAGTTGGGAATTTCACTTTTATTCTGAATTCCAAGTTCTTTTTCGACTTCTATTTCAACTGGCAAACCGTGAGTGTCCCAGCCTGCTTTTCTTTCAACTCGAAATCCTTTCAAAGTTTTGTACCGGCAGATAAGATCTTTCAATGTTCTTGCCATAACATGATGAATACCGGGCTTTCCGTTTGCAGTTGGCGGTCCTTCATAAAATGTAAAAAGATTTCTCTCATCCCGCGAGGAAATACTCTTCTCAAATATTTTATTCTTCTCCCAGAACTTTAAAATATTCTTTTCGGCTTCGGGGTAATTAATCTTTTCTAAGTTTTGCTTGAACATTTCTACTCAATTCATTCCGGTTTTTCGTATTTCTTAATAAACTCTTTCTCGGTTCGAATAAACTCTTTCAGTTCCTTTTCTATCCGCTCTTTTTTTAAAGTGATTTCCTTTGCTTCTGATTCGGCATCATTCAAAAATTTTTGCGCTTTAATTTTTGCTTCTCTCAATTCAAGCTCAGCTTCTTTCTTCAAATCTTTACCGGTATCGTCAATAATTTTTTGCTTCTCCTGAAACACAAGAAGCTCCTTTTGAAGCATCAGAACTTCCGCTACAGCCATACCAAAAAATGCCATAGCACCAAGCATAATATTTCTTAAGCTGTAAAGAAGCAAATTTTCTGTGATCATTTCGTTTGCATCAAAATATTCACGGAAAAAGGTGATCATAACAATGCTGATGAATGCTGCGGCGACAATTATTGAGAAGACAACTCTACCTCCTAAGTGCCAGCCAAGCGATTGATTGATGTACCAGCCGCAGGCAAAACATAAAACAGAGAGAACAAACCACACTGCAAAATTTTGATCATCAAAACCAAAAAGTTTTTTATTAAGAAAGTTTGATGAAAACATTAGCACCGCCAAAAGAGCGGGTACCACGTATCTGATGAGCAAATCTTTTTTTATCTTCATAATCTTTTAATAACCTCTTTCATAATGAGAGTCATTTTCGGTTCTGCGGTTACGGCTGTTGCAATAATTTCTTCAACGTTAACCGGCTTAAGGGTTTCCGGAAAACATTCATCGGTTACAATGCTGATACCTAGAACTTTCATTCCCATATGGTTTGCCACAATATTTTCCGGAATAGTTGACATACCAACTACATCAGCACCGATTTCTCTAAGGAATTTATATTCAGCTTTTGTTTCTAGATTCGGACCAGGAACAGCGACATAAACTCCCTTTTGAACTTTGATTTTGTTTTCTTCAGCAACTTTTTCTGCAATGCCGATTAATTCCAAACTGTATGGCTCGCTCATATCGGGGAAACGAGGTCCAAGTTCATCTTCATTTTTACCGATAAGCGGATTATCTCCCAATAAATTTATGTGATCAACCATCAGCATAATGTCGCCTTTTCGATACTGTGGATTCATACCGCCGCATGCATTTGAAACAAGGAGAGTTTTAACTCCCAAATATTTCATCACACGAACAGGATAAGTGATTTGCTGCATTGCATATCCCTCGTAAAAATGAAATCTTCCTTGCATGGCTACAATATTTTTACCCGAGCTGGTACCAAAGATCAGCTTACCATGATGCGATTCTACAGTTGACAGCGGAAAATGAGGAAGATCACCGTATTCAATTTGATGGTTGACATTTATTTCTTTCACTAAACCACCCAAACCTGTGCCGAGAATTATCCCAATAGGATAATTTTCCTCGGTGTGATTACGAATTACCGAAAGTGTTTCTTCTATTTTTTGTTTAAGACTGCTCATGATTAAAGTAATTTTTGAACAATATCGTTAACGTCCACTTCCACACCGGAACTTGATTCCACTCTTTTTTTCTCTTTTATTTCTTCTCCGGCATCTTCAACTTTCATTTCAAGAAGATGAGATTGGTAATTTATAACTGTTTTAAGTTTTGTAATGAGGATTTCTTTTTCTTCACGAAGATTTATAACTGCAGATTTCAACCTGTCAGCTTCCTCGCGGGATTTTTGCAGCAGTTCTGTGGACTTCTCCTGTGCTAAACGCAAAATCTCGCCCGCCTTATTATGAGCTTCTTCAATTTTTTGATTTGATTTTATCTCCGTATCTATCAAGGTCTGTTGGATCTTATTTTCAATCTCTAAAAACATCTCAAGCTGTTGTTTGGTTTCTTCAAGCTCTTTTTTGATTGCCTCATTTTCAGTAAACAAAGTTTCAAACTCAACAGAAAGCTTTTCTAAAAAAGCATGTACTTCTTCCTTATCAAATCCTCTTAACGATTTGTTGAACTCTTGTTTTTTTATGCTGTCCGGTGTGAAAATCATTTTTAATCTTCTTTGTAATATATTCGTTCTCCAAAGATAGCCGAACCAATTCTTAGCATTGTCGCACCTTCTTCAATTGCAATTTCATAATCGCTTGTCATTCCCATCGATAATTCTTTCAATTCGTAACCTTCGGTATTCAATTCTTCTTTTAATTTACGCAAATAACTGAAACTTTTCCTAATCAGGTTTTTATCTTCAGTGAGTGGAGCAATTGTCATTAAGCCGATTAAGCTTAAGTTTGAAGCTTGTGAACAATATCTTGCAATTCTTTTTATCTCTTCTTTTTCTGTAACACCGGATTTAGTTTCTTCCTCCGATGTCTTAACTTCAATTAATATTTTCTTAGTCTTTCCTAAATTTTCTGCACGCTTTTGAATTTCTTCAGCGAGGGAAAGAGAATCAACTGAGTGAATATAATCCGCAGTTCTTACAGCGTACTTGACTTTGTTCCTCTGCAGATGGCCGATAAAATGCCAAATAACCTGGTTACCAAAAACTTCAAATTTTGCAACCAGCTCTTGAGCTTTGTTCTCACCAAACTCAATTTGGTCAGCGTGAATTGCTTGTTTTATTTCGTCAATACTAAAACCTTTCGATACAGCAATAAGCTTTACGCTTTTAGGATCACGATTTACTTTTTCACAAATTTCTTCAATTCTATTTCTGAGTATCTGTAGATTTTCGGCAATCATAATTAAAATCAAGGGTGTGAATTTATCGGTTTTGCAACCAAAAATCAAAAAAAACCGATGGTAATCTACAAAGAAGAACCGATAAATAAATTAGATAAACTAGAGAGAAAGGTATTGATATCCGAATGATATTCTGTTGAACTCCTAATGGAGCTCTGCATGTGGCAGAGGGTTTTCTGTTACCAACATTGAGGGTGACCAAAAAGTAATTTTAAAAATGGCTTGTCAGATTGAGTGGCATTGCCATCGAAATCTGACAGTTTGTAGATATTTATCACTCTTCGACAGGCTCAGAGTGACATTAATCTTGACTTTTGGGTCACCCTCTGTTTATATGGGCTGATTTTGAAATAACAAATATTCAATTCCTAATGGAACTGAAAAATCAAATGCCTGTTTGTGATTAGTCCCAGCGAGACGACATGTTTGTAGCAAAATAACCATCCACATTCAATCAAACTCCGTTAGGAGTGAAATATTGTTTTAAAATTGAGATTAGCCCGGTTCCTAAAATTCATATTTCACGTCGCAAGGAATCTGGATAATTAAAACCCACTCGACGAACTTCATAAGTTTCCGCTTATTTGAGCTTTTGCTAAGTTTAATTAACAATTTTTAAAAATATCGGAGATAAAAATGAATCTTTTAGAACAAATAATTAACGAATCAACAAAAAGAAATAAAACTATTGTTCTTCCTGAAGCTCATGACGAGAGGGTTATAAAAGCCGGCTACCAATTGCATCAAAAGAAAATTTGCAATATAATTTTATTAGGGAATGAACAGAAAATACTTGATGATGCTTCAAAACTTAATGTTGGTCTTACAGGAATAAAAATAATTAATCCGGTCAAGTCAGAACTTTATCCCAAATTTTGTGATATCTACTTCAATCTGCGCAAAGAAAAAGGAATCACGCCTGACAAAGCTAAAGAAAGCATGAAGAGCGTTTTGTTTTTTGGTGCAATGATGGTTCGAGAAGGTTTGGCTGATGGATTTGTTGGCGGTTCTGCATCTCCAACTGCAGATGTAATGCGTGCCGGGATTCATTGCGTTGGAATGCCTGAAGGAATATCAATCGTGTCCAGCTTTTTCTTGATGGTTTGGCCTGATAAAGTTTTGGGATTTGCAGATTGTGCCGTTGTTCCAAATCCAACTGATGTTCAGCTTGCGGATATTGCAATCTCAACAGCAGACAACTACAAAAAGTTAGTTGGTGAAGAACCAAGAGTTGCAATGTTATCTTTTTCGACAAAAGGAAGTGCGGAACATGAATTGGTGGACAAAGTAAAGAACGCTACAAAGATGGTGCTACAAAAACGTCCTGACTTAAAAGTTGACGGCGAACTTCAATTTGATGCGGCGGTTGTTGAGAAAGTTGGAAAGTCCAAAGCACCGGGAAGTGAAATTGCGGGAAAAGCAAATGTGTTAATCTTTCCGGATTTGAACGCCGGTAATATCGGTTATAAAATTGCACAGCGAATCGGAGGGGCAGAGGCGGTTGGTCCAATTGTGCAGGGATTGAAGAAACCAGTGTTCGATCTCTCCCGCGGCTGCAGTGTTGATGATATCGTAAATACCTCAGCAATTGCCGCATTGATGGCTGAAGAAGCAAACGGAAACCTTCAAGGTCAACATATTTAATTCGTAATCGTAGACCTTGAAAGTTAGTAAAGTTGAGTTGCTTTGGATAGCAGCTTAACATCACGTCCGCATTGAAAACAAATTTGTGTACATTCGATTTCTCTGCTATTTAATTTCTTCAAATTTTAACTAAAAACGCAGACTGTAACATTTAAAAATACGTATATGTACGTATTTACTTTCCTCCCTGACGACATTATATTGGTATAGAAAAATTTGATGATCGATTTTCGAAAAAAATACTCTGAGAATTAAATTTATCTTAGAATAGGGTGGGAAAATGATCAAGAGTGTTCTGATGCATGTACTCACGGCTTTTCTAATCTTTTTAATTACCTACTTACCTAATAAACAATTTCATGTAAATAATTAGCTGGTTGAAAAATATAATATGCGTTCAAAAAATAAATTATACACACTAAATTAACGGGAGTTAATATGAAAAAATTTGTTTACCTAATGCTAATGGTTACTTCTTTCGGGGTTGCTCAAACACAGGTTAGTATTGGCACATTTTATAGCAATACTAATTTTGATGGAGTTCTAACACCAGCATACATTAACGTAACAACACCTGGGAATTACACAGTTGAATATACCGGATTAGGAGGATTAGGTTTCTCTTCACATAGATTTGATAGAAACATAAGAACCTACATTCCAGCATATGATGGTAGCTATGAAGTGGTGGCTACAAATATGAAAATAAAACCAAATCCTTGGGTCCCGAACGACTATGGGCCTATTCGTAAATTTTTTCAACCCTACCCTTGTGATTATTACACTGAAGAAATTACTGGAATATTTCTTCCGAATTATTATGACATTTGTAATAATATCAATAGTGTTTTATTTTGTTATTGGTGCGCTGAAACACTTAACGACATTCTGCAAGCAGCAAAAGTTTGGTACACGGTAACTCAAGGTGCAAAACTTGGCCTTGGAACTCCAACATCTATGAATATTGGAACAGTAAGAGGCTTATGGTACTTTCAGGGTTCGATAAGAATTCAAAATGTAGCAACCCAGGGCTACCCAATAATGGGTTTGAATCTCACTACTATACACCAGTATTATGATCTTAATCTTTCAACACCTACCGTTCTTGATAATCTTTATTATCCGGAGGGTGACCTATGGCCTGGAAACGAAACAACAGTAAATTTTGGTGGTGTTGCAGAAAAATTCGCGGGTCCATTTGTTCATACTGTAGTCGTAGGTACAAAGTACTACACAGTAAACAATTATGCCGGAACTAAAACTTTCTTTATATACGGCAATGTAAAGGTGCCAGATTTCTGCCAACAAGAAACTGCATCTAAAAATTTATCCCCAGAAGAGAATTTATTTGATTCTGCTTTTGTAAGTTCTTCTTTATATGATTCATCCTCGGTCGGTAGTAAGGATCAAAAAATATCATTAAAAGAAAAAATGAAATTTGCTTATGAAGTATTAAAGCTTAGTGATAGTGTAAAAATTAAGGATGTTTGTAAACAGATAATTACGAAATTTCCGAATACTGAATTAGGGTTATCTTATTTCGCATTGGATATACTATGGCAATTGACTGAGGTTGAGGATAAAAATGAAAAAATGAATATTAAGGAGTTTATTGAATTCCTGCAAATATTAAACAATCGTTCTGAGTTTAATGTACACGCATGGGCAGGTCTTATATTAGCAAGCTATTTAGAATCCTCTCAAAAAATTAATACGTTAGAAAATGTATTTAAAAAATTTACCGATACAAGATTTGGTGTCATGGCAAAATATTTACAATTTATGTATTATGCAGTTGATAGAAATGATTCTGTTACTGGAAGAGATATATTAAATATAATGGAAGACTACTATCCTAATTCAAATTATACTTATCATGCACATATAATTTTAGGTGATAGTGGATACACGACTCAAGGTTATAATATACTCTTAAGTAAAAACAATAATAATATAGAAAATAGAATAAAAGAAAATTTATCAAAAGGTAAAGCTGAAATGCTAGAGGATTTATTAATTACTCCAACAGAATTTACTTTATTCCAAAATTATCCTAATCCTTTTAATCCATCAACTACAATAGGGTTTTATTTACCCAAAGACGATTTTGTTAGAGTAAACATTTACGATTACATGGGACAATTAGTAAAAACTCTATATTCAGACAATCTTAGTTTTGGTAATAATTCATTTGTTTGGGATGGTTCAAATAGTAGCAAAGCAATTATGTCAAGTGGAATTTACATTTGTACAGTTGAAATAACAGGTAAAGTTTTTTCTCAGAAAATGATTTTGCAAAAGTAGTGTGAAACTAAAAGTTGTCATTATAATTATCTTTTTATTCCAAACTGTTGCAATTCCAGAAGAACACAGTAAAACAATAAAAAAAATAAGGGATAATTACTTGTGCATAAATGCTGCAGCTAATTATTTTCAGGTAAATCCTTTAATATTAGCCTCAATAATTTATACTGAAAGAACATTGAACTATGATTGGACCGATGAAGTATTTGATATCGCTTTGGCAAAGTTAGGTTTAAATAGTTCAATAGGATTTTGTCAAATAAAAATAAAAACCGCTTTTTTTGTTGAAGTACAAATTACCGATTCTAATAGAGTTTATTTTCCTGGTTTTAAATTCTGTAGTTCAATTAGAGTCAGTAGATCTGTAGAAGAATTAATTAACAAGCTGGCCGTAGACTCTATTAATATTTTTTATGCTGCGGCTTACCTTCGCATTATTCAAAGCTATTGGCAAAGAAAAGGATTTTTTATAGATAATTATCCAGAAATACTCGGTTCCTTATATCAGGTAGGTTTATTTTATCCAGATGGAAAAGAAAGAAAACCTCGCTGGAATCCACAACCAAATCATTTTGGCTTATTGGTTAAAGAAGCAGTACTTAATTTTTAAAACTTTAATTGAAGAATTTATATGAAAATATTTATACTTTTAATTATTCTTTCAATTGGGATATTTCCGCAAGAATCTCCTAAAAAAGAAAAGGAAAATGTGAAATTATTCTTAGGAGTGGTGGGAGGAAATCCTATTGAAGTAAATACTACTGCTGGTATATATTTTAACAACTTTGGTATAAGGATATCGGGTGGGGCATGGATTTACAGTAGATATGGATTGCAGTTGGATTTAACCTATATTTTTTCCTCTAAAAACTCTATCCAACATCAGGTTTCTTTAATTTCTGCTTATGTAAGCAATCGAAAGCTAACAAGCAATAATTTCTTCAATTTCATATATAGAAGCGGACCAGCGGAATATGAGTATATAAATTCTCTTTATTTTGGGGCAACTTATAATTTTTTATGGAAAGGACTTTTCATTCAATTAGGACCCGCATGGGGAACCGGTAACTTTGAAAAACCTAGATTGATAATGCAGTTGGGTTACGTACATATTTTTGATTAATAACTATCTAAACCTTCAAGGTCGGGTTGCTATTTGCAAACGTAGACCTTGAAGGTTATTCAGCTCATTTTAAATAAACAATCTTACTTACTTTAGATACACCGTTCTCATTAAATGCCTCGATGGCAAAATAGTAATCCTGTCCAACAGTCAAAGCCCGCAATTCCAATTCTTCTTTTTGATCTGCCCAAACTTGATAGGTTTGATAGAGTTTATCTTTTTTTATTCCCCATAAAATATTGTAACCAACAGCCCCTTCAACTTTATCCCATTTTATGAAAGCATTGCGTTCGTCTTTGTCTCTTACAACTTTTAAGTCTTTAGGTGTTTCTGGCATATTGCCGTTGCTATTCCCGAAAACACGAATATCACTGACAGCTAAATTTGGTGTTGGCATATAAACATTTTCATATTTAACGTAACGTGCATTAATCGGTCTGTCCAGTTCAAAATACCCATTCGGGCGATCTTGCTTTATCTTCGATAGATCAACAATTACATTCCAATTATTGCCATCAGATGAAGCGAAGAATTTATATTGAGTGTAAACACGTGATAAGTCGTTATCAAAAATATCTGATTTATAATCAACAAAATGAATTTGCACAGCTTTAACATTATAAACTTTCTGAAGATCGATGGTAACATACTCTGCGTTTCCATTGGTATTCGCAACCCAGAATGTTCTCGGATTTTCATCGGTAACATTAGCTACTCTGAAAGTATCCATTACTGAAGATGCAACAGCCGGTTTTTTATATGACAGAACCATCCAGCCTGTAAACAGTTCATCTTTGTTAGTTAATGTTTTGGATGGAAGATAATGTGGGAAATCTCCGAAGCGAGTGTTGGCATGCATCTGATCATCTTTATCAAAAAATGTTGGGAACATTGCTATGCGGCGTTCAAAGTTCCAGTTGATCGCAATCCACGGCGTCCCGGTGTTCCAGTAATTTCCATAATTATCTTGAAATGTGTTACCGTGCCCGGCACCGCACATAAATCCGCCCGGCTTGTAAGAAATAGGATTATAAGGTGCATAAGTAAACGGTCCAAGTGGATCATCGCCGACATACGTTCCATTTGCATAAACATTATATTCTGTGCCGGGCGCTCCATACTGCAAATAATACTTGCCGTTATGCTTTGTCATCCATGCACCTTCGATAAACGGTTTAATGGGAGAAGCATGATTAAAACCGAATCTTTCCCAGCCGTGAATTTCAGGATGAAGATAAAGCAGCTTTTTAATATCACCTTTGTAAATTAATCGTTGGCTATGATCTAACTCTCTTCCATAAATTGGATAAACATTTGATGAACCCCAATACATAAACCATCTGTCAGTATCTTTATCATAAAAAATTGCGGGATCCCACGGACCGATTGTATCGGGCAGAAGCGGCATCCACCTGTTGAAAAATTTTAGTTTACCGGTTTCCGGTTCTGTGGTATAGAATATCGGCCGCTGCTGGAACGTTGATTGAAAAATGTACATTGTATCTCTAACAGAAAGTGCTGCAGGAGCACAATTATCTTCTAATGGCCATTTGCTCGGTTCAATGTACCGCCAATTCAAAAGATCTTTCGATTCCCAATAACCACCGGAGATGGTAACAAACAAGTAATCAGTTCCCTTATGATTAACAATTACCGGATCGGCTCCGCTTCGATAGGAAATTTTATCGTTAATCTGTTCCCAATTATATCGGTAACCAATATCCATCGGATTGCACCAGGTTTTCTGGTTAGGATTTTGTGCAGCCGGTTCAGCAGAAATGAAGAGGACAATCAAAACTAAAAATGATTTAATCATATTGCCTTAGTGTGATTTGTTTAATGCTTACAATCGTAAATACATCCGGTTCGAATGTTCATAATCTAGTTTAAAACTTTTCCCAAAAACCTGTCTACCTTATATTCCTTTATTGACAATACCAAAAATGGTATAGCTATGATTGCCAAAGAAAAATCTATTTCGTTTCTGCTCCAACCAATTTGGCTTATCTTAAAAACCAATGATACTATAAAAGTCAGGAATAGAATTACCCCGCTGGAAAATAAAACCTCTTGAAAATCCGCTGCAATCCAGCCGATATAAAATGTTAAAATCAACAGCAGTATTTTAACCCAAACGGGTATTAAGCCAAGTAAATGAGCATGAGATACTTGAACAGCAATGTATCCCTCGTTTGCCAGAAAAGTTACCGCGGCATAAATAACGAGCATGAATAAGATAAAAATGAATCCCCTGCTAAAGTTGTTTCTAAAAGCATACAGCAAATAAACCAGGTAAACACAACCAGTTATTAAGTGAGTCGAAAGCGTAACACCGAAAAGAAACGCTACAAGGAAAAACTTCCAATCGAACTTAATACTTTGCAAAAATCTATCCGATATAAAAATTGACAATGCAGTAAGCACCGATAGAGCAAACAATCCCGAAAATGAAATCAGCTCGGAATATAAAACCGGACTGAAAATAATTACAGTTAGCTGGATAAGACTCATTTTCACATTCTGTGCGTGATAGAATATTATCAAACACAGAATCAGGAAGCCGGCGATGGGTGGATAATCAATATAATTAAGACGGTAAAGAACTATTGCCGCAGCGGCGGCAATCAGCACAATAAGAAATAATGCATTCTTGGTCAAACGCACTTTATAATGTTTTTCTGTGCGTTCAATTAAAATTATTATTGCCGGAAAAATTACTGTGTACAATATCAGTTCAACGGCTGGTTTTTCAAACAGCTTAATTATAAAAATCGAACCGCTAAGCCAGATGAGAATACACGAGATTAAATTTATATAATGATTCCGGGTAAAAATTGATAAGTCATTACTCCTGCTATTTTTATCGTTTAATAATTCCTTAGAATGACTCATAACACGAATTTACTTTTGAGATCAATTATTTTATGAAATCAATTGTGAAATAGGCCAGGGTGTTCAGACCATTTATTTTTCTTTTTTTACAATCAGCTTAGCGGCAATTACATCCTTATGTTCTAAGTGAAGCATTGTGCCAATCTTCTTTACAAGTTGATCTTCGTATCTATCAAGTCTGCGATCGGTATAAATCAATCTCCAAAGATTTTTCATCAGCTCAAACTTTTCTTCAGGTGAAAAATTGTTGTTAATAATTCCGGTGAATTCGTAAATACTTATGCTTTGTACCAACCTTGATTTTGCTAATTCAACAAGCTCATCGGCGTATTCTTTTTCAAGGTCAAATGTTCTCTGCATAATGGAGACAATTTCGCTCTGCTCCTCATCAGTAAAATTATCATCGCTCGTAGCCATCTCTAAAAAAATGCACAAGTGGCAATCTGCAGTTTTTTCTTCTCTGAATTCTCTTCTTTATTACCAACTTTTACTTGAGGAGAAGCATCACCACTAAATATTTTTCTTAATTGATCAAACATTTTTCTTCCTTCTACTTATCGTGGACTTCTATTTCTTCTTCCTTTTGCGGCTTTTGGGGACGCTCATAAAGTTCAGCCATGTTTTTATATGTGTTGGTTAAAGTATGCGGAATTTGTTCCCACTTCATTCGCCATGTCCAATTACCTCCAAGCTTTCCAGGGAAATTCATTCTTGCTTCACCACCGAGATTTAAGATATCCTGCATTGGAATCACTACAATATTTGCTACTGAAGCATAAGCGGCTCGAATTAGTTCAAAGACAATATTCTCACCATGATAGTTCAAATATTTCTTAGCGTGAGAATAGCAATCGCTGTTTTCATTTTTTGCTTTTTCAAAGTAAGCGCGGGTTGTATCGTTATCGTGCGAGCCGGTATGAACAACACAATTCTGAATAAAGTTGTGCGGTAAAAATTTTGTCTCCATGTTTGTACCGAAAGCAAACTGAAGAATTTTAATTCCCGGGAAACCGAATTTATCTCTTAGTTCTCTAACGGGTTTAGTAATCACACCAAGATCTTCGGCTATGATGGGAAGGTCACCTAAATGCTTTCTAATTGTATTAAAAAGTTTTTCACCGGGTGCTTTTACCCATTTACCTTTTACGGCAGTCGGTGCATCGCCTGGAATTTCCCAGTACGCTTCAAACCCGCGGAAGTGGTCTATTCGAACAATATCAACCACTTGAAGCAAACTAGAAAATCTTTTTCTCCACCAGCGGAAATCGTCTTTCTCCATTTCCTTCCATTTGTAAAGAGGATTTCCCCAAAGCTGTCCCGTTTTACTGAAGTAATCCGGTGGAACGCCGGCAACTGTTAGCAGCTTTCCTTTTTCATCGACAGTAAAAAGATGTTTATTCGCCCAAAGGTCGGCGCTGTCGTAAGCAATAAAAATTGGCATATCGCCAATTATCTTGATTCCTTTTTTGTTTGTGTAATCTTTCAATTCTTTCCATTGCTTGAAGAATTGAAACTGAACAAATTTGTGATAGCGAATTTCGTCAGGAAGCTTTTCTCGCCATTTTTTCAAAGCAGTTTCTTTTCTGAGGACTAGATCTTTATCCCACCAGGTCCATAATCCTCCGCCGTGATGTTCCTTTGCCGCCATGAATAATGCAAAATCATCAAGCCAGTCCTTGTGTGAATTACAAAACTTATCAAACTGCTTTTCAAATCCATTTGAGTTTTCTTTGAAGTGGTTGTATGCTTTTTTCAGAAGTGATTTTTTGTATTCTATAATTTCACCAAAATCAATTGTAGATGGATCGAACTTTGGAATATGTCTTAAATCAGCCTGGATAAGGAAACCATCCTCTTGAAGTTTTTCCGGACTGACGAGCAAAGGATTTCCAGCAAAAGCTGAAAAGCATTGGTAAGGTGAATCACCATATCCTGTGGGACCAAGGGGAAAAACCTGCCAAAGTTTTTGTCCGGAGTGATCTAAAAAATCCACAAAGTTGTATGCTTCTTTTCCTATGTCGCCGATTCCAAATTTTCCGGGAAGTGAAGTGGGGTGAAGTAAAAAGCCAGCAGAGCGTTCAAATTTCATATTCGTTCCTTAAAATTATAGAGCCAAAAATAAGAAAAGAGTGTAAGAAGAAAAAAACAGGATTGTAATTCAATTATAAAATAAAAATGCGGCAACAACAGTGCTGCCGCATTAAAAGTAGACTTTTATAAAACTGCAAGTTAGAATTTAAAGTCAACACCAAGATCTAAGGCACCATAGCTCAGTGAACCAAATCCAACTCTGGCAGATACACCAACGGTAGGTGAAAACCAGTATCTAGCACCGGCATTACCGCCAAAAAACATTCCACCGTAAGTAGGAGTCGCATATGTTTCACCCGATGACCCCTCCCATTTTACCGAACCAGCATCATAAGCTAAAGTAACACCAAGCCAAGGATCAAATTTACTGCCCTCTATCTTAAAATGATAATTTGCCTGAGCACCAATTAAAATATCTGTATAACTCCATTTTCCAGTAGAACCAAAACCATAATCTTCACTGTAACTCCAATAACGGAAAATTCCACCTATGCCAATTCTTCCGAAATTTTCTACATCCATACCGTATTCGTAGTTGGCTCCAAATTGAGGAGTTGAGCCGAGGAATGAAAGCCCAACGCACGGGCCGAAGTAATGGTTGTTGGCAGTAAATTGAGCATTTGAATTACTAAAAGCGAACAGAAGAACGACCAAAACTAATAGAACTTTTTTCATAGAGCCAGCTCCTTTATTTGTGATTGATTTTGTTAGTTAGAAATTATTAGCATACTTAAATTACTGTCGAAAACATAATAATTATAGTTTTGATACGCAACAAAAATAAAGCCATGAGCGCCTTAATATTTATTTTAAATCCCGCTTGTATTTTAAAATTTAACACTTCCGGATAAGTGACCATGTAAAATATTCCACTATATCTTTATAAAAATCTTTTTTGCATAAAGTATCCACATCAGCCCAAGCCAAATTAATATGTAAGAAATTGCCCACGCAAGAGAAGCATCTATGGGTGAAAAGTAAGGAACGAAAATCAACTCGTATAAATATCTGTTAAGACTTATCTTCTCTCCTACTTCATTCACCACTTTAATAATTCCCATGGTTTTAGCTACTAAACCGGAAAGAGCAAAAACTGTAATTGCATTCATGCCGTAAACGACGAATGGTTTCGTCCACCATTTAATTCCCCTTACATCAATGAGCCAGTAACACATACCGAAGAATAGCAATGCCATTCCTGAGGTGAACATAACATATGAGCTTGTCCAAAGAGATTTATTCATTGGGAACCACATATCCCAAATTACTCCAATGAGAATTGTAAAATTTCCGATTACAAATACCCAAGCAGTTTTTGTTGAGGCATCATTTTTTGATCTAAGCCAATGCCCGAGCATTACTCCGCTAAGGCATGTTGCGATAGCAGGAATTGTACTTAAAATTCCTTCTGGATCCCATACCTTAGATACTTTCCACATATGATTCCCGAGAATCAGGTGATCGAGCCAGCCGGTGATATTGGGAGAAAAGATTTCTCCCGTTGCAGGATTTGTTAATGTTGGAATATTTAAGTTCGGAGAACCATAGCCCGGAACCGGAATTAATGTCATTACTGCCCAATATCCGAGTAAAAATACAATACCAATTACAACTTGAATTTTAATGTTTGTTTTCAAGAATATTAAAGAGGTGATAATATATACAACACCAATCCTTGGCAGTACACCTACAAGCCGTAGAGTTGAAAAATCAATCCATCTATCCTCGGCGAAATTCCAGAATGGCCATGCAGCCATGAAGATTCCGATTGCAAAAATTATTAATCCTCTTTTAAGAATTTGTAAGATCAATTTTTTCTGATCAACTCCGCTTTCTTTTCTTTTAGTTAAAGAAATTGTTATTGCAACACCAACAATAAATAGGAAGAAAGGGAAGATATAATCGGTAGGAGTGCATCCATTCCATGGTGCATGCTCAAGTGCCGGGTAAATTGTGCTCCATGAGCCGGGATTGTTTACCAGAATCATTCCGGCGATTGTTAATCCCCTAAATACATCAAGCGAAACCAGGCGCTCAGATTTTTGTACAGACATGTTTGACTTCCGAAAAAGTTGTGCGTAAAACTAAGAGATTGCCTGGTTGAATTCAAATAATTCGTAATCCAACTTGTTGAATATAACATAAAAATCTACAAACCAACATTTCAGAATATTGTTTATTTACCCGACTAAATATATTTTGCGACTGTAACATTTAGATTATTTAGGTTTCTTTACTATGCTTAATTTCAGCATTAAAGCAGAAATTATTAAATCATTGGCCAAACACAATCCAAGAAAGATTGGAGTCTTTGGTTCGTTTGCCAGGAATGAAGAATCAAAGGATAGCGATATAGATATACTTGTTGATTTTAAAGAACAAAAATCAATTCTCGATTTAATCGGGATTGAAATTGAGCTCACAGAAGCTCTTAGTCGAAAAGTTGATCTTATCACAGAATCATCGCTTCATCCCTATCTGAAGGATTATATTCACAAAGATTTACTGGTTATCTATCAATGAACAAGAATGATCTTGTATATGTTCGTCATGTTTCAGATGCATTAGACAAGATTACTGATTACACAGCGGGATGAGCAAATCTGATTTCTTTGCAAACTATAAAACACAAGATGCCGTTATTAGACAATTTGAAATTATTGGCGAGGCAACTAAACAATTATCAAAATCATTTCGGGAGAATAATCCGGATATTCCATAGAAGAAACTCGCCGGTCTGAGGGATAAACTTATACATGATTACATGGGAGTGGATATTCCTGCAATATGGAAATCAATCAAAGATGATTTGCCAACTCTTAAAAAGTACATTGCGAATATTTTGAATTAACGCTCTTCGATTTACACCTGATTCACTTTCCTAACTTCTTCCAATGCAGATTCCAGATCGCTTATCAAATCATTCACATTTTCTATTCCGACAGATATACGAACTAATCCATCGGTAATTCCTCCGGCTAACCTTGCTTCTTTGCCCATCGAAAAGTGAGTCATGCTTGCCGGATGCTGAATTAAACTTTCCACTCCACCAAGACTAACCGCAAGCTGAAATAATTTTACGGAGTTCATCATAATTTTCCCGGCTTCTAATCCACCGGCTAATTCTATTGTTATCATTCCTCCATGACCGCGATGCTGCTTAAGCCCAAGTTCGTACTGGGGATGAGATTTCAATCCGGGGTAGCTAATTGATTTTACAAGCGAATGTTTTTCAAGCCACTCGGCAATTACTAGTGCATTTTCGCAATGTTTCTGCATTCTTAGCCAAAGTGTTTTTATACCTCGATGAACAAGAAAAGAATTAAATGGGTCAATCACTCCGCCAAGTTGATTTAATGTTTTACGAAAATGCTGATATGTGGCTTCATCTTTTACCACAACTATTCCCCCGACAACATCTGCATGGCCATTCAAAAATTTGGTTAAGCTATGCAGAACAATATCCGCTCCAAAAGCAATTGGATTTTGTAACGCCGGGCTCATGAATGTATTGTCAACCACTAAATTTGCTTTTTGCTGCTTTGCAATTTTATAAATCTCTTCAAGGTTAGAAATGCTGAGCGTGGGATTACCTGGAGTTTCAACATATAAGACTTTGGTATTCGGCTTTACTGCTTTCTTTACTTCATCGAGATTGGAAGTGTCCACAAATGTGGTTTCAACTCCATACTTTTTCATAATCGTGTTTAGAAGTGTAGTAGTTGGTCCATAGACTGCTGTAGAACAAACAACATGGTCTCCGGCTTGAGTTAAGCTTGCAAAGACAGTATGTATTGCTGCCATTCCGCTTCCGCAGCCGAGGGCTTTATGCCCGCCTTCCAACTGAGCAATTGCATCTTCCATTGCCTGAATTGTTGGATTAAGCATTCTTGTATATGTGTAGCCCTTCTTCTCACCGGCAAAAAGTGACGCGCCGTGCTCAACGGATTCAAATTTAAATGTTGATGTTTGATAAATTGGCGGTACTACAGGTCCGAATTCATATTCAGAAATACCGGCATGTACACATTTAGTTTCAAAGTTAACTTTAGAATTTTCTTTCATCGTGGGTATCCCCTTTCGGTATGATATTTTTTAGACTCTCTATTCTTTGAAATATTTTACTTTCGAAAAATAAGCCATCTTTTTTCAAAAAGCTAAGAAAGAAGCAAGTCTTATCATACAAAGCGAGTTGAAGAGTATTCGAAACTCAATTTTAAAGAAGAATTTTTCTTGACTCTCATAAAAAAGTATTTTACATTAAACTTAGAAAATAAAAGAGAATTAGAAATGGGATAACTGCCTTTTCATTTGATATGCTCTTAGTCCAAAATCTCCGCAAGCAATTTTGCGGGGGGGGGGGACAGTATGATAATTTTAAACTTACCATTTACACCACTCACAAGTATTTTACTATGTGAAGATTTTAATAAAATATTATCGTTTCAATTCTCATCTGCATCAAACGGATACTATTTTAATTCTTATTCCTATCGTCTATATTCATTTAACTATTCCACCGGCTTTACTTAGCACAGCTAAGTTAAAGTTATTAGATTTAACTTAACGGCATTAATATGAAAAATATGATATCAAAAAAAATAAATTTAAATAGAAAACCTATATATATGTTTTTTAAGGAACTGAAATGAAAAAACTATTACTATCACTTGTTACAATTTTTTTATTGTTTAATATTTCATTTACCAAAGCAGAAGAATTACGGCCCGGAGAATTTGTTATACAATTTGTAAATAGTCCTTCAAGCTGGAACATCACAGTTAAAATTCAAGCTTTTGGTACTGTTTGGAATCAATTTCATAATGTTACCACTTATTACTCCGGTGGTCAGAAAAACTATAATTCCAACATGATTCCCATACCCGAAGAGCACATTTCTGATTTTGATTGGTCAAATCAAGGATATGCTCCAGTGCTCTCCCTGGGTCTTTACGAAGTTAGCATTTGGGAGGGTAGTAATAAAAGAGCTTGGTTCTTCATAGACTATAGAACATCCGATCTTCCGTATGCAACAGCATTTGGTATTGACGTTGTTATAAAATACGATGTCACCAATCAATCCTTTGAATTTATCCAACCAAATCCAGGTACTTTAAATAATGGCGATTATTACCCAATTTGGGAAATATGTGGAACTATTGAACTGCAAACAGATGCTCTTCAAAATTACTGGGGCAATGCTCTCACCATAATTCCACAATACGATATATACGAAGAGTAT
>MHAR01000036.1 GCA_001803045.1 Ignavibacteria bacterium RIFOXYB12_FULL_35_14 | reverse complement strand
AATAAATCAAAGAACACGTTAGTAAAAAATATTAAAAATTTGTTGTTGGTAGCTTAGTTAAGCGGTCAACTTGAGTTAATTACCAATTCACATTGAAATTCATATTTTTCATTAATTGATTGCTTTACCGGCGGAAGTGCAGATTGCTTTATTAATTTTGGCTGCATGATAGATGATTCATCAGATTGAAATATTGAGCAGCCGGTAAAGATGATTAAGCAGAACGAAAAGTATATTTTATTCATTTCCATCTCCCAAAAGATAAGAGATAAGAATCATTATTTAATCGTCAATAGAAAACAATTTCCAATTTCAGCTATTATTTAATCATATTAACTATTTATTCCAATCGAATAAAAAGTTCAGATTTTGAAATAGAAATAGGAAACCTGAATCCAATAAATCACTGCTGTCCAGAATAATTATGAAACAGAAAAAAAGTTTTCTAACTATCTGTATTAGATAAAATCTAAATAGTTCCGAATTCACTCCCTCGCATATTTAATTCTTCTCTCTTCCCTTCAAAAGAATAATCTTCTTGGTGTTGGAAAGCATTTTTAATCATAAGATTACTCTCAAATTATGAAAAGAAGGTAATAAGGTTGAAGCGACATATCTTAATGTGTTACTGAGGTAATTAATTTTAAACATCTGATTGGCAGTTGTAGAAATATTTTTCTTAAACCTTAGGTAAACAAATAACCCAATGAAATATAAGCTTATCCCATTATTTTTTTGGATGTAAAAGGTGATACAACTTCACAATAAGAACAACCTCGCATTTATTCTTGACAGATATGAGACAAATTTAATTTAAGCCTCAATCATTTCAATAGAATTTTTATTTGGGTATTTTTACAAATAAAAAATCCCAACACTATTTTGAATCATTTAGAATTATCGGCAGTAAGAATTATCAGAGGTCATTTTGATGATTTATCTTCTCAAGGATTAAGATTAACTGAAATTCAAAAGATGAATTATCATTATGAGTTTTCTGTTATAAGAGATAGAGTTAGAATTAAACTTCAAGTTTATTTTGGGAAAAAGGGAGTTAAGACCGTTCTTCAGGGTGATCAGACTTCCAATTTGTATAAAGAACTTTATAAAAAATTCAATTCAGATTTATTTGCACTTACTCTGCAAAATACGGGGCTTGAAAGCGAACAGTTATTAGAGCCATCTTGTTACATTGGCACCGATGAATCCGGCAAAGGAGATTATTTTGGTCCGCTTGTCATAGCAGGAGTTAAAGTCGACGAATCAAATTTTCGATTTCTGAAATCAATTGGTGTCAAGGACAGCAAAGATTTATCTGAAAGTGCTATTAAAAAAATCTCGGGTGAAATCAGAAAGAATAATGGAATTAATTTCAACGTAATCTCTATCTATCCTAAAAAATATAATGAATTGTATAGCAGAGTTGGAAATGTGAATAGGATTTTGGGCTGGGGTCACGCTAAGGTAATAGAAAATCTTTTGGAAAAAAATGAGGTTGAAGAAGTCATCAGTGATAAGTTCGGCGATGAAAAATATATTTATACTTCGCTGCAGGAAAAAGGGAAAAATATCACTTTACACCAGGTAACGAAGGCAGAGAAATACACTGCGGTAGCGGCTGCTTCAATTCTTGCACGGGATAGATTTAATTCCTGGTTCAAGCATGAAAAAGCCAAGCTTGGTTTTGATCTGCCAAAGGGTGCTTCGGAAAGCACCGAAACGGCTGCCAAAAAATTAATCAGCAAATTAGGTAATCATTCGCCAGCGGATTTTGTGAAACTTCACTTTAAGAATACTTTAAGACTAGGTACGAACATTAATTAAAACAAGGAATTGGAATGGCTTCATCAAAAAAAATAAATAGAATTGGAATAATCACAGGCGGGGGAGATTGCCCTGGATTAAATGCAGTAATTCGCGGCGTTACAAAACCCGCTCAAGATTACGGCATGAATGTCTTTGGAATATTGGATGGATTTGAAGGACTTGTTGAGGGAAAAGCTAAAGAACTTAATAATCAGGATGTGTCGGGGATTTTAGCAGTAGGTGGTACGATTCTCGGATCATCAAATAAAGGTGATCCATTTCATTGGCCCATTGAAATAAATGGTAAGATCGAGATCGTTGATAAATCTCAAGGTGCATTAAAAAATTATCAAGCGTGGGGGCTTGATGCGATCATTGCAATTGGCGGCGATGGTACAATGCATATCTGTAATAAGCTTAGCAAAATGGGAATGAATGTAATTGGTGTTCCGAAAACAATTGATAACGATTTAGAAGCAACTGATATGACTTTCGGGCATGATTCTGCAGTTTACGTGGTTTCAATGGCTTTAGATCGTTTGCATACAACCGCTTCTTCTCACCATAGAGTAATGGTTGTGGAAGTAATGGGAAGATATGCCGGATGGATTGCTCTTAACGGAGGTTTATCTGGCGGTGCTGATATTATTTTAATTCCTGAAATTCCATTTTCGTGGGATAAGATTTATAAAAAAATCCATGAGAGACAATTAATGGGGAAGAGATTCAGTCTCATTTGTGTTGCCGAAGGCGCCAAACCAGTTGATGGTGAAATGGTTATTAAAGGAACAGATAGAAAGAGAACCGATCCCGTTCGGCTCGGTGGAATTGCAGAATTGGTTGCAGCTAATATTGAAAAGCATACAAAACGCGAAACCCGAGTTACGGTATTAGGGCATTTGCAAAGAGGCGGAAGTCCAACTCCTTTCGATAGAATTCTTGCAACAAAGTTTGGCGCTTTTGCCATTGAACTTGCTGCAGAGAAAAAATTTGGTCGTATGGTTGCATTAAAAGGATCTGAAGTTAAGAACGTTAAGATCGAAGATGCAATCTCCCGGCAGAAGCTGGTTCAAGCAAATAATCAAGCAGTAAGAACAGCAAGGGCAATTGGTATTTCGTTCGGAGAGTAATTTATAGTCTCACATTGAGTGGCAGTGCCATCTAAATGTGACACCATCAATAAATCTCAGTCTTCGACAGGCTCAGACTGACAGTGAAGAATTTCTAAACACCGGTTAAATAGATATAGCTTTTCTATTAATTATGCAATTCTGTAATATCATTTCTTTATTTTTGGACAAATAAAATTTCTACTTCTTTCCTTAAAATAATAAGGAGAAAAAATGCAAAAGCTTCTTTTACTCGGTGCTGAAGCAATTGCTCAAGGTGCAATTGATGGGGGAATGTCCGGCGTTTATGCTTATCCGGGAACACCATCTACAGAAATAACCGAATATGTTCAGAATAATAAAACTGCATCAGAAAGAAAAATACATAGTCAGTGGTCCGCAAATGAAAAGACCGCAATGGAAGCGGCACTTGGAATGAGCTATGCAGGCAGGCGGGCAATGGTTTGTATGAAACATGTTGGATTAAATGTTGCTGCAGATGCATTCATTAACTCTGCAATTACAGGAGTTAATGGCGGATTGATTGTTACTGTTGCCGATGATCCCTCGATGCATTCATCCCAGAATGAACAAGACTCACGTTTCTATGGTAAGTTTGCCATGATACCGATTCTTGAACCATCAAATCAGCAGGAAGCTTATGATATGGCTTACGAAGGTTTTGAGCTTTCTGAGAAATTTAAATTGCCTGTGCTGTTAAGATTCACCACACGGCTTTCTCACTCACGTTCAGGCATTCAAACAAAGGAAATGAAATCCCAGAATTCTTTAATCTATCCCGAAGATCCAATTCAGTTTGTGCTTCTTCCTTCAAATGCAAGAAAGCGATACAAGGGTTTGCTCGCCGTGCAAGATTCAATTGAGGATGATTCTGAAAAATCTAAATACAATATTTACTATGAGGCTGCTAGTCAAGCTGAACTTGTTTCAGCTTCTATGGGTGAGATTCCGATCCCGACAAAGTCGGGACGGAATGACAATGATAAGCTACCGAAACACTCACTTGGAATAATTGCTTGTGGTATTGCTTATAATTATATAATGGAAAATTATCTTGACCGAAATTGTCCATATCCCATTTTAAAACTTGGACAATATCCGCTTCCTTACTCAAATGTTGAAAAAATTGTCAACGAGTGCCAAAAGGTTTTGGTGCTCGAAGATGGTCATCCTTTTGTGGAAGTGCAGCTAAAAAGTTTCTTAGATAAATCTGGCAAGATTAAAGGAAGATTAGATGGAACAATTTCCCGTGATGGCGAATTGAATCCGGACATCGTTGGGAAAGCTCTTGGTAAACCAGTTAAAACAGGAATGCCGATACCCAAAATTGTAACCAATCGTCCACCTGAATTATGTTCCGGATGCAGTCATAGAGATATTTACAACGCACTCAACGAAACGATGGAAGAATTTGGGAAGCAAAAAGTTTTTTCGGATATTGGATGCTATGCACTTGGCGCACTTCCGCCGTGGAATGCTATCAACTCATGTGTTGATATGGGTGCATCAATAACAATGGCAAAAGGTGCTGCTGATGCCGGAGTTCGTCCTTCCGTTGCAGTTATTGGCGACTCAACTTTTACTCATAGCGGAATGACTGCTTTGCTTGATTGCGTTTATGAAAATACTCCAGTTACAGTCATAATTTCCGATAATGCAACCACTGCAATGACGGGCGGGCAAGCATCTCACGCAACAGGAAGATTGGAAGAAATTTGCATCGGTCTTGGTGTAAAACCTGAACACGTGAGAGTCCTTACTCCATTACCAAAATACCATGATGAAATGGTGAAAGTTTTACGCGAAGAATTAACCTATGAAGGAGTTTCAGTCATTATTCCCAGAAGAGAATGCATACAGACTGTAACGAGGAGTAAGAAGTAGAGTAAAGTGAAAGAAGTTTCAAATTAATTGAAGCACACTCGTTATATTTGTATAAGGAAATATTATGAACTCATTATCGGAAGACCTGCAAAAACCTAAAAATAGGATTCAAGAATTCAGAGAGATTACTCAACGAGTTTTGAAATACATACCTGATGTTTTAGATGAGGAAGCTGAGTTTAGCGGTTATATTATTTGCTCATCGAACATTGCAGGTACTAGAAAATCAATCAGACCTTTTCGTAATAATTTGTTTTTACGAAATCCCAAAACATTTGATAATGACTTTAAGAGATTTGAAAGTATCCTCAAACAATTAAAAACTGGGAAAAGAGATTTTAAAGAGGATGATTATGATTTAGTTGATGGCGTGATTTATACAATTCAGCAATCTATGGGGATTGGTTTGGATTTAATGGTTCAATCAAACAGCGCAAGAAAACATGTCGGCAACCGGTTTGAAGAATTGATCCGTACTTTATTTGATGAATTGGGAATTTCTTTAAAAAAAGTCGTTTTAAGAATCCCTTATGAAACAGATGAAGGTGAAAAGTATTATCGCTGTGAGACGGATGTTATTATCTCTCCATTTAAAAAAGTAAGATCAGATTCAAAAACTATCCATCCCGACGAAATAGTTGTATCATTAAAAACCACAACCAAAGATCGAATGCCGAAAATATTTATTGATAAAGTTTTAATGGAGAGATTTGTTGAGCATCCAGTCAAAGTTCTTGGCATTTCACAGAATGATATTCAAAGAAAAGAAGGAGATTCAGAAACTAAAATAAGCTACACGTTTGTTCCAAATTTGTTTATGGTTTATACCAGGTTTTTAGCTCAGTTGGAGGGATATTATTATCTCGATCTACCATCGAAAGCATTTGAGAAACCTTTTAATCGATACATTTTTCCGTTTTCAAAATTAATTTTAAATGATATTTGGAAAATGTTACGACCTTAATTTCTGTCTTCGCTGAGCGGCTTCAACTTCATCTTTACCTGAAGCAATTCTTGAAATAATTTCGGAGTTTGATAAACGTTCTTTGATAATCTGGCAATATTCTTTGCTGTTTTCACTGCCTAACCATTTGCGGTTAAATGCCTGTGCAACTGCATAAGTTGTTCCTGAGCCCCCAAAGGGATCAACAATTAAATGTCTCTCGTTTGATGAAGCAAGAACAATTTTTTTTATGAGTTCAACTGGTTTTTGAGTTGTATGGGATGTTTTTTCCCAAGAACTATTTGAGATTGTTGGAATTTCTAAAACGTCTTTTGGTTTTGCTCCTAATGGATTTGGTTCCCAGATATACTCTTTACCATTACCATTATTGTATTGCGAGGTTTCCGCTTGTGGCCTTATTGGATATTTTAACGTGTGCAGATTGTAAGGAACTCTTACTTCATCAATATTAAAGATGAACTCTTTACTTTTTCTAAAATGTAAAATACTTTCATGCGAACGCCCCCAATCATTGCCGAGGTTTGCTTTGTTTCGATAATGCCATACTAACCACTTGCATCCTTTAAATAAGTAACTTGCTGTCCATTTAATATCAGCAAGAATTTCAGAAAATCCACACACATAAAGTGAACCATGTGATTTTAATATTCTCTGTGCTTCTTGAATCCAGGAAATACTCCAATCGACGTATTGTTTTTGAGATTGAAAAGTATCCCACTCAGCTTTTTTAATATTATAAGGTGGATCAGCAAAAACTAAATCAACAGATTCATTGTCAATTGACTTAAGAAATTGAAGAGCATCCATATTAAAAAGCGAACCAGATTCATTTTTATAAAATGGTTGTGGCAGTTTTACAGATTTACTTTCTGAGTAATACCCAAGCTGTAATTCTTTTACAAGTTGATTGACTTTAGATGACGGATAAACGCGGTAATTGTTTATCGGATGTCTTGTGGATGGGAATTTACCATTTCTATCCCATCTTCTAAGCGTTTCTTTGTTAACATTTAGAATATCGGCGACTTCTTTTAGATTATAGAATTTTTCCATTGCGTATATTAAATAGATTAAGCAACCTTATACAACCATAGACAAAAAAAGTGATTTTTAACTTGAAAGTCAAATTTAAATAATTAAATATCTTTTAAAGAACATGAAATCAGACATAATCTTATCCGGTGTTGGAGGACAAGGTATTCTCTCTATCGCTGCTATTGTTGGGATAGCTGCGCTTGAAAATCATCTTTACTTAAAACAAGCAGAGGTTCATGGTATGAGTCAGCGCGGCGGTGCTGTGCAGTCTCATCTGCGAATCTCGGGGAAGGAAATTGCAAGCGATTTGATTCCAGAGGGAAGTGCAGATATAATTATTTCTGTCGAACCGATGGAATCATTGCGTTACTTACCATGGCTGAAGGAGGATGGTTGGGTTGTAACAAACACAACTCCGTTTGTTAACATTCCAGATTATCCGGGTATGAAAGAATTGCTTGCGGAAATTGAAAAGCTTCCACATCACATTGTAATCAACGCAGACGAAATAGCGAGAAAAGTTAAGTCTGTGCCCTCATCAAACATGGTGGTGCTTGGCGCGGCTTCTCCATTCATTGATATTCCTTACACTTCACTTGAGAATGGAATTAGAAAAATCTTTGAGAGGAAAGGGGAGAAGGTAGTTCACCTTAACCTTGAGGCAATGAAAGCAGGACGCGAGTACGCGGAAGCACAGAAAAAGCTCACTTAACCACAAAGACCACTAAGGAATGTCACAAAGAGCACAAAGATTAAAAAATTAATCTTTTAATGCCTTCTTTTAAGTATTTAACATTGAAGTTGATCAGCAATCCTAATTTTGATTTACTAAGTTTTAAATAGGTTAATACCTGAGCTGTGTGAACATTATTTAGTGCTTCAACAGATTTTGTATCAATCACTAATTTGTTTTCCACAAATAGATCAATACGATAACCAACATCAAGTTTAACCTCTTCATAAATTAATGGCATCGGTTTCTCTTTCTCCACATGCAAACCTGCTTTCTGAATTTCATAGAACAAACATTCTTTGTATGCAGATTCTAAAAGTCCTGGGCCTAAAACTTTATGGACTTTAATTGCTAAGCCGATTACAATATTCGATAATTCATCTTCTGTCATCTTCTTTGTGTCCTTTGTGATTAAAACTTTGTGAACTTTGTGGTTTATGTTATTATTTTTCAATTGCTCCCGCAAGATGAATTGCATTAAACAGCAGCTTAAACGTACCGAATGTCTGATGACGGTTCTGAACCTTAAAACCCATCAATATAACATGACCTTTCTTCTGCTTCACATCAACAATTGCTGCACGTTTGTAGAGATAATCCTCGCCGAGCAGGAAACCGGATTTAAGTAAATCTTTAGTTGGATAGCGAGCAACTACGCTACGATCAAACTGTCCGAATGGAATTGAAGTCGAGAATGCAATGTTTGAGTTTTGATAACCTATGATCTCTTCCTCCATTCCATAACCGATTGGTATTGTGTTATCAACATTAATTTTCAGCAAAGAGCCGGGACAGAAAAATTCCTCGCTCTTTACGTTTTTAAGGACATTAGTTACTCGTAATCCTAAATCCTCAATTGCAAAGTTGCATGCTTCGCCAAGAGTAATCAGATAACCGCCGTCCTTTTCAATGAATGCTTTTAAATTCTCAATGCCAATTTTTCCAATTCCGCTGTCATATTCTGGAGGTTTAGGACGATTGAAGCGAGCCATCTCTCCTCCCCAATAACCAGTCTTAATCAGATCGCCATTCATTTCGGGAATTATAATTACATCAAATTTTTCTTTCAGCTTCTTTTCCTTAAAATCCTTATTGTGCATGACTTTAAAATCAAAGCTGTGATTTTCTAAAAGCAGTCTTGTCCAACCCTCATCCATGTTTGCAGTGAATGGCTGATACAACCCGACTTTGACTTTCTTCAGTTCTTTCACCTTGCTTTCATCAACATCAGTTAACGCATCAATTTGAATATGAAGTTCATTTGCTAAATCAGCTAAAAGTTTGTGTGACTTGTTGTTATTTAAAATGATAACAGAACCCGGATTATAAATTTTACTATTTGAGCTGATTTTTTCCTTATTCCAAAAAACTTTCACATTTTCCTTTTGAAGCTTGTTGATCAGTGTTGAATTCACATTCGGTCCCGAAAGAGCAATAAAATATTTTGCACCGGATGATTCAACATTTCCTTTTGAGTAGTTGGCATCGGTTAATAAAGCCGCATTTATCTCGACGGTTTTGTTTATTGTGAAATGTTTGACTCCCATCAAATATGGGAGAGTCCAGCCAGCAACATCGTAGGGATCAATAGGATTTTCTTTTTTTGATTTTCTTAAATCAGGATAAAATTGTTCCTCAAATAAATCCTTTGCATAACGACCATTCGGCTGTGCAAGAAAGATCATATAGCTTTGAGCTGGATACGTTATGTTATCAATCTTAAATTCATTCTCCATCCAGTGTACTTCAACTGCACCTTCTTGAAGGATCTCGATCATCCTTGAAGTTGTAACCGGGTCATTTTGATTACGAGGAATTATGTAAGCATACGGATTTCCTTTCTCACCTTTTTCAATTGCATCCTTTCCCATGAGGTAATAATTGTAAAGTAAATCTTCTTTAAATCGTGCAGAAGTTTCAATCAAGCTGTAAGTGAGAGCGAGTTCATAATCAACAATATCACGAAGCCGCCACCAGCCGCCGCGCCAGGGATTAGAATAGTTTGTGCGTATATCGTAAGTAGTTAATTCAGGTGTTGCTTTCACTTCGGATGGATCAATATAAACAGGACTTGCAACGTTACAGCTTGCCATTTCAGAAAGCAGAGCAATTTGATTGTGCCACAAGCCGCAATCGCTTGCGGGACCTTGCCACCACCCCTCAAACAATGCTTGATCAATGATGCCCGTGTAACCTTGTTTTTCCAAATCGAGTGCCGTTAATCCACCAATAACTTTCTGCCACCTCCAAATTAACGGATGAACATTAGGATTGATTGGATCTTTGTAAGGAACTACAAAAAGCCGCGCACCGCTGCTTCCCATTTGATGTTCATCTAACCAGATTTGCGGGAACCATTTGTGATATGCAACGTCGATAACTTTTTTGGTTTCAGGAAGATTGAACATGAACCAATCGCGATTATTGTCATGACCTGAATAAACATGATATAGATAGGGAAGTGAACTCCCCTCATATTCTGTGTTGAGATATTTATTGTACCAATCAACAATCATTGTTAATCCATCGGGATTGATTGATGGCATGATTATGAAAATCACATCTTCCAAAGCTTTAACAATATTTGACGGAGCTTTTGAAGTGATAAGGTCGTGAACAAGTTCCATTGACATTTGCGCCGAGCCAACTTCAGTAGAATGAATGTTGCATGTTACAAGCACAACCGTTTTTCCGTCCTTAGCAAGCTGTTTAGCTTCATCATCTGTGATTTTTCTTGGATCAGAGAGTTTCCGAACTATCTCACGATATTTATCCAAGTTTTTGATATTCTCTTCTGTGCTTAAGATTGCCATGAACATGTCACGCTTTTGTACTGTGTTTCCGATATCCTCATAAACAATCATTTTTGAATTATCAGCGAGATGTTTAAAATATTTTTGGATGGTTTCATAATCTGCAACTTTATAATCAGCACCAACTTTGTAACCGAGAAATTCTTCGGGCGATTTTAATGATTGAGGACAATTATTTGTTGAAAAAATGGTTATGGTAAGAATGATCACGTAAAATATTCGGTTCATACTGCCTCCGATTAACTGAGAATATAGGGAGAATTATTTTTTATCAAACTTAAATAAAAAATAGGGATTAGCAAATGGAAGCCTGAAATGATCATCGCTGCTTGTCTTATTTCTAATTCACTCTGTGCGAAAAAATCCTTCCAGCATTTTATTTCACCTTTGATAAGATTTTAAAGGATTATTAATTATTAATTATGCTAATTGCCACCGGGTTAATAAACATGTATAACTAAAAGAATAGGAGGCAACATGAAAACCCTGTCTGCTTTTGTAGCTACGCTGCTAATATCACTTGTATTATTTGGAACAGCATTAGGTAGCAGCGACCTGAGAAAAGGCCCTAGAAAATTTTCCAAGAATTCAATTCAATCATTAATCATGGGATTGAATTCAGATAATCGAGGATTAATAATTGGTTGTGCCATACTTGCCGGTGATTATAAAATTACTGAAACAGTTGAGCATCTGGCAAAAATTATTAATTCGGATTTAACTTATGATGTAAAGACTGCGGCAGTTTATGCTTTATACCAAATTCAAAATAAGGAGGCATTGGTTGCACTTAAAAAAGCCTGCTTAAAAACCAACTGTCCGTTTTTAAAGCAGTCGGTTGAGGTATTTTTGCATCATTATTTAATCTGCAATCCCGACAATGACGTTAAGGTAGAAGAAAATTATATCGCTGCTGAATAATCAGAAATCAGTTTCGAAAAAGTACGAACATCATGATCCCCTGATGATTTGTCAGGGGATTTTATCCAATCAGATATGCCAGATTACGATATTTCCAAAGTAACGGAAATCTGGTATATCTGCTCCCCTAAACCCCCGAGGTTTTCAACCTAGATGGCGTGCAAAACCTCGAAGGTTTTGTTTTTAACTTCACTTCTTCACATTCTCACAAGGAATTTTGTAAGGATCGCCTACTCCGTCAAATTTAGTTTTTTGAAATCTATTGCTTACATAATCCTGCTGAAAAGTGATGAGCGGTCAGACGGTGCACGTACCGTCAGCATTTTTAACAGCAACTGCTGCTCTGATGTATCTATGCATGATCATTCCGGTAATTTCATTTCGGCGTATGTACCAGTCGGGATCAACTATTACTAAACGAATTACTTCACCTTTAATTCTATCTTTATAAGTCTGTGAATTTTTTAACGCAACTATCATTTCCGCTTCAAGCTTTTTATCGTTCATTGCCGCTTTTGGCATTACAGCATCCTTCATCTTAAGCAGATCTACTGATTCATTTAACTCTTTCGCAAGGCTTTTGTAGAATGAATAATCCTCACCTTTGATTTTGAATATTCCTTCGGCAACGAATTGATAATTTATATTGACTTTTACGATTAGGGTGTGTTCGCCTGCTGTCAATTTCCCAATTGCCTGCGCGTACTTGACCGGCCCGGCATATTCTTTTCCGAACTTGTCATAAAGTAAATCACCATTGCCGTATGTGGTAATTTTTTCCCTGCTCGGTATAATATCTATTATCAAATATTTTTTTTGAGGGCTTTGCCTGAAACGTGCATGGTGCTGAATTCCATTTGCTGTTCCTGTGGTTGCTGGTAATCGTACAAAGGCGGTTTAAGTTCATATAAAAATATTTAATCGCTATTGCATTAATAATTTTCTTATTCTAATTTCCAATGAGTCAAAAGACTTATTGATCCCTAAACAATCTTATATGATCAATTTTTCAATCATATAATTGGATCGTAACTAGATCTAGAAGTAATACTCGAGGTACTATAATGAAAAATATAATTCTTGCATTAGTAATCCTTTTATTTTTTGTTGGCGAAACAGAATCAAAAGTAGTTAAGGGAAAAATTGTTGACGAAAATCAGACGGGCTTAACTGGCGTTGAATTAAAACTATATATCTATCCGAATATTTACACTACGACCACAACTACAGGCGGTAGTTTTATCTTTAATAATGTTACGGAAGTGGAAGATGAACAATTACCCAATGGGTATACGGTTTCAAATAACTTCCCTAATCCCTTCAATCCCATTACAAGAATTGGTATCACTTTACCTAACGGAAGTAATGTCAGGATTGAAGTATTTAATCTTCTCGGTCAAAACGTTAAGGACATGATTGAACAATATTTTGATGCGGGAACAAATTTTATTGATATTGAATTAAATGGATTGCCTAATGGTATGTACATCACCAGAATAACAATTGATAACAAATATATAGTTGTCAAAAAAATGATGTTGGTCTATGGTAGCCAGCATTTAATAACAGGCGGAAACATACCAAATGTACAAGTAAGTAAATACAATGATAATTTTAATACCCATCTTGAAACTAATCTTGATAGTCTTGTTGCTACAAACCCGATTATTTGGAGAAAAACCTTTAAGAATCTTCCAATTTTGATTGTTGATTCACTTGACTTAGGAAATTTAATAATAGAAAGATATTGTCCGGGTATTCCAACAATTACCTATGCTGGTAAAGTATACAATACCGTTCTAATTAGGTCTCAATGTTGGTTAAAAGAAAATCTTGACATTGGAACAAGAATAAGTACCAGCCAGGGTCAATCTAATAATGGAATTCTTGAAAAGTACTGTTATAATAATGATACGAATTATTGTAACACTTATGGCGGCTTATATCAGTGGAGAGAAGCAATCCAGTATGTCGGCATAAGAGAAGGGACACAAGGTATCTGTCCATCTGGGTGGTACATACCAACTTACTCAGATTTGGGGGAATTGGCAGGGACGGTAGGTGATGCAAATGCACTTAAAGCAGTTGGTCAAGGTTCTGGTACAAACACAAGTGGTTTTTCTGCTTTGTTTGGGGGACGCTCGTTTGGCGGTAATTTCACTCGTGAAGGAGCATATTTTTGGAGTTCCACTCAAGCGCCAACCTATCCTCCTATAAGTATGGAACTTGCATCTACTTATACAGAAATTTTCTTACGCAATCGGTCTGAGACTGAGGGTATAAGTATTCGTTGTCTTAAGGATTCATTTTCATATGGAATAATTCCAGAACCACCATTATTATCCTCTCCATCGAACGGAGCAACGGATGTAAAATTACCACCAACCCTAAGCTGGAATGCAAGTGAAGAAGCAAAAAGTTACAGGCTACAAGTGTCAACTGACAATCAGTTTGCAACTATTGTTTACGACCAAAGCAATGTAACAAAAGTGAGGCAAGTCAGTGGACTTAGCAAGGCTACAACCTATTACTGGAGAGTAAACGCAACAAACGATTTCGGTACATCTGATTGGTCAAATCCCTCCTGGTCATTTAGTACCGAAGAAGAAATAATTATAGGAATCCCCTGTCCAGGTTTACCAATCCTCACTGATAACCGTGATGGCAAAGTTTACAACACAGTTCAAATAGGTGACCAATGCTGGTTGAAAGAAAATCTTGACATTGGAACAAGAATGAGTGGAAACCTAAATCAAAGTAACGATAGTATAATAGAAAAATATTGTTATAATGATGACTCAGTAAAATGTAACACTTATGGCGGCTTATATCAGTGGAATGAAGCCATGCAATATGCCACAAACGAAGGTGCACAAGGTATCTGTCCAACAGGTTGGCATATACCAAATATCTCAGAATTCCAGACTCTCAATACAACGATAAGCAATGATGGGAATGCCTTAAAAGAAATAGGACAAGGTTCTGGTTCTGGAGCTGGTACAAACAAAAGTGGCTTTTCCGCACTTTTATCAGGTTTACATGACCAAAGTGGCTCCTTTAATTATTTAGGTACATACACGTATTTTTGGGGTTCTAAGAATTACGATACTACCAATGCTATTTATATGTTCTTAAGTAGCACTAATAGTAATATCAATCTGAGTAATATTCATATGGACTTTGCCTTTAGTGTCCGTTGCCTGAAGGATTAGATAATTTATCTATCTGATTTACCTCACATAGGTGGAGATTTTTATTAAGAGTATCTATGCGCAGTATCTTTTTAATATTGTTGTTTTCTGCTTGCATTGATATTTCTTATGTACAGATTAATATTACTGTTGAAAACTTTAGTGATAATCAAGCTGCAATATCATATTTAGAAGGGGAGAAAATTTCTTTCATTGATTCTATTATATCATTTAATAAAGGAGAATTTCAATTTAGTTTAGATAAAAAACATTTGGGGATTTACCGTCTGTCGTTAAACAATAATAAGTGGATAGATTTTATATACGATAATGAAGAAGTTGAAATAGAAACAGACGCAAATAATATTCCTGATAGTCTAAAAGTCCTAAAATCAGAATCGAATAAGATTTATTATGAATTTGTAAAGCTGAACAAAGCATATAAAACCAAAACAGAACTGCTTCAGCTAATACTTGCCCGCTACCCCAAAGACGATGGTTATTACCAAACCACAAAAGAAAAGCTAACTCAGATTGAAGAAGAGTATTTGAATTTTGTTAATGTAACTTCTCAAACAAACCTCAATTCATTTATTGCAAAGTATGTAAGGTCTTCTCAACTTCCCGTAGTGGATTCTGAAATACCATTTGAAAAACAATTAGCATATCTAAAATCACATGCATTGGATAATGTTAATTTCTATGATGCTGATTTGATTCACTCAGATGCGTTTACCAACAAAACGATAGAGTATCTTACTTATTACCGCAATCCACAATTGCCATTAGAACTGCTTGAGAAAGAATTTATGTCAGCAGTTGATAGTATTCTGAATAAAGCAAAAGTAAATAATATAGTTTACCAGCATGTCGTTGAGTATCTGTTAGATGGGTTTAAGAAATTCGGATTTGATAATGTGCTTAATTACATAGTTGAAAATTATGTCATTAAAGATGATTTATGTTTAGATCAAAAGCTTACAGCAGCATTGGATAAAAGAATTGAACAATCTAAGAAATTCAAAGTTGGTGTAACAGTACCAAATATTATGATTCCAGATTTATCCGGTTCAACTATAGAATTAAATAAAATCAAAGCAGAAAAACTTTTAATTATATTTTATGCAAGTTGGTGCCCGCATTGTGAGACTTTGCTACCTCAAGTTTATGAGTTATATAAAAATCAAAAAGAGAAGAAGCTTGAAGTGTTAGCAATCTCAATTGATACATCAAAATCGGATTGGCTGAACTTTATTAAAAATAATAATCTGAACAATTGGATAAATACTTGCGATCTTAAAGGATGGGAATGCAAAGCAGCGATAGATTATTTTATTTATGCTACTCCCACAATGTTTTTGGTCGATAAAAAGAAGAAATTGATTGGAATGCCAAAGACAGTTGAGGAATTAAAAAAAATCATTTTATGAAAAGAAATAAAGGGAGCTTCGGCTCCCTTTTTTATTATCATAAATACCTGCAAAGTTTTGCTTCCTCATTTCGTTGAACACCCTGAGATTTGGTTGAGAAGATTTTGCTTAGCGGTTTACCTTAGTAAAAAACCTAAAGAACTAGGTTCTTAACCTTATCACCTTATTAAAGTTACTTATCCAAGCAGTGAATTACTTGCGGTGCTAGATCAAAAATAAGCTGATAAGGTTATATCATCCATTGTCATTTATGTTACTAAGGTTAAAGCAAAGCCGATATTTTCCGACTTACTGTAAAGAGATTAATATTCCAGCAAAGCTAGCAAAGATTTTCTTAGGGAGCTTCGACTCCCTTTTTTTATTCTATAAATTTTTATTAAAATCTAATATCCTAACTTAAAAATCATCCTCCATTACATTTATTCCGTTTTGATTCTCACCTCTATCCTTCTTTTTGTAATTGTTAAAATTAAATTTGGCATTTAGCATAACCATTGGGGCTTCGGGTTTGAAAGAAGAATATCGATACAAATCTGAGGATTGTAAAGTTGACTCATGCTTTGCAGTTTTGAACAAGTCCCTTACTTGTAGAGTAAGCGATAGCTGTTTGTCAAAAAGATCCTGTCTTAAAGCTGCATTGATAGAGAAAAATCCTTTTCTTTCTTCCTGGGAGGAAACTACCGGACTATTATACATTCCATTCAATTGAATTTGTGTAGATGTAGTAAATTTAATGCTGTTATTAAATCTCATTGACCAGCTAAAGCTTTGTTTTGAAAAATCCTGCTGAAAATAGCTGCCTTCAATTCTATAATTATAAAAATCTCCCATAATGTTTACATTCCAATCATTTATAGGATCGAAATTCAGCATCGTTTCAGCACCTAATGAATAAGATTTACCAACGTTCTGAGTTGTAATAAGATTAACATCTGCATTATAAATTGATCTTATTCTTTCTCTTTTGTTATGATTTATCCGGTAATAAGTTTCTATCGAGAATAAGCTTTTTCCCATAAGTATTTGATAGCCAAGCTCGTAAGAATCAATATATTCTGGCTTAAGAGCAGGATTTCCTCTTCTTAAAGTATATGCATCAATCCATGTGTCAAATGGTTCTAATTCCCAGCCACGGGGTCTTTGAATCCTGCTTGTATAGCTCGCCATAACTTGATGATTTTCAGCAAGCTTTGAAGACATGTGAAATGAAGGGAATAAATCTCTTTCATCAATTTTAAATGATTCACCGGTTTTTACTAGCTCAATTTTTCTATCGGTTTTTTCTCCTCTCAATCCAAATTGATATTTTACGCTGCTGATGCTTCCTGAATAAAGAGAATAGAGCGAATGCACAAAATCGTCATATTTAGTTTTATTGCTGAATTGATCTCTGAAGGCAAAATCTCCGATGTTAACATCATATTCAAATACATTATTATTTTCTTCAGTCAATTCCAGTTCACTTTGATAACCAGCTTCGAATTTACTTTCTTCGCCGATAGGTAAAACATAATCAAGCTTTATTCGGAATTCATTGTCTGGACCATCCTCAGTTGATTTTTGGCCGTAAGTGATCAATTCATTCTCAGTCAAAGTAGTAATATTGCCTTCCTCACCGTTAGAACGTTCATAATCTATTTCGCCCGATAATTCGTGCCCGGCTTTGTTAAACTTATGCAGATAGTTCATACTGAGTTCATAGAAATTGCCGCTTCTTGTCCTTGACGAGGAATTAAGATAATTCTGAACTGTACTTGAGTTGCTTAATGATTTTGTGTAAAAAGATGTGCCGTTCATTTTACCATCACGGTCGCCGTATCGGGCACCAAACATCAAGTTATTACTGTCATCAATATTAAGACTAATTGAACCTCTAATTCCATATGAAGTCCTTCCTCGTACTGCTGTACCAAATGAATTGAGATAGGTTGAGTAACCTTGAAAATCGGAACGGTTATCTGTAAATGAATTCATTTCAAAGAATCTTTTATTATAGTCTATTCCGAGGTTTATTTGGTAGCCATCCAATTTATAATCAAAAATTGTTTCCCCGCCATATTTGTTATTAAGTCCGGCATTTATTTCAACAATTCCGCTCATTCCGGCAAGGCTATTTTTTTTAAGCAATACATTAATAATTCCTGCGGTTCCTTCCGGATTATATTTTGCAGATGGATTTGTAATTATTTCAATATTTTCTATTGAGCTGGCTGGTATTTGTTGAAGCGCTTCGTTAGGCTCTAATATTGTAGGTCTGCCGTCAACCAGAACTTGAAAACTTCCGCTCCCTCTTAATGAAACGTTGCCTTCTATATCTACAGAAACCGATGGTACATTCTCTAAAACATCTACTGCTGATCCGGAAAGACTTGTAAACTGTTGACTGACATTTATTACCTTTTTGTCAATATGATATGTGATTGGCGCGCCTTCGCCTTGTACAATAACTTCTTTAAGGTTATAAGCTTGTGGTTCTAAATAAATTTCATTGAACGCAGCATATTTGTTATTTCTATTTAATCTTATCGTATCTATAAATAAGTCTTGATAACCTATAAATCCGAAACGAAGATAGAACATTCCGGGTCTTTTTATATCTATAGAAAAGTAACCGTCGGAGTTTGTAATAGTGCCGTTTACTTGAGAACTATCTCTCAGACTAAAAACAACAATATTTGCATATTCAAGAGGGAATTTTGATGTTTTATCAAAAACATGTCCATCTATTCTACCTTCGAATTGACCCATTTCAGGTTGGGATAAAAGAAGGGAATTAAGTGATAATGCCAGGATTAAGAAATTAAAAATTGTTTTGAACATTCAATATTATTTAAAAATGTGAAATGAATTATAACTTTGTTATTAGTAAGACAATTTTTTAAGTATAAAAGTTTAATATTTCAAAAAAAATACTGTTCAATTCTAGTTTTAGTATAAATCTAGTAATCTTTATAAATCATAGTTAATTGTTTTTCCCGCTTTGCAAATAGTCCATTATTATTTTATCCTGGCGGTACACATCATCACTAAAATTTAGCACACCATTTCCATCTACCCAGGCGGTATAATAATCAATGAAAAGAGGAATCGTCTTATCAAGCTTAACTTCAGTTGTTTGGCCATAGCTTGAATTTTTTCTTAGCTCGTTTCTTTTTTGTTTAAACTCCTCCATGATCGAGTAATCATTTACTTTTGACCCGATTTCAATTTTTAAGTAATCAATATTCCAAGTTGAATTATTGTTTAGAAGATATTCGGCAAGCCGTAATGGCTTCTCGACTCTAACACAGCCATGACTAACAGCCCGGTTAGAATAACTAAATGGTTCGCGAGTGGGTGTGTCATGTAGATAAATTCCGAATGGATTATCAAACATGAACTTTATTTTTCCTAATGCATTTCCCTCTCCAGGATCCTGAATTATTGTGTAAGGTATATTCCCTGTTGCGAAATCATTTAGGTTAACATCAAGTGGATTTATTCGGTCACCATTTTTATAAACTCTAAAATTTGCTCTTTCAAGGTAAGCAGAATCTCTTCTCACCTTACTAGCGATTTCTTCTCTCATGATGCTTGAAGGTACTGTCCATGTCGGATTAAGAATTAGATTAGAAATTTGTCCGTACAAAATTGGTGTTTCCCAGTCTTCAGGTTTGTTCCTCCAGTTTTTAGTATGCTTATAAAACAAATATTGTTTATCAAAATTGGCGTATCGCTTTCTTCCAGTACAGACTTTTATATCAAATACTTCTTTCCCATTTTCAATTACATATAATCTAAAATCGGGAATATTCACGAGTATATATCGAGAAGTATCCGAATAATCAATCCATCTTAATCTTTCAAGGTTAACTTTTATTTTATTGATGTATTCATTAGGAGCCACGTTTAATTTATCAATTGTATTTTTGCTGATAACACCATCGTCAATTAATCCATTTGCTCTTTGAAACTTTTTTATCACATCTGCAAAAAGTGAATCATAAAAAGAGTAACCATCAATTTTCATTTTTGAAGTATCAATAAAACCAAGTGTTATCAATCTCTTTGAAACTTGGAAAAGTAATTTATCTCTATCACCTAATTTTATTTTTTTAGCTGGAGCGGGAATCTTATGCCATTCAAGATTTTTGAATGTTTCGAAATGCTTTAACGCCGTCTGAAGATCTTTGTATTTTTTATTCTTTGGTTGAATATCGTTGAGATACTGAATAATGCTGCTCTGCTTTAATGGTTTAAACAAATCTCTGCTTGATGAATCCGGAATGGGCAGATAATAACTATCGAGAAAAATTTCTTTTGGATTAACAACACCATACCGCATGTGATAAGCATACTTGAGGATAGCATCACTAATTAGTAATTCTGTATTTGCAAGATGTCTATATCTCTCCGTCTTTTCAGTATTGTCCTTGATCGAGTTGGAAAACTCTTCTTGAATTTGAGTAAAATGATAACTCTCCGGATTTAATCCATGCTCATCAGCTTTGCCTAAAACACTCAGCAATGAATCTATAAAAGATTTTTCTTCAAAATTTTTAATGAAAAGCGGCTGATAATCTCTTCCAGAATAAAAATGTCTTAAGGTATCGGAGTTTTGTACTCTTGAGTTATTAATGTTGATAACCGAATCACTAATGGAAAAATTTGCATGTAATTGTGCTTGGTATTCAGAAGTACTGAAGTTTAGTTTTTCATTTAGCCCGAAATCTAATTGAGGTGATTTTTCTTGGCAAGCAGAAAGAAAAAGAACCACAAGTGCTAGAAACAAAGCATGTGATTTTTGTAAATGGTTAATAGAATTTCCCTTCAAAATAAAAATAATTTTTAATAATTCATTAAATCATTGGGGCTAAAAATAGCAATTTTATTTTAAGAATTAAGTGGAAATAAATCACAAATAATCAGAACGATAAAAATAATTTGGTCACTGATTTTCGAGAATTAGTTTCGAAGGTCTATTTTAATTTCAAATATGAATAAATTATTTGAAAGATTGATTTATACTTATACCAGAAAGCGGCGGAAAATTTTTAGTTTATTCTTGAATTCTTGCCTTAGACTGCTTAAGTTAAACATCAGAAAAACCGATTGAGGGAATTATTTGCGGCTTAAACTATCTTTAGATGCGGACAAAAATTCAGTTCTCTCCCCTAATTATAACTATCCGTTATCTGCGGCAATCTATAATCTTTTGAGATTTGGCTCACCTGAGTTTTCAAAATTTTTACATGACATTGGATTTCGTCAAAACGGAAGAACATATAAGCTTTTTTGTTTTGCTTTGAAGTTTGATCAGATTAAAATCAGCGACGGATTGATCAACATGATCAGTCCCAAAGCAAATCTATACATTACATCTCCTTTAATTGACGACTTTATTAAAAATTTTGTGATAGGAACTTTTGAAGAACAAAAAATAAAAATCTATTCCAATTATAGAACCACAGAGTTTAGAATAGCACAAATGGAATTGGTGCCGAATGATTTTATTTCAGAAGAAACAAAATTTTTACTGCATTCACCAATGGTACTGTCTACCGTAAGAAAGTATGAAGATGGGAAAATGGTACAATACTATCTAAGACCAGATGATAAAAAAGAGATTAACCGGATAATTACCTCAAATCTTTTAAGTAAGTACAAGTTGATTTATGGCAAAGAGCTAACAACTGATGAACTTGAATTAGAGTGGGATCAACAATATTTGAGTAAACACGAAAGAGTTACAAAAAAAATTACAATTAATGAGAGTGATAAAAATTCAGTTGATGTAATCGGTATACAAGCACCTTTTATGCTAAAAGGAAATCCTAAACTTATAAAAGTTGGTTATGACTGCGGATTTGGTGAAAAAAATTCTATGGGATTTGGATTTGCTGTACCTCATAATTAAAAACGTTTCGGAAACGTTGCAAAGATTGTAAATATTAAATCAATAAAATAAGTTTGAAACAAAAACAGAGAAGTAAGATGACGCTAGAAGAAAAAGTTATAATACTCGGCGCACTCTTCCATGATATTGGAAAGTTTGAGCAGAGATGTAAAGAAATAAAAAAGCCACATGAAGAACTTGGCGTTTTATTATTGGATGAAATGAAAGAATATATTCTCACTGTGTTTGATAATAACGAATCCTTTTTCAATGAAGTAAAAAAAATCGTTCTTAACCATCATACTGGTGGGAAAACTGATTTTGTTAAAATTATTAAAACAAGTGACCACCTTTCTGCAAGTGAAAGAATTAAAAAGGAAGAGCCTGAACCGGGAACAAGTCAGTGGGAACACAAACTATTAACTTCAGTTTTTTCAAAAGTAAAAATAACTGCTGACAAATATCCCGAACCTTTATTCTTTGAACAAAGGTTATTTATTGAAGGAGAACATAATGCAATTATCCCTACAGTAACTGAAAATAATGCAAAAACCAGAAAGGACTTCGGGTATAGGAATACAACATTTCAGGAATTTAAACAAGACCTAATCGAAATACTGAAGTTTCATAAGAAAACAAATGATTTTCATACACTGATAAACTTGTTGCTAGTTTTGTTTGAGAAATATATGTGGTGTGTACCTGACTTTACTGGGAATAAATTCACTGACATTTCACTCTTTAATCATTCAAAAGATGTGGCCGGTATAAGCCATGCACTTTATAAAAGCAATCAGGATGGTAAACATTTGCAATTAATTGTCGGGGATATCCCGGGAATTCAGAAATATATTTTTGATATTACAAATCAAAGACCTGCAAAAATTTTAAGAGGGCGCTCAATTTTTGTACAAATACTTGCTCGTAAACTAGCCACGAAAATGTTAAACGCATTTGGTTTAACTGATTGTAGCCTTATAATGCTGGCAGGTGGTAAGTTTTATATTCTTGCGCCTGATAAAGCTGATTTTGAAAGTACATTTAACCAAATATTGATTACTATTGAAAAGGAAATGGCAGAAGAATTTAATTACGAACTGAAATTTGCCGCCGGGCATTACCGCTTTAATCATGAAAAATTAAGAGGGAAAGAAATATCATTTGGTGATATTGTTTTTAATGCGACACAATCACTTGAGGAAAATCGTTATCAACCCTGGAAGCATATTTTTGATTTCAGAAACTTTTCGGAAGAGGCAACAGTTTTTAATGTCGGTTTTTCAGAGCAAGATGATCCGGAGTTAATGAAATGCAGGGTTACTGAAAAGCCAATGGTTTTGAAAAGAGTACGCCTATTAAAAAAATATGATGAGACTGAAAGCGACATTTTAGTTGATAAACAAGTTGAACTTGAATTTAAGATCGGTTCTGAAATTCCAAAAGACAATGCTTTTTTCCTGTTTGATGAAGAAGAAAAAGAACGTGTGTTAAACCTTAAAGAAGTTATTAAACTGAATAAACAAAAAGCAGAAAAACTTCTGATCAATGCAAGATTAAAACCTCTTCTGAAAGAAAAGAATATTGAATACCTGCAGAATACAACCTTTCTTGAAGTAGCAAGCTTTGTTTCAATGGGTGGGAAAAGTGTTATACCGTTTGATAAGATCGCTGAAAAAAGCGAGGGTGCCGAATATCTAACGCTAATAAAAGGCGATATTGATAATCTAGGAATCCTAATGGCTCACGGTTTATCTGGTGATAATAAAGATACCGAGTTTACTTCAATATCCCGGACAACAACAATGAGTAATCAATTGAAATATTTTTTCAGTTATTATTTAAATGGATTTCTTGAAAAGTGGTGCGAAGTCAATAATACTTATCTTTACACAGTATTTGCTGGAGGTGACGATTTAATGTTCATTGCTCCCCACAGTCAAGCCCTTCCTCTGCTCTATAGTTTAAATGAACAGTTTGAAAAATTTGTATGTGAAAACGCTGAAATCCATGTTTCCTATTCACTTACTAATTTTAGACATAGTACACCGATAAGAATAGTATCTGAGTTCTCTGAAGAGAATCAGTCAGAAGTAAAAAACAAATTAAAAATTTCAAAAGAAAAATCTGTTGATGAAATACTCAATTATCCCTCTTCTTTTATGATACAAAATGATAAAGCAGGCACTTATGTTTTTAATACCGAAGTAAAAAATGTGCAGCTTAAAGAATTAATAGAGTTAGTTAATCAGCTAAAAAGCTGGGTAAAACCGGAAGCTGAAAATGAACGCTCAAAATTATCCCACGGTATGCTTCGTAACCTAATGATACTTAGTGAAATTATGAGAGATTACCGGAACAACGGAGAAACAAAAGACCTACTCTGGCATCCCAAACTTACATACCAGGTAAACCGTATGCTTAAGAAAAACGGGAAGTACCTTGATGAAAAAGTTGGGAAGTTCTTTGAAATTATTTTAAAGATAAACAAAGCCGAAAAAGAAAAAGAATTTGAAGGACTGCTTTATCCGGCAGTTTGTACTGTTATTTATTTAATTCGTAATTAAGAGGTAAAACAATGGAAGGAAAAATAACAAAAGTTTATGCTGATCGAGGGTTCTTTTTTGTGGATAACGATTATTGGTGCGGATTTAGAACTTACGACAAAGAGCCCGTTGAGGGTGACATAGTTACTTATGAAAGTGAAGTATTACCCGATGGTAAGAAGAGAGCAAATAGGGTTAAGTTTATCAAATCTGCTGCAAATCCTATTAAAGATTACATTGTTGAAATATCAAGCGGGTATTTTACAGATAGAGATTATCTAAAGGAAAATCTGATCATTGAGTATCCTCAACTTTTGGCAAACTTATTTGTTCTAAAGGGAAACAAGGTAAATCAGGTTAGAAACTATTTTGATCAAGTCGTTAATATTGCCGGTGTCTATAAAATCAATAAAGACTTTAACCGATCAAAAATAGAACTTAATAAATTAATCCCAATGGCTACAAAATCATTTGACAAACAAAACATTTCCAATGAGTTTAAAGAATTTATTATTGAAAATGTTAAACAAGCTATTAAAGATGAAGATTCTTTTATCAAGGGATTTTTTCAGCATTTTGAATGTTTAGTTAACTATTATCCATCAAAAATATAAGAGAGGCTTATTATGAGTAAACTAGCTCATTACATGAAATGTACCGCACAAATTGAAATTCTTACTGGACTTCATATCGGAGGACCAAAAGAAGGATTAAAAACAGGTGGAATTGATAATCCGGTAATTCGAAATCCGATTACTAATCAACCATTTATTCCTGGGAGTAGTCTTAAAGGTCGTTTTAGAATGGCTTTAGAAGTTAAATATGGCGATATGACCAAAGAATCTAAAGGCGTAGGACCCTCCTCGAATGATACACATAAAAGTCAGGTTGTTAAGTTATTTGGAAATGCGGATTCGAACAAACAAACCGAACCAACAAGGTTAATTTTCCGTGATGCCAAACTTAGTCAGGGAAGCGAAGAATTTGCCCAAGGTGAAGAAAAAATCGAAGTAAAAATGGATAGAGAAAAAATGTCTGGATTTAGAGGTGGGAATAGAACCCAGGAACGCATATCTGCCGGTGCACGTTTCGACTTTGAAGTAATGATGCGTGTTTTTGAGGGAGATGATGAAAAATTATTTCTAAGCCGACTTGAAGAGGCAATGAAAATGGTTGAACTTGAATTTATTGGTGGATCCGGTTCCCGTGGTTATGGGCAGGTCAAGTTTCATGATTTTAAGTGTGAAAAAATTGAGATATAACCATGCTCAAAAAACTATGTGTTCACCTTAAATCAGGTGTATTATCAACATTCGATTCTGATACTACTCTTGGCATTTTCTGCTGGAGGTTAAGACAACTTCACGGTGAAGAAAAACTAAAATCATTTCTTGAGCGTTATAGGAATGGTAATCCGGTTTTCACCATCTCAAATGAGTTGTTTGATGTAAATGGTACCATTTTTTTTCCACAACCCGTTTATATCCCCACCTTAAAGACTCAGAAGGAATCGAAGAAAGAAAAAATTGGAGATATGCTGCGGCATAAAGAAAGCCGTAGTAACAATTTCATTTCATTAAGACAACTCAATGCATTTCTCAATGGAAACTTCGAGGAATATAATCAAAGAGAAACTGACATCTATGCTGATAAAAAAAGAAAAAAGAAACTTACACCGGGATATACATCTGAACTGTGCGTAAGTGTCGAGATAGACCGGGAATCTTCAAAAAGTAAGGAAGGGCAACTATTTTCTTATCACCCAAAGTATCTGAGAGAGGGAAACAAGTTGGTTTTTCTTATAAAAGTTTTAGATAAAAATGCTTTTAATGAATTCGATTGCGAAAAAGTTCTGAAAGATGTTTTCGAAATTGGCTATGGTAAAAAGAAATCTAGCGGGTATGGTCACTGTAAGGTTTTTTCATTCGAAGATTTTAATGAGATTAAAGAACCAGAGAGCCCCAATGGTTTTTTAACTCTTAGCAACTATTTGCCTGCGAAAGCAGATACCATAACCAGCGGAAGATATTATACTCACGTCAAATATGGTAAGCTTGGAGAAGAACTATCACTTAGCAGAATACCATTTAAAAAGCCTATGCTTATGATCAAGCCCGGATCCTTCTTTTTTACTGAGAAACAAAAAGAATATTATGGACGAGTAACAGTTGATGGTGAAGCTTCACCAGCTAATCCTTTTGCAGTTCAATTCGGTATTCCATTTACATTAAATTTTTTTAGCGAGCTGATTTAGGCGTGGATAACGCAAGAAAAAAAATAATGTTTATAACACTCGGAACAGGTACCGGTGTTGGTCATGGCATACTGTTCTCAATAAAAATGCAAAATCCAAATGTTGTTGTATTTATAGTTACAAATGAGAGCATAAAAACGTTTGATGAGTTGCTTGTGCAATTAAAAGAAAGCCAGCTTGAAATAATTAATGAAGAATGCAAAGAAGTAAATGATATTGAAATAATTTATAAAAACTTCTCTGCAATTATTCAAAAATATTTGAATAAGGGATTTGTTAAAGAAAACATAGTAGTTGATTATACAAGCGGTACAAAGGCAATGTCTGCCGCTATTGTTGCTGTTGCCATTGCAAAGGGCTTGGAAAACTTTAGCTATGTTTCTGGAGAACGAGACGAAAGCGGCAGAGTGATTAGCGGCACTGAAAGACCGAATTCTTTCCCGGTTAAAAGAATTGTAACAGAAAATTATTTAAGATTATTTATTGTATTTTTCAATAACAATCAATTCGATCTTGCCCTAAATATACTTGCACAGTTAAAGGAAGTTCATCCGGATTTCAATGAGAAAATATCGCTTTATAAATCTCTTGCCAATTCATTTTCTTTTTGGGAAAAATTTAATTTTATAGAAAGTTTTAATGTGTTAGATTCTATTGATTTAGAACTGCGACGTAAATATGGTTTTAAATCAAAGATTGAATCACTAAAAGTAATGCTGCACAAGCTGAAGGATGAAAAACCAAATATTGAAAAAGTAAATGAGCTTGTTCGCAATGCTGAAAGAAGAGCAAAAGAAGGTAAGTATGATGATGCAGTTGCCCGTCTTTATCGAGCCATTGAGATGATTGGTCAGGTAGAATTCTTTAGGGAGTTTGGCTTAGAAACAAAAAGTGCAGCACCAAAAGATTTTCCTAAAGAGTTGAAAGATTACTTAATTACTAAACATAGATGCAAAGATGATGAACAATTAAGATTTGGTTTAAGAGAAACTTATTCATTACTAGAAAAAAAGGGAAATTCACTTGGTAAAAAATATTTTGAAAATGAAAAGAATTTTGAACATCATTTAGAGAAAAGAAACCACTCAATTCTTGCGCATGGAAATAATCCTTTAAATGAAAAATCGTTTTTAGAATTTTATGAGATTGTAAAATTGTTTATTGGATCTGTACCAGTTTTTGATTTTCCAAAATTAGAATCATGAAATGAAAAACATCCTAATTTGCGTTACCGGCTTAACACCACAAATTGTTACCGAAACACTATTTTGTCTTGCGGTTAAAGAAAAAGTACCAGTTGATGAACTTTACATTATTACGACTTTGCGCGGTAGAGAGGTAATCTTAGGTAGAGATAAAGCCTCTCAAACTCCAAAAGTTCCTTTAATAAATGAAATTGTCAACCTTTGCAGTAAGTACAAAGTCAAAAAACCTAAGTTTGAAAACGATAACGCTCATATAATTGTTGCCAAAGAAGAATCTCTGGAATTATCAGACATTAGAACAGACAAGCATAACATATTATTCCCCAACAAAGTTTGTGAATTTATAAAAACTATATCTGCACAGCCGGATACAACGCTTAATTGTTCGATATCTGGCGGAAGAAAAACAATGAGCGTGCATCTTGCTTTTGCACTTACTTTATTCGGCAGAGAGAATGATAGGCTCCTTCATGTTTTAACTTCGGAAGAAAATGAATTTAAAGATTTTTATCCGGTGAATAAAAAAGAAGCAAAAGAACTAGAACTTTCTGAAATCCCTTATGTACGCCTTCGGTCATTAATTTCTTCAACAATAAAAGAAGAAAATTTTCTATCTCGCAAATACAGCGACATAGTGAAATTCACACAGAAACAGTTGAAAATTATTTATGACAAACGTCTTTTGCTTTTAGATATAAATACCCAGAAAGTAAAATACGGAAACCAATCTATTAAACTTGAACCGCTTGAATTTGCTTTATATTTTAAATTTGTTGAGGCAAAGTTAGAGGGCAAGAATAAATACAGCATTCACGAAATGATTTCTCCCGAATTTGCCATTCAAGTCGCTGAATTCATTAAAGATAAATTTGAACATTATTATTTCGGTGATGCAATAAAAAAACCATGGTGGAAAACCGGATTTTCAGCAGAAGGTTTTAGATCTAAACGCAGTAAAATTAACGAGAAACTCGAATCACTAATTTCAGATCCGGACTACCTATCAAACTTTAGGATTGAAAGTGAGCGGCAATACCGCGAAACCCGTTATTTTATAAAAGCCGAAAAATCAAAATTCAAAATCTCCTACTAAAACTCACATCTCATAACTCATAGCTAACAACATTTCCGCAACGTTTCTTTTATTTTTTTCCCCTAATACCATTTATATCTTTTCTCAGAAAAAAAATCATTAACTGGGTAAAGCTATGAAACAAAACATATATCTCTTTTCAGATACGCTAATCAAGCGTAAAGATCATTCAATCATTTGCGAAAAAGTATGTAAAGATGATAACGAAGCTGAAGAAGACACTTGGGAAGAAAATGAAAAAGAAGAATACGTTTTAGGTGAAGATATTGAGATACCCGCCGGGGATAAGAAGTATATACCTATTGAAAGCATAGAATCTATACTTTCATTTGGTTCCATCCGCTTCAATTCACGGTTCCTATACTTCTTATCTCAAAACCAAATACCGCTTCATGTATTCAGCTTTAAGGGCAATTACGCAGGAAGCTTTCTGCCATCCGAGAGGCAAAACTCTGGTTCAATACTTATTGCCCAAGCTTTGCTTTTCAGAAATCAGTTGAAGAGATTGGAGATTGCAAAGCAGTTTGTGCTGTCTGCTATTTCCAATGCTGCAGCTAACCTAAAATATTACTTTAACCGCAGAGCATCTTTGTGTGATGATATTCAGCAGCTTCAAGAAATTAAGGAATATGTCTGCCATGCTGATTCTATTGCCGAACTTATGGGGTTAGAGGGAACTGCAAAAAAGTGCTACTATTCATCGTGGAAAAGAATATTCAACTATCCTATTGATTTTACCACGAGAGTAAGAAATCCTCCAAACAATTTAGTGAATGCTCTCATCTCTTACGGGAACATGATAGTTTACTCAACCTGCCTTAATGAAATTTACCACACACGGCTTTATCCGGAAATCGGTTTTCTTCATGAACCTGGTGAAGCAAAGCTTAGCTTGAGCTACGATATAGCAGAAATATTTAAACCATTAATAACCGATAGAGCAATATTTAAGGTGATAAACAAAAATATAATCTCTGAAAGTGATGCTATTATAAAAAACGGAAGATGCATTCTTAAAAAAACTGCCCGCATCGCTTTTGCACAAGAAATTGAAAATAAGCTTCTAACAAAGATTCAAATTGAAGGTAAAGAAAAAAGAATGAGCTATAGAAGATTAGTTAGACAAGAATGCTATAAGCTGCTTAACTATATTACTAACTCACGTTACGCAAAAATATATTTATGTTTAATTATTTAGAACTTCATAGCAAAGCAAGCTTTGAGATTTTCCAGTTC
>MHAR01000035.1 GCA_001803045.1 Ignavibacteria bacterium RIFOXYB12_FULL_35_14 | reverse complement strand
ATTCCTTCAAGTGAAATTCTGAACAATCGTCCTGACACTGAAACTGAGGTTAAAAATCTTTTTCTTGCCGGGGATTGGGTGAATACTGGTTTGCCATCTACGATTGAGAGTGCTGTGAAGAGTGCGAGGGAAGCGGCAGAATTAGTAGACTATTCAATAACAAATTCAAAAAAACAGGGTTTTCGATTGTAAATTTATTTTGGACAGATGTGATTTTTTATGCGAGTCCTATTGCATAATTGCAAGAAGTTTGTTAAAATAAATTCTAAGTATCCCTAATTTAAATAGGGTTTTAATAAAACCAATCATTTATCAATATTTGGAGGTATTTATGCAAATTTACTTTTCAAAACCACATTTGCAGTTTTTTCTGTTAACTTTTCTTTTGTTTTCGTCATTTACATTAGCCCAGGGAACAATATCGGGAAAGGTGACTGATACAAAAGGCGTTCCGATTGTAGGCGCTAATGTATTTGTTATAGGAACAACTATGGGATCTGCGACGGATATTAACGGTAACTATGCTGTAGAAAAGGTTCCCGAGGGGAATTATACTCTTCGTGTTACTGTAATAGGTTATCGCGAAAGTAAAGCAGAGTTAGAAGTAACAGCGGGCAAAACTACAACGAGAAATTTTACACTAGCAGTAGATATTTTGCAAATGGAAGGAGTGGTAATTACCGGTACAGCAGGCGGCTCTGGAATAAAAAAGAAAGACGCAAGCTTTTCTATTACAACAATATCGCCCCGCGAGCTTGAACAATTATCACCTCAAAGCACTGCAGCTGCTTTAGACTTAGTTCCCGGTGTTTGGTCCGAAAGTTCCGGTGGAGTTGCGGGGGCAAATATTTTTGTAAGAGGTTTGCCTTCTTCCGGAGATGCACCTTTTGTAACTATGTCCATAAACGGAGCTCCTATTTATGGCACTCAAACATTATCGTTTTTTGAGCAAAGCACCATATTCCGAATTGACGAAACAGTAGCATCAACAGAGGCATTGAGAGGTGGACCAAGCTCGGTATTCTCTAATGGCGAGGCGGGTTTGACTACAAACTTTAATCTGAAAAAGGGAACTGATGCCACGATAGGAAGAGTTAAGTATACCACATCAGATTACATTGAACAAAGAGTAGATGCTTTTCTAAGTGGACCTGTTTCCGAAAAGTTTTATTACATGGTTGGCGGTTTTTTTAGAACTTCACCCGGTATAAGAAATACAGAGTTCAATTCTGAAAATGGTCACCAATTCACAGCACAGCTTACAAGAATTTTTGACAAAGGTGTTATAAATGGATTCGCAAGGTTGACCAACGATCACGGTCAATGGATATTGCCTATGGCTTTAGGTACTGGCAACGAATCGGGTACATTTTCACCGCTTGGAAATGCTACACGCTTCCGGACTTTAAGAGTGAATGAACAGGGCGATAGTACACATTATGATTTTTCAAAGGGACGCGGATGGAAAGGAATTGTAAGCGGGTTGAATTTTGACTATGGTTTGGGCGGAGGCTGGACAGTTAGGGATAATCTCTCCTACACTAATGGAGATGCTAATACTTTGGGATTTGTACCAAACGGTAGTCCAATGAAGGTATCGGATTTATTAGCAAAACTCGGCACGGGTTCTATTGCAACAGTTGGTGGCGATACTCTCACCTCAGGTCATGTTCAAAGTTATGGACACTGGGTGGTAGAGAAGCAGCTTGAATCAATTATTAATGATATAAGCTTAACAAATGAATTGGATGATCACAAAATCACCGTTGGGGCATTTCAATCATTCTGGTCTTCGCAGGATTTTTGGACGCTTGGAAATCATATAGTTGTTCATAATGTTAAAAACGGCGATGTTATTAAAGATGTTCCATCTGATAGCGTTGGCGGAAGCTGGAACTATGGACTAAACGAAGCGGGAGATGCGAGAATGTATGCTTTTTATGCCGGCGACTCATGGCAGGTAACAAATCAGATAAGATTAGATCTGGGTGCCCGATATCAATTCTTCAATCTAAACTTTACATTAGATCACGGTGCCTGGCCCGATGGCAAAATAGATAGAATAGCAAATTTGGATGGTAACGATTGGGCAGGAACCGGCGCTATTAACTATGCGATAAATAATAATGTCGGTGTTTTTGTCCGTGGATCGAAAGGTTCATTATTTCCGAACTTTGATCAAATCAGAGAAAATGTCGGTTACAAACTGAAAGAGGAAGAGGCAGGAAGCAATCCGCAATCTATTAAAGGAACTTTGGATGCAAATCTCTTCAATCAGTTCGAATTAGGGGTTAAAATAGATCAGGAACTTTATAGTTTATTTATCACAGGATTCTTAAACACAGTCGAAGTTTTTGATGGAGATGTGGGTGCTGCAAGAGCTGCTGCGCTTTTAAAAACAAGAACATTTGGTGCCGAAATAGATGCTGCCTTAAGCGTTGAAGGATTCAAAGCGAATCTTATAGGAACTTTCCAGAGCGGAGAGATAACAGAATCGAGCGATCCGACTGCAGTAGGGAAAAAAGTTTGGCGCCAGCCTGATTTGCAATTTCGTTTTGCACCAAGTTACGAGTTCCAATTGAGTGAAAATATTAATGCTACTTTATACGGTGCTATTAGATATGTTGGCACTCGCTGGAACGACAGGGATAATTCATATGAATTAGATGCTTATTCCAAACTTGATGTTGGGATTGATGTATCTACCTCAAGTGGTTTAACATTTAATCTTAGCGGCGATAACTTAGCCGACTCAGATGGCTTAACAGAAGGTGATCCTCGTGATCCTCTCTCAAAAAATGGTCGTCCTATATTAGGTCGTTCCATTAAATTTTCAGTTGGAGTTAGCTTCTAAATAATTGATGATAGAACCCTGCACAATGATGCGGGGTTCTTTTTTTTATGACAAAATTGTTAAAAGAGAAATCATTATTTAGATCGCTCCATATGATTTCAATTGATGTTAGTTTCAAATGATCTCTCCGACTTTTCCCCCGGGATCTTTTTTTAGATTCCGGGGATTTTAATAAATCCTTTAAAACATATTTCAAGTTATTGTTATGAAACACTTCGGTATTAAAGCTTCACTTTTTCTCAATTATTTTGTTTTTGCCATTCTTCTAAACACGGTTGGTGTAGTTATTCTTCAGGTAATAAATGATTACAATGTTAGCAGAGTAACCGCCGGAAGTTTGGAGGCATTTAAAGATATCTCCATTATGCTTTTCTCCTTTGCAGTTGCATCATACATCCCAAAATTCGGTTATAAAAAATCTATGCTTGTCGGGCTGCTTGCAGTCAACATTGCCTGCATCATCATTGCATCGTTTCATAGCTATTGGGTTACTCCGCTGCTCTATGCTGTTACCGGTTCAAGTTTTGCATTAATTAAGGTATCCGTTTATTCCACTGTAGGACTCATTGCATCCGATCAAAAAGAGCACACTTCTTTTATGAATACGCTTGAGGGTTTCTTTCAGGTAGGCTCGCTCACCGGACCTATTATTTTTAGCTTTATGATAGGATTTAGCAAATGGACCGATACTTATTGGATTATAGCTGTGCTTACTTCGCTTGCACTAATTTTAATGTACTTTACAAAATTGGACGAAAGCACTGTTCACGATCAAGCTGAGAAGACTAATATTCTAAGTATGTTTAAATTGATGAAACGTTTTGCTGTCTGGTTGTTTGCTCTGTGTGCTTTTTTATATGTAATGATAGAACAAAGCCTTAATACCTGGCTGCCAACATTTAACAAAGAAGTTTTTAATCTTGATGAAGCTCACGCCGCTGCTTTACTTAGTATTTATCCGGCATCTATTGCAGTTAGCAGGTTTTTAGCAGGAATTTATTCAAAAAGAATTCAATGGATCAAAAGTCAATTGGTTCTTCTTTCAGGTGCATTTCTAATAATAATTATAGTGCTCTTTAATACTAACGAGAATGTTCAATCCGCACTTACCGATAATACAAGCATACCATTTCTTTCACTTTTACTTTTATTAACGGGATTTTTTATCGGACCTATTTATCCAACAATATGTTCAATAATTTTAAGTAAAACCGAAAAAGTAAAACAGAGTTCGATGACGGGATTGATTGTGATCTTTTCTGCATTGGGTGGAACATCCGGTTCACTTGTAATTGGTTTGCTGTCACAGAATTTTTCTGTTCACACAGCATTCTATTTCCCTTTAATTCCTATCACGTTATTAGGATTACTTTTATTCCCCTACAAAAAAGCAACCGATAACATTAAGCAGAATAATGCTGATTGAGGGCTTGAATAAATGCCGGTATTTAATATAAATCAAAACTTTAACAGGTTATTAAAAGCTGAGGATATCGATGGCGATAAAAAAATAACCGTTGATGATAAAGGGCCGAAGAGATTTAATCTCATAAGCATTAACGGAAAATCTTTTGAGGTTTGCGGCACATTTCACTTATCTATACTTCTCCAGGAATTATACCTCGCTAAAAAAGACGGTAAAGACGAATTAGATATTTCCAAAGAAATGATTTTCCAGCTACCGGTAGACAGAGCTTCATCTTTAATAAAAAATTATTTTTGGAAAGGATTAACGAGACGAATTGATGAATCCAATATCAAGGCTTCAGTAACGGATTCAAAAACCCATTCGGAAAAAACGTACATATACATTCCCCCGCGCGATGAATTTGCATTTAAGTACTTTAAAAATATTCAGATAAAGCATAAAGACTTAAACCTTTCGGTAGAAAAGCTTCCGCCAATTATCACAGATAAGTATTTACACGTTCTGAATAAAAAACCAGGGCTTCTTGTTCTTGCACTAAAAAAAGATAAGTCGGGAACTACATCGGGTGTTCCATTTGTAGTGCCCGGCGGAAGATTTAATGAAATGTATGGATGGGATAGTTATTTCGAATCATTGGGATTGATTAATGATGGAAGAATTGATCTTGCAATTGCAATGGCAGAAAATTTTTTCTATCAGATTGAGCACTATGGCAAAATATTAAATGCAAATAGAACTTATTATCTAAATCGGTCACAACCACCCTTCCTTACGTCTTTTATACGTGAAATTTGGGAAAATATAGAAGAAAAAAATAAAGCCTGGCTTAAAAATGCTCTTCAGTATGCAATCAAAGAGTATCATAATGTATGGGTTGGAAAAGATAGATTAACATCTACAGGGCTTAGCAGATATTTTGGATCAGGCTCCGGTATGCCTCCCGAAACAGAGCCTGAACATTTTGATGCTGTATTAAAACCATTTGCTAAAAAATATAAAATGGCTATACCGCAGTTCAGGCAAAAATATTTGAGTTTTGAAATTTCTGTGCCGGAACTTGAAGATTACTTCCTTCACGATAGAGCTGTTAGGGAATCGGGTCACGATACAAGCTACCGGATCGATAGTGTTTGTGCACACTTAAACACAGTCGATCTTAATTCGCTGCTATTTAAATACGAAATGGATATCGCTCATTTTATTAAGCAAGAATTTAGTGACCGCTTTAATTATCAAGGTAAAATTCATAAGAGTTCGGATTGGCTGAAGAGAGCAAAAATTCGAAAAGAATTGATTGATAAATTAATGTGGGATACCAAAAGAGGATTCTTTTTTGATTATAACTTTGTTTTAAAGAAGAAAACAAATTATGAAAGTGCAGTAACTTTTTATCCGTTGTGGGCTAAGCTTGCATCTAAAAAACAGGCTTCAATACTAATTAAAAGAGCATTACCATTACTAGAAGAAGCGGGCGGTATTGCAGCATCAACTAAAAAATCCCGCGGTAAAGTAAGCAAAAATCGGCATGCTAAACAGTGGGATTATCCTAACGGCTGGGCGCCACATCAGATGATACTTTGGCAGGGAATGAAAAATTATGGATATCATAGTCACTCAGCGCGACTTGCATATAAATGGCTTTTCACCATCCTTAAAAATTTTGTCGATTATAGCGGAACAATCCCGGAAAAATATGATGTAGTTTCACGAACTCATAAAGTTTTTGCTGAGTACGGAAATGTTGGGACTGAATTTGAGTACATTACCAAGGAAGGGTTTGGATGGATGAATGCTTCGTTCCAGATCGGCTTAAAATATTTAAGCAAAAAACTGATTGTTAAATTAAATAAATTGATCCCACCCGAGTGGATATTCAATAATAATTTTCAAGGTGAAAAATAAATAACTTCAAACTTCACATTAAAAGAACAGAAATTTTTTAAATTTCTTTTTAATGCTAAAAAGATTTATTTCAATAAAAATGGTCATCGCTAAGATGAATTTGTCAATCATCTTCCGAAGCGTAAAAAAATGTTTGGTAGTAAAAAGCAGATAAAGAAACAGTATCAACAACTAAAGCTGAGAGAGGAAAAAAGATATTATTAAATTTTTTCCCTTTGCATTATTTAGCTCTAAGCTTCATTTAGTTTTTAATCATGATACTCATATCACTTGTGTAATTAGCGATGCGGATTATTTGATGAGTTTATCGGATAAAGAAATAATGAATATGATTTATTCCGAACTTAAGAAGTATATGAACATAACACCGGATGATATTAAAGATTATTTTATCATCAAGGAAAAGCATGCA
>MHAR01000034.1 GCA_001803045.1 Ignavibacteria bacterium RIFOXYB12_FULL_35_14 | reverse complement strand
CCTATTTATCGAAAAACCTGAGACTTTTTTAACTTCCTATATCGGAGTTGAGATTAATGTTATTTAATTTGTTTATGAATTAAATACTGCGCATTGTTATGGATGTTATATGAAACCGGTGGTATAAAAGATAAAACAGAAAAGTGAATTGAAAGAAATGAATATGTTTTTGAGGTTTTCACGTTGGAATAAAAGAATTGGTGAGAAGAAAATTAACATATTCTCCCCCCCCCGCGCAGATGAAGAGCCAGTAATGAGTGTGAGTATTTATTCTTCAAGTGAAAGCTTACCCCACGTCCATACCTCTTTACTTTTCCAATTGAAACGTAAGTTAATTTTTTAATAGAGTCAAATTAAATTTTATTCTTCTTTCAATTTTTTTGCTACTCCTAGATAAACTTAATCTTTAAACTAACTATTTCCGATTCACTTCCAAGACGAACTGGCGGACCCCAAGTGCCAACTCCGCAAGAAACATAATAATGAGTGTTACTTTTCTTTTTATAACCCCAGCTTACTTCGTAAATCATTTTTGTAATTAAATTTAAAGGAAACATTTGTCCGTGATGTGTGTGTCCTGATAATTGAAGGCTTACTCCATTTGCCTCTGCTTCTTCAAGCTTTAAAGGAGTATGATCCAACAAAACAATGGGATAATTCTTATCAATAGTTTTCATAATTTCTTTCAGAGATTTTCTTGGTTCACCAGTGAAGTTGGATTTACTTGCATCATCTCGAGCAGCTAAAACAAAACTATCGGCGACAAGTATTATTGAATCTCTTATCAAAGTTATTCCATTTTCGGTGATGAATTTACTCGTCCCGTTAATTCCATTTATAAATTCATGATTTCCTGTTGATGCAAAAACTCCATATTTAGTTTTTATTTTAGACAATGATCCCCCGATTCCCTCAAGTTTTAGTGTCTCTGCTCTTTCATCGACAAAATCGCCTGGAATAAAAACAACATCGGGATTTAATCCGTTTATTTTCATGACAATTTTTTCAAGCCACTTTTCATCGTTGATAACTGAAAGGTGTAAGTCGGATAAAACAACAGCATTCAATTCTGTTAATGCACTTTGCTTTCTTGGCATTTCTAAGATTAATGATTTGACTGAGATTATTCTTGTGTTTAAGTATCCAATCAAAATTATGATGCTTGAAATAATCACAATAGCCATAAGCAAGTATTTTTTGGCATCTTCATAATTAGTCGTTATGATTCGCGGAAAAATGTTGAATTGCCAGTTTAATAATCTTAAGAAATCAACTATTACAATAGATAGAAAGAAATACAGCATAAACGCAAACCAGAATGATCCGATCCAAATCATAGCATCATAAATAAAATGTGGGATTTTTCCATCAAGAAATTTTGCTGCAAGGTAGGACAAAACCGCAATAATAAATATTACAGCATAATATGGCTTAAGGTAAGGTAGAGTTGAAAGTGCTTGCCAGCCGCGAATGAAAATGTAATAATTTACCGCAGCATAAATCGTAAAAAATATTGTGAAGAATATTACCATACTATTTAGTTTTTTTAAACCTTAATGATTGGTCAATAAGTTCCATAAGTGCCTCTGAGTCAATAGCACACAGATGACACTGATTAGACTGATTAACGCAGATATTTTAATTATACTCATCCCAGCTTTTAATACTCAAATCAGATATTTTATAACGCTTAAGTGCTTTGATAAACCTTTTTGCAAATTGAATGTTGGTGATTAAAGGAATATTCAAATCAATTGCTTTTCTTCTGATTGTATAATCGTTGTCAAGTTCAAATTTTTCTTCGTTCTTAGGAATGTTTATAACCAAATCAATTTTTCCTTCGCTTAGGTATGTCAATATGTTAGGTTCTATCTTATCCAATGGCCATTGAAGCACTTCGGCTTCAATTCCATTTTTGGCAAGAAAATCCGATGTACCTTTGGTTGCGTAAAATTTTATTCCTGTTTCGTAAAGTTTTCTGGTATCATCCAAAAGTTCTGCTTTATCTTTTAACGTTCCGGTAGAAAGCAATACTGCCTTTTCTGGAATTCGGTATCCGGTTGAAAAAACACTTTTCAGAAACGCCTCGTTGAAATCATCGCCCAGACATGCAACCTCTCCTGTTGACGACATTTCGACGCCAATGACCGGATCGGAACCTTTTAATCGTGTAAAGGAGAATTGAGAAGCTTTAACTCCTACATAATCCAGGTCGAAAGATGATTTATCGAACTTCGGTACTTTTTCACCAAGCATTAATTTTATTGCAATATCAATAAAATTTATTTTTAGAGTTTTAGACACAAACGGAAAGCTTCTTGACGCCCTTAGATTGCATTCAATTACCTTTACCTCATTATCCTTTGCAATAAACTGTATGTTAAATGGTCCGGTAATTTCAAGAGCTTCGGCAATTCTTTTCGTAATGATCTTGACTCTTCTCATAGTCTCAAGATATGTCCTCTGCGGAGGAAGTACAATTGTTGCATCGCCTGAATGAACACCCGCATTTTCAACATGTTCGGAAATTGCATAACAAAATAGTTTACCGTTATCAGCCACGGCATCAACCTCAATTTCGCGTGCGTCGGTAATAAACTTACTGATTACTACCGGATGTTCTTTGTTGATTTCAGTTGCCTTACGCAGATACTCTTCCAATTCATTTTCCGAGAGAACGATGCTCATTGCAGCACCGCTCAGAACATAGCTTGGTCGGATGAGGACAGGATAACTGACTTTGTTTGAAAATTCTTTTGCTTCACTCAAACTTGTAAGTTCTTTCCACTCTGGTTGATCGATGTCATAATTATCTAAAATTTGGGAAAACTTGTGCCGGTTTTCTGCATTATCAATTTGAGCAGGTGAGGTTCCTAAAATTTTCACTCCCGCTTTGTGAAGTTTAACAGCAAGATTATTTGGAATTTGTCCGCCCATCGAAACAATTAATCCGTCAGGCAATTCTTTTTCATAAATATCTAGGACACGTTCAAGAGTTAATTCTTCAAAGTAAAGCTTATCGCACGTGTCATAATCGGTACTAACAGTTTCGGGATTGCAGTTGATCATTATGGTTTTATAATTCAAACTGCCAAGTGTCATCACGGCATTAACACAACACCAATCGAATTCAACAGAAGAACCAATTCTATAAGCTCCGCTTCCAAGAACTGCCACTTGATTTAGCTGGGCAGTTTTAATGTCATCCTCATTTCCGTTGTAGGTAAGGTATAAGTAATTTGTTTGAGCAGGATACTCCGCTGCCAGAGTGTCAATCTGTTTAATATGAGGAATAATATTCCACTTCTTTCTGAGATTTCGAACTTCCATTTCAGTTGAATCAGTCAGCATGGCAATTTGAGTGTCCGAAAATCCTTTTTGCTTCGTTATTTTAAGAAGATCATAATCAACTTGCGGTAAAGATTTACCAGTTAATATTTTTTCAGCATCAATGATGTTCTTCATTTTGAAGAGGAACCACTTCGAAATTTTTGTCAGCTCATTAATTTTATCAACCGAGTAACCCTTCTGCATAGCCGAAGCAATTGCGAAAATTCTTTTATCTGTTGGTTTGGAAAGTTCCTCATCCAAGTTCTGAAACTCAAGATCATTGCAGACAAAACCCTTTAATCCTACATCAAGCATACGGATGGCTTTTTGCAATACTTCTTCAAATCCTCTGCCCAACGACATAACTTCACCAACCGACTTCATTTCAGAGCCAAGCTGAGTGCTTACAAGCTTGAACTTTTGCAAATCCCATCGCGGAAATTTTAATGCTACATAGTCGAGTGCGGGTTCAAAACAAGCTGATGTTTCTTTTGTAATGTTGTTTACGATTTCATTAAGTGCATAGCCTACTGCTAATTTTGTTGCAATGAATGCAAGCGGATAACCGGTAGCTTTCGATGCAAGCGCAGAACTTCTGCTTAGTCGTGCATTAACTTCAATTATTCTGTAATCATCTGAATTTGGATTAAGAGCATATTGAATGTTGCATTCGCCAACAACACCAAGATGTCTGATTAATCTTATACCAATAGAACGCAACTTGAAATTCTCCTGTGCTGATAAGGTCTGGACTGGCGCGATAACAACACTGTCGCCGGTATGAATTCCCATCGGATCAATATTTTCCATTGAACAGATTGTGATGCAATTGTTGTACTTGTCACGCACAATTTCGTACTCAACTTCTTTCCAGCCGTACAAAGATTCTTCAATTAAAATTTGGTTTGTAAATGCAAATGCACGTCGTGCTTTATCAATAAGCTCGGCTTCATTATTAACAATTCCAGAACCGAGTCCTCCAAGTGCATAAGCAATTCTAACCATTACCGGATAGCCAATTGATCTTGCGGCATCGACTGCTTCCTCAACATTTTGTGCGGTTTTGCTAACTGCAACTTTCAAACCTATCTCTGTTACTCTTTTTCCAAAAAGCAACCTGTCTTCTGTTGATTGTATTGCTTCAACGGGAGTTCCTAATACTTTTATGTTGTGTTTACTCAGTATTCCTTTTTCAAAAAGATCAACTCCAACATTCAATGCTGTTTGACCGCCAAACTGAAGTAAGATGCTATCGGGCTGTTCTTTCTCAATTACTTTTTCAACAAACTCTGTTTTGATAGGAAGGAAATAAACTCTGTCAGCAAAGTCTTCTGATGTTTGAATTGTAGCGATGTTTGGATTGATGAGAATAGATTCTATCCCGTCTTCTTTTAGTGCTTTGATTGTCTGACTGCCGGAATAATCGAATTCACCCGCTTGACCAATTTGAAGTGCACCAGACCCAAGGATTAAAACTTTTTTTGGTTTACCTTTTTTAATCATAATTTATTCTGTAATACTTTCGCCAATAAAAAAACTTATGCTGTTTGAAACTTTTGAATAAGGTGATAAGGTTGATTAATCACATATTAACCATTATTACTAAGGTCAGAAAATTTGAGTTGTTTGCAAAGGCATTAAATAATTTTTAATCCAATTTATCTGCTAAGTGAAGATTTAATGTTTGATTATTAAACCTCGTGTGACTTATTTCCAACCTTAGTAACAGTTCAAGTCACTACAAAAATTAACCTTATTATCTTATTACATACACCATGTTACTTATTATCGCTGTGTTCTTCAGAATTTCTTAATCACAAAGAGTCTTTTTAATTTAGCGTCCTCACGAACATATCAAAAATAAATTCACTGTCATCCGGACCTGGCGATGCTTCCGGATGAAACTGTGCTGCGAAGAATGGTTTTGAAATATGAATTATACCTTCATTTGTTCCATCATTATCGTTTATGAACCACTCACGCCAATCTTCCGGCAAACTTTCACTTTCAACCGCGTAACCGTGATTTTGCGATGTAATGTAACAGCGCTTTGTGCCTTGTTCGTTGCATGGCTGGTTATGACCGCGATGCCCGTATTTAAGTTTGTAAGTGTTGGCTCCTGCAGCAAGTGCCAAGATTTGGCTTCCTAAGCAAATTCCTAATATCGGAATATTTTTTTCTATAGCCCTTTTTGTGTTTTCGATAGTTGATTTGCACATTTTGGGATCACCCGGTCCGTTTGAAATTAAAACACCATCTGCCTTTTCTTTAGAAAAATCATAATCATAAGGCACTCTAAGAACCGAAATGTTTCTTCCGAGAAAAGCTTTGATAATGTTATTCTTTGTACCGCAGTCAACTAGAATTATCTTCTTCTTTCCGCGTTTGTACTCAGTTGGTTGTTTAATACTTACTTCAGAAACTAAGTCTGTAGCGTTGACATCTTCAAAATCAATTTTATCACTGTCAGTAAAAATTATTTTTCCGGGCATTGTACCTTTTTCTCTAAGATGACGTGTTAACATTCTTGTATCTATTCCGGTTATACCCGGAATTTTGTGTTCGATCATCCAATCAGAAAGTGATCTTTTCGAGTTCCAGTGATCTTGTCCTTCTGAATAATCGGCAACAATTAAAGCTCTAACATGAATAGCGTCGGATTCGAAATGTTTATAAAGATTATCCTCCTTTTCATTTCCCGGCACACCATAATTACCAATTAGTGGATAAGTACAAACCAATATTTGTCCGCGATATGATGGATCGGTCATTGTTTCGGGATAGCCAACCATTCCCGTGTTGAAGACGACTTCTCCGTTTGTGGATTTCTGGTATCCGAAACTTTCGCCGATGAATTCGCTTCCATCTTCCAGAATAAGTTTTGCTTTTGTTTTTGCCATTGTTCTGTGTAAAGATAAATTTAATAAGTTATGATCAAATGTAATTTCAAAAATATTGTCAGTCTGAGCCTATCGAAGACTGACGGTCACACTTCGACAAGCTCAGTGTGACAATTAGAATAAATTTTATTTAACTTACCTGTGAGATCAAAAAAATAGCCACTCGTTGAGTGGCTACGCTTGTAAGACTCTAAAATTATTTCAAATACGAGTAATGGTTGTAATAAAACTATCTTTGGCAAAGGTTCAAAATTTTTTTTTCAAATATATGTTAAAGAGAGGGAAGTAGCAATTCATTGGAGCAATTTTTTATATGATTGTATTAACTCAATAGAAATGTCAGTACTTAGAACTATTTAGAAATGTCAGTAGCTAACATAATTATTTAACACATAATGTGTTGCATTAGGG